>NZ_JAHLYV010000015.1:0-110816 GCF_025128115.1 Synechococcus sp. CS-1326 | reverse complement strand
CTCGCGCTTGGTGCGCTTTTTGGCTGTGGTCTGCTCGTAATCAGTGAATCCGAGCTGCTTGCCGCCCATCAAACTTGTCCTGGAGCGCGATTACAGACCCATTGTCCCGCGATTCGGCTGGGATTTCCAGAGTCTCCCTAGGCGACCTTGTTTTGAAGGATCGCGAAAGGCCGCAGCCCAGGGCGGGAAGACTTGATCTTCTCCTCCAAGAAGGAGATAGCAACCGCAGGTATGAGGTTGAGATCCAACTCGGCAAAACCGACGAAGCGCATATCATTCGCACCATTGAATACTGGGACATTGAGCGGAAGCGCTATCCCCAGTACGAACACACAGCTGTTATCGTAGCCGAGGATATAACAACAAGATTCCTGAATGTCATCGGGCTTTTCAATGGCTCAATCCCATTGGTGGCTATTCAGCTAAACGCTATTCAGCTTGGCGAGGCGGTCTCTCTGGTTTGCACAAAGGTGCTTGACGAGGTTCGCTTGGGATTAGTGGATGAAGATGAAGAGGTCCAAGCCGTCACAGATAGGTCGTTCTGGGAAGCTCGTGCAAGCAAGCAAACGCTAGCAATGGCCGATGAGATCCTTAAACTCGTCAAAGCCTTCGACTCGGGTTTAGAGTTAAAGTACAACAAGTTCTATATTGGGATTGCCAAAGGAGGCCAGCCAAATAACTTTGTCATCTTTCGGCCTAAAAAGGACTGGCTTCGTCTTGAAGTCCGCCTAGAAAAGTCAGAAGAAACGCAGGCCGAGCTTGATGACTCGGGTCTAGATGTTATGGATTACGACTCAAGGTGGGGGCGCTACAGGCTACGTCTTACACCAGCGGATGCTTCCAAGCATCGAGAATTTATCGTTGCTTTCCTGGAAAAGGCGTTTAAAGCAGCTGCCTAACAAGCCCCTCGAGTGGACAGGCCACCACCAGCTCTTTGCTGCGCCTCCCTCGACTCCCTGCCTGCCACTCAAGGGCAGCGTTGGATGGACTGAAAAGCTTGGTATCAAGGACAACTAGCAAAACAAATCGAACGGTGTATGATTTGAGAGAAAATTCTAAACTGTTTTCAAATATGGCGGATATTAGTTGCCCAAATTGTAATCGAATGTTTGACAATAATAATCCAGAAAGCATGGTCACGCGTGGAGTGGCAGCTGCAGCTGGAGCCGTAGGTGGCGCTTGGTTTGGTGGAGGAGTTGGTATTGTTGCGGGTCCATTGGGTGGAATAGCCGGAACTGTTCCTGGCGCCGTAATAGGAGGCCTACTAGCCAACTTTGCTGTTGATCAGTTTCGCCGATGCATCCACTGTGGCAATGTATTTAAGACCTAACTTATTCCTGGCAAGCTAATAGCTTGGCTCTGCCTCAAAAGATATCATGACAGTTCCTGCGTATAATCATAGATTATTTCAAGCTTGTCCTCCAAATGCACCACGGCAAGCGACCACTGCCATAGGTATACCTTGGCCACATTGCTTCTCTCGCAAATATCAACTCACTGAACTAGTTTGCTGCACGAAAGCCATCCAACATCAGACTGTACCTGACTCGCCACCATTCAAGGGCTGTTTCTCCATTCAGAATAAGCTCGCAGGTGAGTGTGAGCGTTAGACGTTGCTAAGCCCTCAGTGCAGGGTCTCTTGGTGGACTCCCTGGGTTTCTGGGTACAATGGATCATGGAGGTGAGTCATGTCAGTCCAAATTGACGAGAAGCTAGAGGAGATCGCCGCTGCTTGCCAGCGATACGGGATTGAGCGTCTGTTTGTCTTTGGCTCAGCCTTGAGAGAGGACTTCAGACCTGGAGAAAGTGATATTGACCTTCTGGTTGAGTTTGGCCCATTAGAAATAACCAAGCGCTTCCATGTCTTTCTTGACGCTCGCGAGGCGTTTAGGAACATCTTCCAATCCGACGTTGACTTGGTGATGAAGGGAGCGGTGAAGAACAAAATTATTGCTGGCGAGATTGATCGAACAAAGAAGCTGGTTTATGGCGCGTGATCTATCTGCATATTTGCAGGATATCCTTGATGCATGCAACTCTATTGAAGACGTAATGAGCGGCATCTCGCTGGATGAGTACCGAAGTAAGCGTGCCGTAAGATCCGCTGTCGAGCGAGAGTTCATCATCATTGGTGAGGCACTTAGAAGGGTCAGCGCCCTCGACGAAAGGCTGTTTTGTTCAATATCTAATTCTCGTGCGATCGTTGATTTCCGAAATCTGCTTGCTCATGATTATGGAGCAGTTGATGACGATGCGGTTTTCGGACTTGTCTACTCGGACCTGATCGTTCTAAAGGCAGAGGTTGGCGAGCTTTTGGGTGTCTGCCATGACGCAAACTAACAATGCCATTCATCTGAGCCGCGATCGGGATGTTTCTGGTTTCCGCCTGAGCTCATTGGGCCAGGTGATGGCAAGCGTTCAGGCCACTGAAGTTCACCAGATCCGGAGTAATCTGCTCACAGCGCGAACTGCTCTTCTCCTGCCCCAGGGGGCTAAGGCCATCAGCCTTGCGTCACCCCTTCAATCCGGTCTTCGATCTCCTGGTAGATCTGCTGCAGCTGGGCGATGTTCTCCTCGCTGGTTTCCCAGTAGCCGCGGCCATTCACTTCCAGCAGGGTGCCCACGATGCGGCGGAAACTGTGGGGGTTGAGCTCCATCAGCCGCTTGCGCATCTCCTCGTCGTTGATGAAGGTGTCGTTGGCCTCCTCATACACGAAGTTATCCACGGCGCCGCTGGTGGCGCTCCAGCCCAGGGTGAAGTTGAGCCGTTTGGCCACCTCGCGCACTCCCTCGTAGCCGGAATTGAGCATGCCCTCATACCACTTGGGGTTGAGCAGCTTGGTGCGCGAATCGAGCCGGATCGTTTCACTCAGGCTGCGCACCTGGGCATTGGCGGTGGTGGTGTCGGCGATGTAACTGGTTGGGGCTTTGCCGTCGTCGCGCAGGCCGGCAATCAGCTTGGTGGGATCGGAATCGAAGTAGTGGCTCACATCGGTAAGCGAAATCTCAGCGGAATCCAGGTTCTGGAAGGTGACATCGGCGGTTTTCATCGCTGATTCGAACACTTCCCGGTTCTGGTTCATCTCACCGGGGTTGTCGGCGTTGAAGGCGAAGGTTTTGCGCGAGAGGTACATCTCCTGCAGCTCGCCCTCCTCTTCCCAGGTGCTGTTCTCCACCGCCAGGTTCACGTTCGAGCTGTAGCTGCCGCTGGCATTGGAGAACACCCGGGTGGCCGCCTCCCGCAAGCTGATGCCCTGGGCCGCCGCCTGCTCCTGGGAGTGCTTGCGCACGAAGTTGAGCTCCAGGGGCTCCTCGGCCTCAGCCGCCATCTTCACGCCCTGGTCGATCAGGCCCATCTGGTTGATGAACAGATCGCGGAACACCCCGGAGCAGTTCACCACCACGTCGATGCGGGGACGGCCCAGCTCTTCGAGCGAGATCAGCTCCAGCTTGTTCACCCGCCCGAGCGAATCGGGCACGGGCCGCACGCCGATGAACCAGAGAATCTGGGCCAGCGATTCGCCGTAGGTCTTGATGTTGTCGGTGCCCCAGAGCACGCAGGCGATCGTTTCCGGCCAGGTGCCCTGCTCGGCCTTCTGGCGTTCGATCAACCGATCCACCACCACCTTGGCCGCCGCGATCGCGGCGCGGGTGGGGATCGCCTGGGGGTCGAGGGCGTGGATGTTCTTGCCGCTGGGCAGCACGCCCGGGTTGCGGATCGGATCGCCACCGGGGCCGGGAATCACGTATTCGCCATCAAGCGCCCGCAGCAGGCTCTCCATCTCCATGTCGGCGCAGATCTGCTCCAGGCAGAAGCGCAGGTAGCCGAACAGGTTGTCGAGCTCGGCGACATCCACGGCAGGAAAACCCGCTGCCCGACAGGCGCTCAGCCAGGGGCTGGGCAGACGCATCCCGAAGCGCTCCAGCAGGGCGAAGAACCAGCCGAAGTTGCCGCGCAGATTGACGCGGCCATCGGTGCCGGTGACGGAGCGCACCATCGAGGCCACGGCCTTGCGGCAGGCCTCGGTGATCGTCTGGTTGAGCTCCACATCCGCCAGCACGCCGGCGTCGTTGCTCTTGTAGACATCGGTGATGGTGCGGCCGATGCTCTCGGCCAGCAGGGCCGGCAGGCTGCGGTAGCCCTCCTCCTGGCGCTCCAGCGCCGCGATGCTCACCAGGGTGGCGATCGCCTCCTCGGCGGTGGGGGGTTTGCCGATCGTGTGCAGGCCGCAGGGCAGCAGCCGGCTCTCGATCTCCATCAGCTGGCGGTACACCGCCCCCACCACGCCGTCGCGGCCGTCAAGGTCGAGCTGGGCAGCCTCGCCCTCCGGCAGGGTAACGTCCTTGTCGAGATTGCACTGGCGGGCCGTTTCCACGATCGCATTCACGATCTGCACCCCCCGGCTGCTCTCACGCAGCTGCTGGTAGGAGCCCACCAGCTCACCCAGCTCCTTGAGGCCCTTGTAGAGGCCGGCGTTCTCGGCCGGAGGTGTGAGGTAGCTGATCGTGGCGGCATAACCCCGCCGCTTGGCGATCGTGGCCTCCGAAGGGTTGTTGGCCGCGTAGTAATAGAGGTTCGGCAGGGCGCCGATCAACGAATCGGGATAGCAGGTGTCGCTCATGCCCATCTGCTTGCCGGGCATGAACTCCAGCGAGCCGTGGGTGCCGAAGTGCAGCACCGCGTCGGCGCCCCACACCTTCTCCAGATAGGTGTAATAGGCGGCGAAGCCGTGGTGGGGGCTGGCGCTGCGTGAATAGAGCAGCCGCATCGGATCGCCCTCGTAGCCGAAGGTGGGCTGCACCCCCACGAACACGTTGCCGAAGTGGCGGCCGTAGATCAGCAGGTTGGTGCCATCACTGTTGAGGTTGCCGGGGGGCTTGCCCCAGTTCTCCTCCAGCCGCTCGGAATAGGGGGTGAGCCGCTCGTATTCCTCCACGCTCATGCGGTGGGCGATCGCCAGCTCCGGTGCACCTTCCAGCGCCTCAGGATCGTTGATCACCGCCTCCATCAGCGCCTTGGAATCACGCGGCAGGTTCTGAACGTCGTAGCCCTTCTGCTTCATCTCCTGCAGCACCCGGTGGATCGAGCCGAACACATCGAGGTAGGCGGCGGTGCCCACATTGCCCTTGTCGGGCGGGAAGCTGAACACCGTGATCGCCAGCTTCTTGGCGAGGCGGGGCTTGGTGCGCAGCGAAGCCCAGCGGATCACCCGCTCGGCGATCGCCTCCACCCGGTCCTGCAGGGTGTGGGCCTTGCCGGTGGCATCGTCGCGGCCGCTGAGCACGATCGGCTCGATGGCGCCATCCAGCTCGGGGATGGCGATCTGCAGCGCCACCTGCACCGGGTGCAGGCCCAGATCGCTCTCCTCCCATTCCTGGGTGGTCTGGAACACCAGCGGCAGGGCCACCATGTAGGGCCGGTTGAGCCTGGAGAGCGCCTCGATGGCGCGGGGATGGTCCTGACGGGCCGGGCCGCCGATCAGGGCGAAGCCGGTGAGACTCACCACCCCATCCACAATCGGCTGCTCAGGGTTGAGCGGGTCGTAGAAGAAGGCGGCAACCGGCTTGCTGAAATCCAGCCCGCCGCAGAACACCGGAATCACGGTGGCGCCGCGGTATTCCAGTTCCTGAATCACCGCCACGTAGTGGGCCTCATCGCCAGTGACGATGTGGCTGCGCTGCAGCACTAGGCCGATCACCGGGCCGCCCCTGGCCTTCTCGCTCAGGTCGGCGCGGCTGGCACTCCAGTTCAGATATTCCCTGAGGTCTTCGAACATCCCCGGCGCCATCGGGTGCCAGATGCCCAGATCCGGGAACACCACCGGTTCAGCCACCTCCAGCAGCGGCCGGCCGCTGTCGCTGCGGGGGAAAACATATTTGTCGGCCAGCATCAACAGAAAGTTGCGCAGGTTGTCCGGCGTTCCCCCCAACCAATACTGAAAACTGAGCATGAAGGAGCGGGCATCCTGCGCCTTCTCCACCGGCAGATACTTGAGAACGGTGGGCAGGGTGTTGAGCAGCTTCAACATCGCGTCCTGGAAGCCGGCCCCATTGGCCTCCTTCCGCTTCTTCATGAAGCTGGCGATGGCGCTCTTGCTCTGGCCCAGCTGAGCCATCGAGAAGGTGCCCAGCTTGTTGAGCCGCATCACCTCCGGCATCGAGGGGAACACCACCACCGCTTTGAGCCGGTCGCGGTGGGGCGCCACCGCCTCAACCACCTTCTGGGCCAGATCCTCAATGAAGATCAACGAGGCGATGAACACATCAGCGGCCGCCACATCGGCGCAGAAGGCGGCGTAGTTCTCCGGATTGCGCAGCTCCTCGATCAGGTAGCCGCTCAGCTCCACCGCCAGGGCGGGATTGTGCTCATTCAGGCTGACAGCCGCCGTTGTGAGGGCGTTCTGGTACTGGGGTTCCAGCACCACATACACCGCTTTCATCACGGCGCGGCCGTCGCTGCCGGCAGGGAGGGCGCAATCGGCAGGGTTGACCCGGCGGCTGGCGGAGCGGACCTGCGTGAACATCGGCGCGGAGGTGGAGGGCAGTGCAGAGCAGCTTACGAAGGTTGCTGTGGGGGCGCGGCTTCTGGGGCCCAGCCTGCAGGCCGCGAAAGGTGCCGTGGCAGTCGGCGGCCATAGGCTCAGCTCACCTGTGTTGATCGAGAACCACCATGGCCGCCACGTTGGAGGACCCCGCCACGCCGGCTGCCCCGGGGCAAGCGGCCGCCCCGATCGCCGTGGTGGTGGCCGGCGCCCTGGGCCGCATGGGGGCGGAGGTGGTGAAGGCCGTGGTTGCCGCGCCGGATTGCGCCCTGGTGGGGGCGATCGACACCACGGCGGAGAAGCAGGGCGCTGATGTGGGGCTTGAGCTCGGGCTGGGGGAGCTGGAGGTGGCGATCAGCGCCGATCTGGAGGGAACGCTCTGCCAGGCCAGCCAGGCGGTTCGCAGCCAGCCCCATGGCGCGGTGCTGGTGGATTTCACCCACCCGAAGGTGGTCTACGAGCACACCCGCGCCGCGATCGCCTACGGCGTGCATCCGGTGATCGGCACCACCGGGCTCAGCCCCAGCCAGCTGGCCGATCTGGCTGCCTTTGCCGAGAAAGCCGGCATCGGCGGTGCCGTGATCCCCAATTTCTCGGTGGGGATGGTGCTGCTCCAGCAGGCTGCAGCTGCCGCCGCCCGCTTCTACGACTTCGCCGAACTCACCGAACTGCACCACAACCGCAAGGCCGATGCCCCCAGTGGCACCTGCCTGAAAACCGCCGAGCTGATCGAGGAGCTCGGCAAGACGTTCAACGCCCCCCAGGTGGAGGAGCACGAGAGCCTGGCCGGTTGTCGCGGCGGCCTGCGGAGCAGCGGCCTGCGGCTGCATTCCGTGCGGCTGCCTGGGCTGGTGGCCCATCAGGAAGTGATGTTCGGCGGGCCGGGCGAAACCTATACCCTGCGGCACGACACGATCGAGCGCTCGGCCTACATGCCGGGGGTGCTGCTCACGGTGCGCCGGGTTCGGCAGTTGCAGAACCTGGTCTACGGCCTCGAACGCCTGCTCTGAAACGCCTGCTCTGAATCGATGCTGTTGCGATGCTGATTCCCCTCAAGCCCGGCGAGTTGCAGCGCCTGATTCCGGCGGTGGCCACCGGCCCCCAGTTCAATGCCTGCAGCGGTGATCCGGGCAAGATCCTCCAGCGGGTGCTGATCTCCGTGATCGGCGGGGTGCTGGCCCTGCTGGTGGCCCAGAGCCAGTTCTCCTATCGCTTCGGCCCGGTCTGGCTGGTGGCGGGCTTCGTTTTTCTGCTTTACATCCTCTGGGGCCCGATCCTCGAAGCCGGCCGACGCAATTCCACCCTGCGCCGTTTTCCAGCCGGGGCGATCTTCGAGGGGGAAGTGGCTGATCTGTTCACGCGGGAGCGGATCGAGCAACGCAACGAACAGGCCGACAAGAGCGGCCGCCTTGAACTGGTGGAGAACCGGCGTACCTGGCTCTGCCTGGAGCTGGAAGACGACGAGGGTTACCTGGGCCAGGTGCGGTTCCCGATGGACAAGAAGCACAAGCTGATCCGCCGGGGGATGACGATCCGCTGCCTTGTGCTGAGCGAGCGCCCTGATTTCTCCAGGATCGGAGCCCTCAGTGATGCCTGGATTCCGGCCCTGAAACTCTGGGTGGGTGAGTATCCCTACTTACTGAGGCCAGCCTTCGAGGAGCTCTGCCTGCGCCGGCTGCGCTGAATCTGCCAGACTTGCGTTACGAAGCGAAACAATGTGTTACATTTCTGTCATCCCACCCCACGAAGCTCCCATGGCCCAAGCCACCACCTTCGCTCCAGCCGCTGATCGCGCCGCCATCCGTGGAGCCACCGTCACAACCGAAGACGGCGGCCGTCTCAATGCCTTCGCCACCGAGCCACGGATGGAAGTGGTGGCCGCTGACCAGGGCTGGGGCTTCCACGAGCGTGCCGAAAAGCTGAATGGCCGCATGGCCATGCTCGGATTCATTGCCCTGCTGGCCACCGAATTCGCCCTCGGCGGTGAAGCCTTCACCCGCGGACTGCTCGGCATCGGCTGAGGTCGGCCGGTTTTCCCGACCCTTCACGGCGCTGTCCCTGTCTCGGTCAACCTCTCCGCCGCAACAGAATTCTGTTGCGGCTTTTTGATGGCGTGCCTGATGGCCGGGATCGGTTGCTGATGCGTTCACCCCTGGTGGCCAGGGTTCGGGGTGCGGGCCCGACCGGTGCCCTCGCCGCCCTCGCCCTCGCCAGCGTGGGCTGGGAGGTGGAACTGGACGACCCCCTGCCCCCTGAGCAGTTGCTGGCCCGCGGCCGCGCCTACGCGCTCAGCCATTCCAGCCGGCTGCTGCTCTCCGAGCTGCAGCTCTGGAATCCGCTGGCCGCGGACCTGGTGCCGTTCCGCTTCCTGCAGCTCTGCGATCTGGAGCTGGCCGAGCGGGTCCCGTTTGATGGCTCCGATCTCGGCAGGGCCGCTCAAGGCCTCCAGGGCGGCGAAGCGGTGGGCTGGGTGCTCCAGCACAGGCCGCTGATGGAACTGCTGCTGGAGCGGCTGAAAGCCGATCCAGCGATCCGGCTGAACCTGGGCAACCCGCAGGCCATCGTCCCCGACGCAACACCTGTCGACCTGATCGTGGCCGCCGACGGAAGCGCCTCCCCCAGCCGTACCGCCCTGGGCATCGGCCAGTGGCGGCTTCCCTACCACCAGGCCTGCCTGAGCGTGCAGGTGCGGTTGCGCGGCTCAGCGGCCGACCAGGCCTGGGAACTGTTCCGCGCCGAGGGGCCGTTCGCCGTTCTTCCCCTGGGTGGCGACCACCACCAGCTGGTCTGGAGTGCCCCCGCCGGGCGTCTGCGGCTGCTCGAAAGCCTGGATCCGGCCGCCTTCCTCGACAGCCTGGCCGGGGCCCTGCCTGACCGGTTCCAGGTGGATGCCCTACTCGATGCCCCCCGCGCCTTTCCGGTTGCCCTGGAGCTGGCCCGTGGCTTCCAGCGCGGCAACACCGTCCTGGTGGGTGAAACCATGCATCGCTGCCACCCCGTCGGCGGCCAGGGCCTGAACCTCTGCTGGCGGGATGTGCGCGTGCTGCGGCGGCAGGCTGAGCGGGTGGCCAGGGGACGGCTGGGCCTGGCCGCGATCGGCCGGGCCTATGCGATCCGGCGCTGGGGAGATGTGTTGCTCACCCTGCTGATCACCGATCTGATGGTGCGCTTGTTCTCGAACCGTCAGCCCCTGCCGCTCGGCTTGAGGCGCCTGGTCCTGGCCCTGCTGCGCCGGCTGCCCCCCCTGCGCCGGCTGAGTCTGAAAGCGATGAGCCTGGGCCCTTGCCAGCTGCTCAGCCGCTGGTCAGAGTGAGGCCCCCTTTGCCTGGTCCCGGCGTCATGGTGATCAGCAGCTCACCCCAGCCGGAGCCGCCATCGGCGCTCGTGGCCTACCTGCAGCGCGAGCTGGGCCTCACCCAGAGAGCCCTCGAACTCGGCATCAGGCAGGCACGGCTGGAGCAGGCCCCCCTGCCGGTGATCCTGTGGCGTTTCGGGCTGATCAGCCTGGAGCAACTGGATCTTGTCCTGGCCTGGCAAGAATCACAGCCCTGAAGGATCAGGCGTAGACGATCAGGGATTCAACCGGATGGTCCCCAGGCAGCCGCTGACGCCCCCCCAGGCCGGCCAACTCAGCCACGAAGCCATAGCCGCAAAGCTGGCCGCCGGCCAGTTCCACCAGGTGAGCACAGGCCGCAGCGGTGCCTCCGGTGGCCAGCAGATCGTCGACGATCAGCACCCGTGGCTCTCCGGCCAGGGCATCGTGCTGGATCTCGAGGCGATCGCTGCCGTACTCCAGGTCGTAATCGACCCCACACAGTTCCCCGGGAAGCTTGCCCGGCTTGCGCACCGGCACAAAACCCAGCCCCACCACCGTGGCCAGGGCCGTGCCGACGATGAACCCCCGCGACTCGATGCCGACGATCAGGTCGGGTTCGACCCGCTCGCAGACCAGGGCAAGCTGCCGCATCACCTCGCGCCAGCCGTGGGGATCACGCATCAGCGGCGTCAGGTCGCGGAAGAGGATGCCGGGCTTGGGAAAATCTGGAATGTCACGCACCAGCTGGCGCAGATCGGGTGCCCTGGATGGATCAACCGGGGAGGAGCTGGGGGGCATGGCAAGCGGAAGAGGTGACGGATCGGCTCCGGCGCTGGCATCATCGCAGCCATGGCCCAAGACCGATTGACCAAGCCTGATCGCCATTCCGGAATCTCCCGCCGGGGTCTTGAGCGGCTGGATCTGATGCTGCTCACCGTCGAGGCCCTCGATCTCAACGGCGGCGAAGCGATGCTGTCGATGGCAGGGCAACTCGGCTTCAACGATCTCTTCCCCAACCGGGTCGAGCTCTGGAAACGGCGCTGCTACAACCCCCTGAGGCTCGCCTGCCGGCGTGGTGAACTGAGCGAACCCGAAACCGATGCCCTGATCTCCCTGCTCTGCGCCCTTGCCGACCGCCTCTATCCGATGCTGCGTCAGCTGCTCTCTTCCGCCGAACCCGCCCAGGTCACGGCCGAGCGCTGGGGGTTGTTCCAGAAGCGGCTGGATGAACTGATCCGGGAGCGGCTCAATCCCCGCCGCGGTGGGGTTCAGAAGCTGCTCGACCCGAAGGAGGGTCCGGCGTTGCGGCTCCAGTTGATCCACGGCCTCGCCTTCGGGGCCGGCAGGGGCGGCTTCGATCGCCTCAAAGCCAGCCTGATGGACGCCTCGGCATGAAAGTGAGCCACCGCTTCGAGCAGACCAGCTGCCGACTCAGACTCGACGGCCTGCCGGACCTTTCAGCCGGCCAGGCCGAGAACGTGATCGGCATCCTCTCCGGCTGGCAGCTGGCCCTGGCGGGCCACACCGAGCTGGAGGGAAAACGGGAGCACCTCCTGGCCCTGCTGGATGTGGTGCTTCCCTATGCCCGCCACCTGCTCAGCGGCGTCCCACGCCGCTTCGGAGCCGATGCGGGTCCGGTTCAGATCGAACCGGTGCGGGAGAGCGGCGCTGGGCGCTGCCATCGCCTGCGCCTGTTCAGCAGCCAGCCCGACACACACCCCCTGGAACTCAGCCTCGATGACGCCGAGCTCTCCGATCTCGTTCGCTGCCTGGATCAGCTGCGGCTCGATCCACGGGTTCAGCTCGGTTTCAAGCTGCCTGCGGAGCGACCGCTGCCAAAACGGGAGATTCTGGAGCGCATCCCCCTGCGCCAACGGTTGTTCTCCCCCCTGGCGGCTGCGACGGCCCTGGCCGTCACCGCTTCGATCAGCCTGATGGTTCCGCTGCCACGGCGGCCGACGGCCCCATCGCCCAGTCCAGCCGCCGTCCCCACGGTCCCGCTCAGCCCAGCGGAACCCAATCCTTGAGACAGGCCTTCAGCACTGCGCCGTTGACGCGGGTTCCACCGGGGCCAGACTCCTGCATGGGGGCCTCGGGCTCCGGGCCCACTGCAGACGGACGATGACGAAAAGCTGGTCGGAACTGCGACGCCGCGTCAGTCGCCTAGGAGCCTGCCTGGATGTCGTCGTGCGCAGCGATCCGGAGGTGTGCGGCCTGAGCGGCAGGAACTTTCACCTGTCGCTTCACCATGGCGGCCAGGGGGATTGCACGGTAGAAGGGCTCAGCCTGGTGGACTGCCCCAATGAACTGGTGCTGATCGAGTTCGAACGCTGGATGCGGGGCGCCGGCTACAGCCTCGATGTCTGATCCGGAACCGATGGACAGCAGCCGGGGTCTGGGGATCACGCCATGAATCGCCTCAGCGAGCCGGCCTTCAAACCACTCCCCGCCCGGAAGGTGTTTCGCAAGCGTCGCAGCCGCTCGCCCTGGCGGGAAGCCCTCTTCTCCCTGCTCAACATCGCGGTCGGCAGCGGTGTGCTGGTGGCCTTGCTGCAGTTGCCCGCCCGGATCGACTCACTGCTGGTGGTGAGCAAGGTGATCAGCACCCTGATCAAGGCCATCTCGAGGATCGGCGAGGGGATCCTGCTGCTGGCCGCCGGCCTGGCCCAGACCTTTGCCATCCTGCTGGTGGTGAGCCTGGCGATCGCCGCCTTGCTGCTGCTGGCCAATGGCGTCTTCCGGATCCTGAGGCTGGGCATGCCCGGCCTGGGCAGCGTGCTGGGCGTGCCGCTGGAACTGGCCCGGATGCTCTGGGCTTTTGTCCAGATCCGCCGCCCGGATCGCCATGAGCCGTGAAGTCCTAAGGGCGGGGGGAAAGCGAACGGCGAAAGTCCCAGAACTCCTCCAGGCTGACGTTGCCGTTCCGGTCACGGTCCATCTCGCTGAAGCGCTTTGCCAGCCAGGGGAAGGAGGCCGCTTCCGCCTGGCTCAACTGACCATTGCCATCCCGGTCGGCCCGCTGGAAGCTCTTGCGAAGCCGTTCGCCGAGGAAGTGGTTGTTGGCCGGAGCCAGATCCTGGGGCAGCAGATATCCCCGACCCGTGGAGTCGAGCCTCTCGAAGTTCATCTCCAGAAAGGGATAGCCCTTGCTCTCGAATGGGCTGAGCCGGCCATCGCCGTTGCGATCGATCCGGTGAAACCAGTTTTCCAGGCGCTTCTCGTAGCGCTCCAGCAGCCGGGAGTCCTGGGCCTGGGCGGGGCCTGGCGTCAGGCTGCCGCCGATCAGCAGCTGCATGGCCAGCGCCAGCAGACCGCCGGCCACGGCAGGGCCGCTGCCGAACAGGTGGGGCGACGGGGAGACAGGGGGCATGGGCTCACCCTATGGAGAGGAGGCCAGCGGGTTGCGGCATCGATGCGTGTGCTGGGTGGCAGAACCATGACCGGATCCGACTGGTGAGGCTGCCAGTCATGGCTGGACAGTTCCAGGCGCTCGCCAGGGCAGGATCAATCCTGGGCCATCGAGCCTCCCTCCATACAGTTCAAGCAGCGATGATCCACGCCTCTTTGCCATGAGCCGATCTCACACCATCTGGGTCGTGGATGACGACCCGGAGCTGCGGCAGCTGCTCGGCACCCACCTCACCGAGCAGGGCTACGAGGTGCGTTGCCTCACCGATGGCCGCCAGCTGGTGGCCCGCCTGGAGTTCCAGCGCCCCGATCTGCTCGTGCTGGATCTGATGCTGCCGGGCGACGATGGCCTCACCCTGCTGCGCCGTCTGCGGGATGGCGGCGATGACCTGCCGGTGGTGATGCTCACCGCCAGGGCCGAGGCCGTCGACCGGATCATCGGCCTGGAGCAGGGCGCCGACGACTACCTGGCCAAGCCGTTCCTGCCCAGGGAGCTCACCGCCCGGATCGAAGCGGTGCTGCGTCGGCGCGGCAGCCTTCCGGCCGGCACCCCGCTGGCGGACGGGGAAGTGGTGCGCTTCGGTGTGAACAGCCTGGATCTCTCCGCCCGCACCCTGGAGCGGGATGGGGAGGCCGTGACGATCACCAGCGGCGAATTCAGCCTGTTGGCCGCCTTCGTGCAGCATCCCCACCGCCCGCTCTCGCGGGAGCGCCTGATCGAACTGGCCCGGGGCCCCTCCAGCGAGACCGACAGCCGCAGCATGGATGTGCAGGTCTCGAGGGTGCGGCGCCTGATCGAACCCGACCCCAGCCGTCCCCGCTACCTGCAGACCGTCTGGGGCTATGGCTACGTGTTCGTTCCCGACGGCGCCCCACGGAGCCGTTGAGCGATGGTCGGCTCCTTTCGCTCGGCTGCCCTCCTGCTGCGGCTGGGGGGCTTCGCGCTGGGCGGCTGGGGGATCAGCCTCGTGTTGCTTCAGGCTTTGCTCGGAACCCGGATCGGCCAGGCCCAGGTGGCCCAGATGGGTCCCCAGGTTGCCCTCAACCTGCGATTGGCGGAACTGGCGCTGGAGCGTTTTCCACCGGCCGCGGTGTCGGTGTTGAGCGGGCTGCAGCTGGGGGTGGGTGAACCGCCCGCACCGGATCCAGCCAACGGATTCCTCGGCCTCGGCCATGACGGCCGACTGGAGGTTCAGGCGAAGCAGTTGCGATACGAACTCTGTCGCCGACTGCCGCGCTGTCCCCAGGTCGTTCCCACCCCGGGGGAGGCCCGCGGCGTCTGGATCGAACTGGCTTCGCCCCTGGAGCCCGTCTGGCTCTACGCCGGAATCAGGCCCCAGCTGGGCTGGCCGCCGGATCCGCTGCTGGTCAGCCTCTCCCTGGTCAGCGGCAGCGTGGTGGCCGCCGCCCTGTTCCTGCTGCTGGAGGTGCAACGGCCCCTGCAGCAGCTGGAGAAAGCGCTCGGCGGCGTCGGTCGGGTCAGCGAGCCCAACCCCCTGCCCCAGCGGGGCGCTCCGGAAGTGCGTCGCCTCACCCGCCATTTCAACGCGATGCTGGAGAGGCTCTCGATCAGCGAGCAGGAGCGGGCCACGATGCTGGCCGGCATCGCCCACGACATCAAGACCCCCCTGACCCGCCTGCGTCTGCGCTTGTCCCTGGGTGGGCTCGGTGCCGAGGCACGGGAGAAGGCTGAAGCCGACCTCGATGACCTCGAGCAGATCACCGGCCAGTTTCTGCTGTTCGCCGGCGGCGGCGGCACCGAGCTGGCGGTGGAGGTGCCCCTGCAGGATTTTCTGGCCGAACTGGCCGCCCGCTACGACGGTCAGCCGGTGGAACTCGAGCTCACGCCGCTGACCGCCTCGATCCAGCCGATTGCCCTGGGCCGGGCCGTGGCCAACCTGATCGACAACGCCCTCAGCTATGGCCAGCCACCGGTTCTGCTGCGGCTGCTGCCCTGGCAGGACGATGGCTTCGAGCTGCAGATCTGGGACAGGGGGGAGGGGATCGCTGAAGGGCAGCGTTCCGAGGCGCTGATGCCGTTCCAGCGGCTCGACTCAGCCCGCGGCGGCCACGGGCACTGTGGCCTTGGCCTGGCGATCGCCCAGCGGGTCGCCCGGGCCCACGGTGGTGACCTGCGGCTGGGCTCGCCTCAGCCGGCGACCCAATCCAGCGGCTTCTGCGTCAGCCTCACCGGCCACTCCATCGAGATGCGCCCGGAGGCCCGGCAGCAAGGGGTCTCGAAATCTGTATCAATCGAGCCGTCAATCGGCCCGAATCCCACTAAGGGTGGGACAACCAAGTCGAGCAGGGTTGAGTGAATGGGCAAGGGAAAAGATGGCAAGAAGGCCAAGGAGGCCAAGAAATCCAAGGCTGAGAGTGCCCTTGGCACCAATGGGCTGAACGATCGCTATCACCCCACCGCCCTGCTCGACGACCTGGAGGAGGGCCCGGCCGGAGCCCCGCCTCATGGCGGCCAGAAACGGCTGAGCAAGAAGTTCTACGAAACAGAGCTCGAGCGTCTGCAGATCGAGCTGGTCAAGATGCAGTACTGGATCAAGCACACCGGATTCCGGATGATCCTGCTGTTCGAAGGCCGTGATGCGGCCGGCAAAGGGGGAACGATCAAGCGAATCACCGAGCCGATGAATCCCCGTGGCTGCAAGGTCGTGGCACTGGGTACCCCTTCCGACCAGCAGAAAACCCAGTGGTATTTCCAGCGATACGTGGAGAATTTCCCCTCCGCCGGTGAGTTGGTTCTGTTCGACCGCAGCTGGTACAACCGGGCCGGCGTTGAGCGGGTGATGGGCTTCTGCACTGATGAGCAGGTTGATCAGTTCATGAAGTCCTGCCCAGAGTTCGAGCGGATGCTGGTGAATTCAGGCATCGTTCTGCTCAAGTATTGGTTTTCGGTGAGTGATGAAGAGCAGGAACTTCGCTTTCAATCGCGCATTGACGATCCTGCCCGCCGCTGGAAACTGAGCCCCATGGATCTCGAATCAAGGGATCGCTGGCTGGAGTTCTCCAAAGCCAAGGACCAGATGTTCGCCCACACCAACATCCCCGAAGCCCCCTGGTTCACCGTCGAAGCCGACGACAAGCGACGGGCAAGGCTGAACTGCATCCGCCATCTGCTCAGCAAGGTGCCTTACGAAGACATGACCCCGGCTGCGATTGAGCTGCCTCCACGCAAGAGTGGTGGCGATTACCAGCGGCCGCCGATGAACGAGCAGTTCTACGTTCCGAACGCCTACCCCTACGGCTGAACCACCGCCCATCGATTCGGCCATGTCCGAGCCCACCCCCGATCCTGCCTGCCTGCCGGCCACGGCCCCCCTGCGGGGTCCCCGCGGCTCCCTGCTCTATTCCGGCAGCGATGGCAACCAGTACATCGTGGCCGGTGGCCCCGCCCATCCTGGCGATGCCCCCCTGGCCCAGGCTTTCCAGGCGCTGAGGGCCGGAGCACCGGAGTTGGACCTGCTCAGCCATCGGTGCCGGCAATGGGTCGAGGCCGCAGGCAGCCATGGCCTCACCCAACCCCAGGCCGCCGCCGTGCTGCTGGGCCAACTGGCACTGGCCCTTGATCTGGGCGAGGAAGGCAGGCCCCTGCTTCCCTAGGACCCGGGCCAGCTCAGTGGAGTTGCTGGAACCAGAACCCGGCCAGCTGCCAGCTGCTCCAGAGAAAAATCAACAGGAAAAGCCAGTTCAGCCAGGGCGGACGGGTGTTGTTCTCTGACATGGCGCCTCGGTGTCGCAGGAGCAAACCTATCGGGCCCGGTCATCAGGGCTGGCAGGGCACAAGCTGGCCTGCTCCATCTGGCTGGCAAAGTCCCCACAGCCGGCCGTCGGTTTCGTCGCTCCAGCGAACCACCCTGGCGCCAGGGTCGTACCCAGGCCAGTCGTTCGTCGTGATCACCGAGAGGCTGTACGGGGCCTGGCTGTAGTCATAACGGCAGTAGCCCAGGCCCGCACCGGAGCAGGCGCTCAGACTGGCCAGGCGATTGCCGGCCCGCTGTCGATCCAGGTCATCAGGCTGCCGCTGGGGTGACGGGCGCCAGCCGCTGGCCTGGAGGCGTTGATCGGCCGTGCCGATCGGTTCACCGACGCGAAGCAGGCTGGAGAACTCCAGCCTGCCGGCACCCGCCAGCAGGACGAGGGGGCTCAGCAAAGCGAGCGCTCGCAACAGGGAGTTGTTGATGGGCAGGGCTCTGATACGCCGCGGGAACTGACCGGATGGATCTTCCTTCACTTGCCGCAGGCCATGGCCACCCGCGCTGTTTTCTCTTTCCTCGGCTTTCCTGGCTGGGCTCCGTTGCACCTGGTTCTGCCTGAGAACGGATACCCGGCCGGAGCAGCCCTGCGCCTGGCGGCGGCAACGCCCGGAGGGGGTTCGGGAGGCCACGAAGCGGCGGGATTGCTGAATCGGTTTCTGCGCAGCACGGATCAGGGGGAGCCGGTCGCTTCCCCGGTTCTCTGCGGAGATTGTGACTACCGGTATCTGATCATCTATCGCCAGGGAGGCGTGTGGCCGCTGCGGATCTCAGCCTGGCGGCGGGAGCTGGATGGCCCGGGCTGGAGTCGCCGTTGCCAGCCGATGCCCCTGGAGACGTTCCTCAGCCGGTTTCATCCCTGCCGGCCCCGGCCGGTTCGGGGGTGCTCTGGCGCTGGGCCCGTCTCAGATCATGGAGGCCTTCCAGTTGGTTGTAGACCGCCAGGAGTTGCATCCTGATGTGGTCGGTGTTCTCCAACCGAATGAGATTGGCCAGGGCGGCTTCGATCTGTTCCTTGCTGTCGATCAGCAACCGGCACTCACTGGTACCGGGCTCGTAGCTCATGGTGAATGGCTCTGAATGGTGGGCTGGAGGCCCTTGTTCACATTACTCAAGCCAACCGGGCTGAAGCGTGCTGTTGGATTGACCACCATCTCAATCAGCGGAGCCAGGCTCCGGGGAACCAGCCGCCGCCGCGAAACTGCCTGGCACCAGCACCAGGAACAGCCACCACCAGAGCAGAACGGCAGCCACGACGGGCGTGGTGATCCACCAGCGCTGCAGCAGGAGCCAGCTGGCCAGGCTGACCCCCGTACCGGTGGCCACGATCGTCCAGGGCTGACACCAGAGGGGTTTGGTCTGCCAGAAGGAAACCGGCCGATCCTGAGGCTGGCTGATATCGGTCGGCTCGACCATCACGTTCCCGGGCGGCAGACGGGAAGTCTGCCGTCTTCAGGAGTGAAACAGCAGCACCAACCCCTTGGGGATCTGGTGAAACTCACGATCCTCGCGGCTGAGATCCAGTCCCACCAGCAGCCCCTCCTTGAGGGCATCGGCGTAGGGGGGCTGGCTTGGGGCCTGCCCGGCCAGCCAGAGCGCCGCGATTCCAACCGGCGTGGCATGCCAGCTGAACGAACGGGTCAGGCCGATCGAGGGTTCGTCAAGGGCGTCTTCCAGAAGTTCGCGAATCGCCATGGTGGGCAGGAACTGCGTTCAGCATCCGGATCAGCGCCCAAGAGCGCAATCAGCTGAGAGCATTCGTGACGTGCACGGTCCGTCGGTGCGACGTACGGTGCCGCGATGCCTTCCCTTCCAAGCCGGATCGCGCTCGTCCATGAATGGTTCACCCCACGCTCGGTGGGAGGGTCCGAGCAGGTGGTGCGGGAAGTGGACCGCCTGCTCAGCCCGGAGCTGTTCGCTCTGGTGGATGGGGAAAGCGGGAGCTCAGAGAGCTGGTTGGCAGGCCGCCGCATCCAGACCTCCTTCATCCAGGGACTGCCCTGGGGCAGCAGCCATGTTCAGCAATACCTGCCCCTGCTGCCCCTGGCGATCGAACTGCTGGATCTTTCCAGCTATCCGCTGGTGATCAGCAGCAGCCACCTGGTGGCCAAAGGGGTGCTCACCGCACCCGACCAGCTCCATGTCAGCTATGTGCACACGCCGGTGCGCTACGCCTGGGACCAGATGCCCGCCTATCTGGCCGGCTCCAGGCTGGCCAGGGGACCGCTTGGCCCGCTGGTGCGCTGGCAACTGCACCAGCTGCGTCAGTGGGACGTGATCAGCAGCCAGCGGGTGGACCATCTGATCGCCAACTCACGCTTCACGGCCCGGCGGATCCAGCGCTGCTGGGGCCGATCCAGTGAGGTGCTGCATCCACCGGTGGAGGTGGAGCGGTTCCGCTGGGATCTGCCTCGCGACGACTTCTACCTCTCGCTCGGCCGCCTGGTCCCCTACAAGCGGGTCGATCGGGTGATTGAAGCCTTCAACCGCACCGGCCTGCCATTGCTGGTGGTGGGGGATGGTCCGGAGCGGCGGCGGCTCGAAGCGATGGCCGGCTCCGGCGTGCGTTTTCTGGGTCGCTGCGATCCCGCCAGGGTCAGCGAGCTGATGGGCCGCTGCCGCGCCTTCGTCTACGGGGGGCTGGAGGACTTCGGCATCGCCGCCGTGGAGGCGATGGCGGCCGGAGCGCCGGTGATCGCCCTGGGCAAAGGCGGGCTGCTCGACAGTGTGCGCTGCCTGGCAAGCGGCGCCTCCCGGCCCACCGGCCTGCTGTTTCCCGACCAGAGCACCGCCTCCCTGGTGGCGGCGCTGGAGCACTTCGAGCAGGGACAGCTCTGGAAGCGTCTGCCGGCGGAGAGCCAGCGGGAATGGGCCGAGCAATTCGCTCCGGAACGGTTCAGACGCCGGTTGCTTGCCCTGCTCGAGCGTTACTGGCAGGGCCATCTGGCCGATCTGGAGCAGGCTCGGGAGCCCCTGCCTGATCCCTTGCCCTGAACCCTCTGTGCCTCTGGCCTGAGTGACCTTCCGAACTGGCCGAAGGGTGAATGGATTTTTACAGTCTCGACATCAAGGGGACCGTGATGGCCTTCTGTCACCCCAATTCGTTCATCCCGGAATCACTGATCCCGGAATCACTGATCCCGAAAACGTTGATGCCGGAATCACTGATGCAGGAACCGTTGGGCACCCTCTCTGCGGTCAGCACCGTGCCTGGTTCATCCAGTTTTCGCCAGCCGCTTCGATCCGAGCGGGCTGAGCCGGTGGCCACGGCTCTCAGCCTGGCGGCACCGGTTCTCTCCGCCCAGCAACTGATCGCCGCCCAGACCAAACTCTCGAGAACCCTCAAACGCAGCGGTGATCTGGCCTTCTCCCTGGCGGTGCTGGGCCTGGGCAGCCCCCTGTTCCTGCTGCTGGCCGCCCTGGTGCGGATCAGTTCACCGGGGCCCGTCTTTTATGTTCAGCGACGAATCGGTCGGGGCTACAGGGAGTTTGGCTGCATCAAATTCCGCACGATGCGGCCGGATGCCGATCGCCTCCTGGGCAAACTGCTTGCCCAGTCTCCTGAACTGAAGGCTGAGTTCAACAAGGATTTCAAGCTGAAATCCGATCCCCGCATCACGCCGATCGGCAGGTTTCTGCGTCGCTCCAGCCTCGACGAACTGCCCCAGTTTCTCAATGTTCTCAAGGGAGACATGAGCCTGGTCGGTCCCCGCCCGATCGTTCGGGCCGAACTCAGCCGTTATGGCCGTCGGATGGATGAGGTGCTGGCGGTACGCCCCGGCCTCAGCGGCCTCTGGCAGGTTTCCGGTCGCAACAACCTGTCCTATTCCACCCGCGTGAAGCTGGATGTGAGTTACGCACGCCATCGCAGCGTGTGGCTGGATCTGGCCATCATCGTGCGCACGGTGAGTGTGATTCTCTTCCCGAGGGATCGCGGCGCCTACTGAGCCAGCAGGGAGGCGGCAGCGACCATCAGCGGCAAGCTGACCGCCAGCCAGAACAGCTCGAGGCGATTGCTCAAGGCGAGGATCCGCTCGACAGCCGGGCGATCGGCCGGCGGATAGGAGGCTCCCAGGATCGGTTTGGCCCGCGCCACCCCGCCATAGCGGTTGACGCCTCCCAATCGCACGCCGGCCGCCTGGGCGTAGGCAGCCTGGGAGAGCCCGGCGTTGGGGGAGGGATCAGGGCGGCCCTCCTGCCTCGCCAGGGCCACTTGGCCGAGCAGCCGGTGGGGACGGCGGCTGACCAGGGGAAGGCTGAGCGCCACCAACCGGCAGGGCAGCCAGGTCAGGAGATCGTCGAGACGGGCACCGGCCGTGCCGAGCCATTCCAGCCGGCCGCGGCGATAGCCGAGCATCGAATCGAGCGTGCTGGCGGCTTTGTAGGCCAGGGCCAGGCTGAGCGGCCCTGGGGGCTGAAGCTGTCCCCCGGGCTGCCAGCTCAGCAACGCCACCCCCACCAGCATCCAGAACAGGGGGCCGAACAGACCGTCCACCCCGTTTTCGGCGGCCGTTTCCGCCACCGCCCGCAGCATCTCCGCTTCACCGAGACCCTCCACATCGCGGCCCACGATCCTGGCCAGCCGGCTGCGGGCCCTCTCAATACCGTCGTTGCCGCCGGAGAGAGCGTCGAGAACACCACGCACAGCCCGCTCCAGGCTTCCAGCCGCCAGGCAGCTGGCCAGACACAGCCACAACAGCGGATACCCCAGCGGTGGCCATCGCCAGGCCAGCATCTCCACGCCCCAGCCCACTGCCCCGCTGACGCCCACCAGCAGCAGGGTGATTGCCCCGCCGCCCAGCCTCAGCTTCCAGGGTCGATCGCCCGCCCAGGTCTCCACCTGCCCTCGCAGGAGCGCAATCGACCAGCCCATCACCTGGACCGGGTGCAAGCAGCCGGCGGGATCGCCGACCACACGGTCGAGGCCACACGCCAAGGCCACAGCCAGCCAACCGATCGCCGCTGGGGACCCGCTCAGATTGATCAAGAAGCTGGACGGGCAGCCCCCCGGATCGCCAGGGGCAGCGCGGCGGCCAGAAAGGCCACCACCTGAAGCGGCAGCGCCAGGGGCAGTCCGAGCCACTGGGCCAGGCTGCCCATCACCAGACTGCCGACCAGGGCACCCACGACGCTGGAGCGCTCCAGGGTCTGCCAGCGCAGCGGCTCGTCAGCCAGATGGGCCAGGGAGGCCGCCAGCCGGGCATCACTGGAGCCGGCCAGGGCCCCCATCGGCAGGAACAGGGCCAGCGAGCTCCAGCCGGGCAGCCACTGGGTGGCCGCCAGCAGGCCGGAGAGCAACAGGTAGCGCCCTACCCCGGCACCGGGGAAAGGCAGGGACAGAACTGGCCAGGAGGCCGACAGCAGCCTGCCCAGCCCATAGGCGGTGAGCAGCATGCCGAAATCGAAGCAGTTGCCGGCCCCCTGCTGGCGCACCCAGAGCGGCAGCAGGCTGAACAGGCTGCCGAACAGAACGCCCTGCAGACAGCAGCGCCAGTTCAACCCCTGCTCAGGGGAGGCCAGGGCCAGATCAGGCGCCGAGGGCTCCGCTCTGGCTGGCCTGGCCTGGCCGGATTGCAGCGCCGCGGGCAGCAGCGGCAGCAGCAGCACAAGGGCCTGGGAGAACTGCAGAACCGCCTTGCCGATCGGGAACAGCAGGCCGGTTAGCAGATGACCCAACAGGGCTCCCAGATCGGAGCCGGAGCGAAGCCGCCGCATCGAAACCCCCTGGTGGCCCACCAGATAGCGCTGCAGAGGAAACTGGGCGATCTGCAGCCCCAGGCCGAACAGCAGCACGGCCAGCAGGGCCAGGATCAGCAGCCAGAGGTTGGCGCTGCCGCCCCCATCCAGCCCGGCAGGGACAGGGGCCGCCAGCCCGACTCCCACCAGCACAAGGGTGGCCGCCATCTGCACCAGGCTGCCGAGCAGGGGGTGCTGGGGCAGGGGCAGCAGGCTGGCCGCCGTGCCGAAGACGGGAAGCAGGCTGTTGACCAGGGGTGACGGACTGAGGCCGCTGACCAGCCAGGCGCTGGAGGCCAGGGTGAGGCTGGCGCCAGCCTGGGCGCTGCCCCAGGCCAGAGAAAGCAGGCCCCTGCGCACCGCTACCGCCTCGCGATCAGGAGGTCTTCAGCCAACTGAACATGGAGCGCAGGCCCTTGCCGACCTGCTCGATCGGATGCTGGGAATCCCGCTGACGGGCCTCGGCCATCGCCGGCTTGCCGGCCTCGCACTCCGCAACGAAGTTACGGGCGAAGGTGCCGTCCTGAATGTCGGCGAGGATGCGCTTCATCTCCGCCTTGGTGTCGGCGGTGATCAGGCGCGGGCCGCTCACATAGTCGCCGTATTCGGCGGTGTTGGAGATAGAATCGCGCATGGCGGTGAGGCCACCCTTCACCATCAGATCCACGATCAGCTTCACCTCGTGCAGGCACTCGAAGTAGGCCAGCTCGGGTTGATAACCCGCCTCCACGAGGGTTTCGAAGCCCGCTTTCACCAGCTCGCTCAGGCCACCGCAGAGCACGGCCTGTTCACCGAACAGGTCGGTTTCGGCCTCTTCCTTGAAGTTGGTTTCAAGAATGCCGGCCCGGGTGCCGCCGATCGCCTTGGCGTAGGCCATCGCCAGGCCGCGGGCGTTGCCGCTGGCATCCTGCTCGATCGCGAACAGGGCGGGCACTCCCTGGCCGTTCTGGTACTCCCAGCGCACCGTGTGTCCTGGGCCCTTCGGCGCGATCATCACCACGTCCACATCGGCCGGGGGCACGATCAGGCCGAAACGGATGTTGAAGCCATGGGCAAAACTCAGCACCTTGCCGGCGCTCAGATGGGGCGCGATCTCAGCTTCGTAGACCGACTTCTGGGTTTCATCGGGAAGCAGCACCATGATCCAGTCGGCCTTGGCACAGGCCTCGGCCACGCTCAGCACCTCCACGCCATCCACCCTGGCCTTCTCGGCGGATCGGCTGCCTTCGTAGAGGCCCACCACCACGTTGACGCCGCTGTCCTTGAGGTTGAGGGCGTGGGCATGGCCCTGGCTGCCGTAGCCGATGATGGCCACCGTCTTGCCGTTCAGAAGGCTGAGGTCGGCGTCGGAGTCGTAGAAGAGCTGGGCCATCCGGGCTGGGGCTGGGGCAAGGAGCAGGGCCCGAGCTTACGCAAGCGGCAGCCGATACCCGGCGGAAGCGGAGCGCCGGGCCGGGAGCCTCTCAGGCCGTGGCTTCACTGGGATGGGCGATGACCCGGTCGATCAGGCCGTACTCCTTGGCCTCGGCAGCACTGAGGAAATAATCACGATCCGTGTCCTTGGTCACCTTCTCCAGGCTTTGCCCGCACATGTCGGCCAGGGACTGATTGAGCATGTCCTTCATGCGCAGGATCTCCCGCGCTTCGATCTCGATATCGCTGGCCTGGCGCTGGCTGGTTCCCCCCAGGGGTTGGTGGATCATGATCCGACTGTGGGGCAGGGCCACGCGCTTGCCTTTGGTGCCGGCCGCCAGCAGAAAAGCGCCCATGCTGGCCGCCAGGCCCACACAGATCGTCACCACCTCCGACTTGACGTACTGGATCGTGTCGAAGATCGCCAGGCCCGCCGTGACCGAGCCGCCCGGGGAGTTGATGTACAGGTAGATCGGCTTGCTGCTGTCGTCAGAGTCGAGGTAGAGCATCTGGGCCACCAGACTGTTGGCGATCCCATCGTTGACCTCCTGGCCAAGGAAGAGAATCCGCTCCACGCCCAGCCGGGTGTAGATGTCCACCCAGCGCTCGTACTGGCTGCCAGGCAAGCGGTAGGGAACGCTGGGGGTGCCGATGGGCATGGTGCGGAAGTGGTGGTTTGGGAAGAGTGGAAGGCTGAGTCAGGCGGTCAGGCCGCCCCGGCCAGGGCCAGGGGGGGCACCTTCTGGCTGGTGAGGATTCTGTCGATCAATCCGTATTCAAGGGCTTCCGGTGGGGTGAGATAGGTCATCCGATCGGAGTCTTTGCTGAGCTGGGCAACACTGCGACCGGTGTTCTCAGACAGCATCTCCAGCATGGTGCGCTTGTTCTGAAGCACCTCCTGGGCCCGGATCTGGATGTCGCTGGCCTGGCCGCGGGCACCGGAGCGGGGCTGGTGCAGCACGATCGAGGCGTGGGGCAGGGCGGCCCGATGGCCCTTGGCACCGGCCGAGAGAATCATCGCGGCGGTGCCCATCGCCTGGCCGATGCAGATCGTGTGCACCGGTGGCTTCACATAACGGATCGTGTCGCAGATGGCGAAGGCTTCAGTTTCGAAGCCGATCGCATCGCCGGTGTACCAGCTGGTGCCGGTGGAATTGATATAAAAAAAGATTGGCTTCTCCGGATTGTCGAACTCCAGGTAGAGCATCTGGGCGACGATCAGCTCGGTCACGTCAACGCCCATCTGGCGCTTGGCGTCGTCGTCGGAGAAGAGAGGCAGGCCGAGGTAGACGATCCGCTCCTTCAACAGCAGCGACGGCAGATCCGGCGGCGGGGTACGCATCACGGCGGAATCGCCGTAGTAAGGGGCCGACACCGACATCCGTTCACCTGCTCCACTGCCAGGGATCAGCCTAGCGGGGGTCTGGAGTGGGCTGGATGGCGGCTTCCCGCTTCGGGCCGTCGTGGTCGCAACGGGCGAAGACCATGCGGCCGGTCGGGGTCTGCAGGGCACCGGTCACGGTGACCGGCAGCCGCTGACCGATCCGCCGGCGGGCCGCCTCCACCACCACCATCGTGCCGTCCTCCAGATAGCCGACTCCCTGATCGGCCTCCTTCCCCTCGCGCACGATCTTGAGTTGCAGAGCATCGCCCGGCTGCACCTCCGGCCGCAGGGCGACCACCAGGGCACTCAGGTTCATCACCTTGAGGTCCTGGACCTCCGCCACCTTGGCCAGGTTGTAGTCGGCGGTCAGCAGGGTGCCACCGGTATCCGCAGTGAGCTTGAGCAGCTTGTCGTCAGCCCCGTTGCCCTCGTAGCGGGTGCTGTTGACCACAAGACGACGGCCGTAGCGCTCCCGCAGCGCCGCCAGGAGATTGAGGCCACGGCGCCCCTTGCCCCGCTTCTCGTTGTTGCCCGAATCGGCCAGCTGCTGGAGTTCATCGATCACCGCCTGGGCCACGATCACCTGCCCCTCCAGCAGCCCTGATTCCAGCAGGCCGCGGATGCGGCCATCGATGATCACGCTGGTGTCGAGGATCTTGGCGGTGGCGGGCTGAAGCACCCCTTCCGCCACCAGCAGGGCATCGGTGCTGGATGGGTTGAACAGCCGCAGCAGGGTGCGTCCATGCACCTCAGCCAGGTTGTAGCCCAATACCCCGAAGAACACATTGCTGAGCACCGCGGCCAGTGGTTTGACGAAGACCACCTCCAGGGGCAGGGAGAGCAGCAGGATCGGCGCCAGCAGCAGGTTCGCCACCAGCAGGCCGAGAATCAGGCCCACCGCCCTCGAGAGCAGCAGGTCGGTGGGCATCGAGCGCACCTGCCGCATCAGCCGACGGCGCAGCAGCTGAAAGAAGAAGCCGGCCAGCAGCCCGAAAAACGCCCCGAAGCCAGCCAGAACCCAGCGCAGTCCCTCCAGATTGGTGACCTCGGCGAGCACCCGCGCCGGAAGCAGGTCCACCCCCAGCCAGCCGGTGGCGGCACCGGAGATCAGGAACAGCAGCAGGATCAGCGGGTCCACCATCGGTTGGTCGGGGGCTGACCATGGCTCGAACCATGCAGCATGGTCGATTCCAGCCGATTTGCCTGGATCTGGTATCCACACCTCTGAGCCCCACATCTGGCCACCCCCCTGAGCCAGCCACCAGGAATGCCCCTGCCCCCTCCGCGCAGCGCCTATCTCCACATCCCCTTCTGCCAGCGGCGCTGCTTCTACTGCGACTTCGCGGTGGTGCCGCTCGGCGACAGGGCCGATGGCGCCCACTCCGGCTCGATCCAGGCCTACCTGAAGCTGCTGCAGAGGGAAATCACCTCCGCCCCGGCCGGTCCGCCCCTCTCCACGGTGTATCTCGGCGGCGGTACACCCTCCCTGCTCACACCTGACCAGATCGGCGGCCTGCTGGAGGCGCTCGCCGTGCGATTCGGCCTGGCGGCAGGGGCGGAGATCAGCCTGGAGATGGATCCGGCCAGCTTCGACCAGGCGCGCCTGGAGCAGGTGCTCGCCACCGGTGTGAACCGGGTGAGCCTGGGTGGCCAGAGTTTCGATGACCCGGTGCTCGAGCGGCTTGGGCGGCGCCACCGGCTGGAGGATCTGCTGGAGGCGGCCGCCTGGCTGGCCGAAGCGCGGCGCGGGGGCAGGCTGCGCAGCTGGAGCCTCGACCTGCTGCAGGGCCTGCCTGGGCAAACCCTGGAGCACTGGAGCGACCAGCTCGGCCAGGCCCTGGCCCTCGATGCCCCCCACCTGTCGATCTATGACCTGATCGTGGAGCCCGGCACCGTGTTCGCCTGGCGCCAGCGACGGGGCGAACTTCCCCTGCCAGACCCCGACCTGGGAGCCGACCTGATGGCACACACCTCAGAACGCCTGCGGGAGGCGGGGTACGGCCACTATGAGATCTCCAACTACGCCTGGCCGGGCCACGTGTCGCGCCACAACCGCGTCTACTGGAGCGGCGCCGGTTGGTGGGGATTCGGAATGGGGGCCACCGCAGCGCCCTACGGAAGCCGGCAGGCCCGCCCCCGCACCCGGGCCGCCTATGCGGAATGGCTGACAACCGCAGGGGAGGCCGGGGACCTGGGCGGCCCCAGGTCGGCCATGCCCTTCGACGAACGCGTGATGGTGGGGCTGCGCCGCCGCGAAGGGGTGGCCATGGGCCAGCTAGCGGGCGAGCACGGCATCCGGCCGGCCGAGCTCGAACAGCTCAGGCAACGGCTGGATTCCTTTCTGGATCGCCGGCTGCTGTTGATCGAAGGCTCCCGTTGGCGCCTGAGCGACCCGGCCGGCCTCGCCCTCAGCAATGCGGTGCTGCGGGAGCTGCTGGCCTGGTGGGATGGGCGGCCTGGTCCTGCAGCCAGCCCCGCAGGGCCTCGACGGCAAGACCACGGCCCTGCAGCAGCGGCGGACTGAACGGGGGTTGGCGCGGGCTGAACCCGAGCAGGTCGGCGGTGACCCGCACCTGGCCGTCACAATCGTCGCCGGCACCGATGCCGATGACGGGGATCGCCAGCTGTTGGCGCAGACTGCCTGCCACGCCATTGGGCACGTGCTCCAGCACCAGGGCGAAGCAGCCGGCCGCTTCCAGATCGAGGGCCTGGCGCCGCAGCCGTTCCTGACTGATCGGATCCTTGGCCTGGCGGCGCAGGCCGAGCCGATGCACCGACTGGGGGGTCAGGCCCAGGTGACCCATCACGGGGATACCACTGCGAACCAGCCGATCGACCACCAGGAGTGTTTCCGGCTCACCACCTTCGAGCTTCACGGCGGCGGCGGCCGTTTCCTTCAGCACCCGGCCGGCCGCGGCCACGGCCGCCTCGGCGCCGCATTGATAGCTGAGGAAGGGCAGATCACAGATCAGCAGTGGTTGCTGATCGCGAGGGCGACTCAGACCCCTGGCCACGGCCCGGGTGTGGTGAATCATCTCGTCGAGGCTGACAGGCAGGGTGGTGGGATGGCCCAGGACGACCATGGCCAGGGAGTCACCGACCAGCACCGCCTCGACGCCCGCCTCCTCGACCCAGGCTGCCGAAAGGGCGTCCCAGGCGGTCAGCATCCGGATCGGCAGGCCCGAGCTCTTGCGATCGATGAGATCACCGGGACGCAGGGGCACAGCAGGGAGGAGCGGTGGATGATTGCTACTATCGACCCGACTCGGACCGATGCGGCCGGGACGCCCAAATCTGGTCAGAACCGGAAGGGGGCAGCCACACGGGATGCTCCAGGCAGGCGTCGACTCCGGGTCACCCCCTTGATCGCAACCGCTCCACTCACAGGACACGCTCAGAGTGGAGACTGTGAGTGGAAACCCTGAGTTCCAGTCAACAGGTCAGGTCGTTCAGCTGTCGCTGGCAGGACGATTCTGACGGTTGAGCAGGAACGGTGGAATCTTGGCGCCACGATGGTCGTCGCCAGGCTGGCTTGGCGGGGTCTGGGGACTGGTGAAGCTGGGGACCTGCTGATCGTGGCGGTAAGCGATGCCGCTCTCGAAGCCGGTGGCGATCACGGTGACGTGGATCTCGCCCTCCAGCTTTTCGTCCACCACAGCCCCGACGATGATGTTGGCGTCGGGATCAACCATGTCGTAGATCACGTCGGCGGCGTTGCCCACGTCTTCAAGGGTCATGTCCTTGCCGCCGCAGACGTTGATCACGCAACCCTTGGCGCCGTCGATCCGGCCCGACTCCAGCAACGGGCTGCTCATGGCGGCCTGGGCCGCTTCGGTGGCACGGGAGCGGCCGGAGCCCACGCCGATGCCGAGCAGGGCCGTGCCGGCCATGGTCATCACCGAGCGCACATCGGCGAAGTCGACGTTGACCAGACCAGGCTTGGTGATGATGTCGCTGATGCCCTTCACCCCCTGGCGAAGCACGTCGTCGGCGGCACGGAAGGCCTCCTGCAGGGGAGCACCGGCGATTGCGTCGCGGAGCCGGTCGTTGGGAATCACGATCAAGGTGTCCACGTGCTCGGCCAGGCGGGCGATTCCCTCCTCGGCCTGCTTCTGCCGCTTGCGGCCCTCGAAGCTGAAGGGCTTGGTGACAATTCCTACCGTGAGGGCACCACATTCCTTGGCCACCTCGGCAAGGATCGGAGCCGCTCCGGTGCCGGTGCCGCCCCCCATGCCGGCAGCGATGAAAACGAGGTCGGCGCCCTCAAGGGCAGCGAGCAGCTCAGGGCGGGATTCTTCCGCCGCTTTCTGGCCGATCATCGGATTGCCGCCGGCACCGAGACCCCGGGTGAGCTTCTGACCGAGCTGCACCCGCTTCTGGGACGCCGACTGGAGCAGCGCCTGGGCATCGGTGTTGAGAACCCTGTAGCCCACACCCTCGAGGTCGGAGGCGATCATGCGGTTGACCGCATTGCTGCCTCCCCCGCCGACGCCGATCACCTCGATCCGGGCGGACTGGCTGGGGACGATTCCGTTGCTGCTTGGGGAAGGGAGGGGGGTGGTCACGGAGAGGGGGTTGGAATCAGCGGGGGGAATGGTCGCGGTGGCGTGAGATGCAGTCTCCACGAAGAACCCTCTTCCGTTCACGATGGGCTGCATTATGTCGGTGATTGGCTGGCACCAATCTGTTCAGAGGACACTTTTGTCCAGATGATTGTTTCATGATTACGAGCGTTCGCTGGCCTTGTGTTTCCGCATCAACGCTCCCTGTTGACCAGCAGGAGCCATGAAACCCGGCCATTTTTTCAAATGACTTTAATCCGCACCGTCGCCTGATGCCGAGCTTGTCTGGGCTGTGGCGCCTGGAGCCTGCCCCAGCTCCGGCTGGTCGGGATCGCTCAGATCAACGGACCGGAATGAACGCCCCTTGAGCTGGGCGGGAAGCTGGCTGGAAAGGTGCTGAAGCACATCCAGTCGTCGAGCCAGCAGAGCGTCCGGCGGGCCCAGCCGAACCTGACCCAGGGATTGGGTGATCAGCAGGAGATTGCCGTTCGGCTCGAAGCGAATCTCCCGCAGCGGACTGCCCAGCCGGCCGCGGCGCTCCAGGATCTCCACCAACGTCTGGCGGTGCCGTTCCTGCCAGCCCACCACCCGCACCTCCAGGGCTGGCTTGTCCCGGGGCCTGGCCACCTGCTGCTGCCCCAGGCTCATCCAGTTGCCGAGTCGATCCACGTAGCCCTGTTCAAGACCGGTGGCCGTGCGTCGTTCGGCCCGGGCGACCGCCTGGCGGTCCACCAGGGCGATCCGCAGCCGTGGCGGCAGCATCAGCCGCTCCACCCGGACCTGCTCGACCGGCAAGGTTGCGGACAGTCCGTCCTGCAGTTGCCTGGGCTGGAGGCTGAGCAGCAGCACCGGAAACCGCAGCCCGGCGGCGCGGATCACCTGGTCCCGGCTGACCTGCTGGCTGCCTAGCACCTCCACCTGGGCCGGGCTGCGCAGGCTCCAGCCCTGACGCAGCAGGCCATAGCCAAGCGCGGCGGCACAGGCCGAAAACACCAGCAGCCGCCAGGCATTGCGCAGGCGTTCCTTGCGTCGCTGATCCCGCAGCTGACGCCGCCGCTCAACGCCGGGAGGTTGAAGATTGGGTGCCCTGGAGCGCGAACTCACAGCTCACAGCGAGATCGTGCCATCAGATCGTGCATCCAGCGGCGGGCCCGTTCGGCATCGGAGAAGGCCAGATCCACCTGTTCGCCCTTGCCGACCAACCTGATGCGGCAATGGCCCTGACTTTCCTCGGTGAGGGGGGCATCGCCGGAGCCTAGAGCCATCAGCTCGAGCAACTCGAGCTTGCTGATCACGAAGCTCCCCTGGGGCTTGAGCTGGCCCGCCTCGAAGCTGCTCCAGGTCAGCACCCCGTCCTGCAGGCGCGCCGCGCCGCAGCCATCCAGCTTGGCCAGTTCGGAACCCTCCGCCCAGCTCCGGAACAAGCGCTGTCGCCGGCGCTCCAGCCAGCCGAGGGCCGTGAGCAGCACGAACACCACGAGCAGCGGCAACCAGAGCAGACCGTGACTCATGGCACCAGCCTCAGCCCGTGCCTCTGCTCGGGAGCCTCTCCCGCCGCCACGATCAGTTGATGCACCAGATCCTCAAGCGATACACCACTGGCCTGCCAGAGCATGGGAAACATGCTCTGACGGGTGAAACCCGGCAGGGTGTTGATTTCGTTCAACCAGATTGTCCCATTGGTTTCATCGTAAAAAAAGTCCACCCGCGCCAGGCCGGAAGCGGCCACGGCCTGGCAGGCCAGGATCGCCAGTCGCCGCAGCTCCGCGCTGACAGGCTCCGGAAGGCGGGCCGGGATTTCGGTGCTGCTGAGCCCCTCGGTGTACTTCGTTTCGTAGTCGTACCAATCCGCCTCAAATCGGATCTCACCCACCACCGACGCCTGCAACGGGCCTGAGGGCACCGAACCCAGCGTTCGCACGGCGCATTCCAGCTCCCGTGCCTTCACCCCCTGTTCGACAACCAGGCGGGGATCAAAGGCGGCAGCCTGGCCCAACCCGGCCAACAGCGTGGCTCGGTCAGTGGCCTTGCTGATCCCCACCGAGGAGCCCAGGTTGGCGGGCTTCACGAAGCAGGGGTAACCGAGCTGCTGCTCAAGCCGATCCAACAGGGATTCCGGATCGGCGTCCAGTTCGGCGGACTGCACGGCGGCGTAGGGCACCTGGGGCAGACCGGCGGCGGCAAAGGCCGCCTTCATCGCCTGCTTGTCCATGCCCACCGCAGAGCCCAGCACACCCGACCCGACGAACGGCACCTGCATCAGCGAGAACAGGCCCTGGATGGTGCCGTCCTCCCCGTTCGGGCCGTGCAGCACTGGAAACCAGACCTCCACCTCGCTGGCCCCCTCCGGCAGGGCCTGGAATCCCGCCCGCCCCGGCAGGCCGGGCAGCTCAGCCGCCGTGGCGGGCAGCCCCTTGAGCAGCACCGCCTCAGCCACGGCGGGGGGCCACCAGTGCCCCTGTTCGTCGATGTAGAAGCAGCGAAGCCGATACCGCTCAAGATTCGCCCCACGGCGCAAGGCGCCCGCCACAGTCATCGCCGAGCGGATCGAAACCGCATGCTCCCCTGAGGCCCCCCCGAACACGAGGCCAAGACAGCGGGGAGCGATGGGCATGGAACGGATGCTGGGCCGGATCGGGCCCAAACGTATCAGCGATCGGTTCTTCGACCAGGGGGCGCAGGGATCAGCCGGACACTCGACCGCTCAGGGAGAAAGGCCGCACCTGCTCGATCGTCACGGTCACCAGGTCCCCTGGCCGATGGACCACACCATCGGAGCCGGCGGCGGCGAAGAAGGTGAGCCGGTTGGTGCGGGTGCGCCCCATCAGCTGGGCAGGATCCCTGGAGTTGACGCCCTCTGCCAGCACCTCCTCGTGGCGACCGAGATAGCGGGCGCTGCGGCTGTGGGCGATGCGCTCCACCAGGGCGTTGATTTCCTGTAAACGCTCCACCTTCACCGCCTCGCTCAGCTGATCGCCCCAGGTGGCGGCAGGCGTGTTCGGACGGGGCGAGTAGGCAGCGGTGTTGACCAGATCGAAGCCGATCTCCTCGATCAGATCGCAGGTGGCCCGGAACTGGGCGTCGGTTTCGCCGGGGAACCCCACGATCACATCGGCGCTGATCGAGGCATCCGGCATGCGCTCACGGATGCGGGAGAGAATCCGCCGATAACGCTCCACCGTGTAGCCCCGCGCCATCGCCTTGAGCACGGCGTCGTCGCCGCTCTGAAACGGAATGTGAAAGTGCTCGCACACCTTCGGAAGCGCGGCGCAGGCGTCGATCAGGCGCTCGGTGAAGTAGCGGGGATGGCTGGTGGCGAAACGGATCCGCTCGATCCCCTCCACATCGTGAACATGGTGGAGAAGGTCGGTGAGGGTGTGCTCACGGCGGCCCGCCGGGGTGATGCCGGGCAGATCGCGGCCATAGGCGTCGATGTTCTGGCCCAGCAGAGTGATCTCCTTGAAGCCCCGTGCCGCCAGCCCTTCGATCTCCAGCCGGATCGCCTGCGGGGTGCGGCTCTGCTCGGCGCCCCGCACCGCCGGCACCACGCAGTAGGTGCAGCGCTCGTTGCAGCCGTAGATCACGTTGACCCAGCCACACACGGCACTGTCGCGGCGGGCGGTGGTGATGTCTTCGAGGATGTGGTGGTCGTCGGTGGCCACCACCTGCTGGCCGCTCTCCACCTGCTCCAGCAGGGTGCCCAGCCGGTTGGCGTGCTGGGGACCCATCACCAGATCCAGCTCGGGCACCCGGCGAAGCAGGCTCGCCCCTTCCTGCTGAGCCACGCACCCCGCCACCACCAGGGTGAGCTGGGGATTGAGCCGCTTGCGCTGGGCCTGACGGCCCAGGTAGCTGTACACCTTCTGCTCGGCGTTGTCGCGGATCGTGCAGGTGTTGTAGAGCACCAGATCGGCCGTGTGCTCATCGCTGCCCTGGGCGTAGCCCATGCCTTCGAGGATTCCGGCCATGCGCTCGGAATCGGCCTTGTTCATCTGGCAGCCGAAGGTGGTGATCCAGTAGCTGCCCCGGCTTGCCAGGGTGGATGTCATCCCTCCAGTGTCATTCATGGCTGAAACTGGGGGAATGCAAGGGCGCCTGCGTCGATTTTCGCTCACCAAGCTGGTGCCCCTGGCAATCAGCCGTGGCACCACCACGAGCGTGGAGCGACTGCTGGTGGAGGTGGAACATGAAGGTGTGGTGGGCCAGGGCGAAACCGGCGGCTTCGATACCGGCCACCGCCGCTTCAGCACCGACAGGCTGGAGCGAGAACTGGAAGCCGTGTTCCCCCTGCTTGATCAGGGCACCGATTCCGATCCAACCACCTGGAACCCTTCCAATCTCCAGGCCCTTGAACCTGTGCTGGCCTTGCTTTCACCGCCGGCCCGCTGCGGCCTTGATCTGGCGCTCAGCGATTGGTGGGGCAAGCGGCTCGGCCTGCCGCTCTGGCAGCTCTGGGGGCTTGATCCCCAGGCCTGCAGCGCCACCAGTGTCACCCTCGGGCTGGGTTCGGCGGAGCAGGTGCTGGCCAGGCTGGAGCGGTGGAGCCAGCAGCTGGGCCTGCGCCCCAGCCGGGTGAAGCTCAAGCTGGGCAGTCCCGACGGCCCCGACCATGACCGGGCACTCGTGCGGGCCGTGGCGACGGCCCTGGCGGCTGAACCCGCGGCGGGGCAGGCGGAACTCCAGGTGGATGCCAACGGGGGCTGGGATCTGGCCACCGCCCAGGGGCTGATTCCCTGGCTGGCCGATCAGGGGGTGGTGCTGGTGGAGCAGCCCCTGCCGGCCCTGGCCGATGCCGAGGCCGACACCGCCGGGTTCGCCGCCCTCGATCTGCACTGCCCGATCGCCCTGGTGGCCGACGAGAGCTGCTGGGACCTGGCCGACCTGCTGCGGCTGGCGCCGCATGTCGATGGTGTGAACCTCAAGTTGCTCAAGAGTGGCGGGCTCAGCGAAGCCCTGGTGATGGCCCGTACGGCCCGTCGGCTGGGACTGGATCTGATGCTGGGCTGCTACTCCGACAGCGCGCTGCTCAACGGTGCCGCGGCCCAGTTGCTGCCGCTGGTGCGCTGGCCGGATCTCGACAGCCACCTCAATCTGCGCGACGACCCGTTCGAGGGTCCGGTTCGCTCCGGGGACCTGTTGCACCCCTCGCCTCGCCCCGGTCTGGGGGTGGTGGCGGCGAAACCATGCTGAGCGCCAGCGCCCCGGTGGTGCTGCTGCTGCACGGCGGACTCGACAGCCTCTCCGGCAAGACCGGTCTGGCGATGCTGCGCTACCGGTCCGGTCCGATCGTGGCGGTGGTGGATCCGGCCTGGGCCGGCTCCGACCTGGAGGCGGTCACCGGGATCAGACGTGCGGTCCCCGTCGTGGCTGATCTGCAGGCAGCCCTGCCCTATGCACCACAGGTGGCCGTGGTTGGACTGGCTCCATCCGGCGGGCGCCTGCCGGCGGGGTTGCGCGCCGATCTCGTGGCCGCCCTGGCAGCGGGGCTTGATCTGGCCAGTGGCCTGCACACCCGGCTGGGCCACGACCCGGAGCTGGCAGCGCTGCTCAGGCCTGGCCAGTGGATCTGGGATCTGCGTCAGGAGCCCGCCGGCCTGGTGGTCGCAGCCGCCCGGGCGGCGACCCTGCCAGGCGAACGGTTCCTGGCGGTGGGCACCGACATGGCGGTGGGCAAGATGAGCGCCTGCCTGGAGTTGACCGCGGCGGCGCAGCGACAGGGCCTCGATGCCCGCTTTGTCGGCACCGGACAGGCGGGCATCCTGATCAGCGGCGGCGGTGTGCCCCTCGATGCGGTGCGGCTCGACTTCGCCGCCGGCGCCGTAGAAGCCGCGGTGCTGGCTGCCTCCAGAAGTGCTGGGGCTGGCACCCTGCTGTTCGTGGAGGGCCAGGGTTCCCTCTGCCACCCGGGCTCCAGCGCGACCCTTCCGCTGATCCGGGGAAGCCAGCCCACCGGCCTCCTGCTGGTCCACCGGGCGGGACAGACCGCCCTCACCAATCAGCCGGCGATTCCGTTGCCGCCCCTGGTCCAGTTGATCAGCGCGATCGAGCAGCTCGCAGCCCTCGGCCGGGCCGTCAACGCGCCTCTGCCCCGGATCCGCGCCGTGGCCCTGAACACGGCAAAGCTGGGCGCGACGGAAGCCGAATCAGCCTGCGAGGCGATCAACAGAGAAACCGGACTGGCCTGCGCCGATCCGGTCAGGAGCCCTGCCGCCGCCGATTGGCTGCTGGATGAATTGAGGGCGAGCGAGGGGATTCGAACCCCCGGATGGCGGCACCACAAGCCGCTGCCTTAACCACTTGGCGACGCCCGCCGTGATCTTTGCCAATGTATCAAGCAGACCAACCCTCCTGTCTTGCCGACCGTCCCGCCCACCCCCCGTCGTCGCTGGAGGACATTGCTCCTGGCCGCTGCCGGGCTGGGCGGAGCCAGCCTGGCCCTGGCGGCGAACAACCCCGGCCCGGCCGACTTCGAGGCATTCGCGGCCGGGCAACTGGTGGAGCGGGCAACCGCGGAGCTCTGCGGGCCTGACGGACTGCCGATGGCCCTGCGGCTGGTGATCCAGAACTGCCCGGAGCTGATCCGGAGCCAGCGCGACCTGCTCGGATCCCTGGCGGCGCAAGGCAGTGAACGCCAGAACTTCGTGGTGTTCAGCCTGTACAGAACCGCGATCGGCGGCCGCAAGGTGCTCCCCTTCCTGGGGCTGCCGACCTACCGAGCCCTCACCCTGGCGGGAGCAGGTCAGTTCGTGATCCTCACGACCTCCAGTGATCGCAGCGAGCCCGCCAGCCGCCAGCAGGGCCCCTAGCCGTGGAATCCACCACCCTGCCGCCCCTGCTGCTGCCCCGCAGCCTGATTGACCCCCTGCGAAGCGACCTGCCCGCCCCGAACCCCGATGGCCTGGTGGCCGTGCGCCTGGAGCATCGAGACGGGCTGATCACCGGGATCCGCCCCCATCAGGGCCGGCCCGATCAGCCGCTCCCCCTGGCCCTGACCCCGCTTGTCGAGCCCCATGCGCACCTTGACAAAGCCTTCAGCTGGGAGTCGCACCCGAATCGGGGCGGCAGCATGGCCGGCGCACTCGCCGCCAACCAGCGGGAGCACCTCTCACGCACCCAGGAGGAGGTGAGCCATCGGGGGGAGCGGGCCCTGCAGTGCGCCTGGCGCCAGGGAACAAGAGCGATCCGAAGCCACGTCGACAGCCTTGGCCCCGGCGCCCAGCCGAGCTGGGAGGCTCTGCTGGGAGTGCAAGCCCAGTGGAAGGAACGGCTCAGCCTCCAGCTGGTGGCCCTGGTGCCCGTCGGCCACTGGGCGACGGAGGAGGGAGCCCGACTGGCCAGGCGGTTGAGCAGCCAGTCCGGTTCGGTGCTGCTTGGCGGTGTGCTCGGTGCCCCCTTCCCTCCCGGCGGGGCGGACCGGGAGGGGCTGCTGGCCTTGCTGCGACTTGCCGATGGCCTGGGCTGTGGCGTCGACCTCCATGTGGATGAGAGCGCCGCCGGTGGCGGGGCGGGTGTGGACCTGGTGGCCGAGCTGGTGCGGCATCAGCGGATCGCCATTCCCGTCACCTGCAGCCACAGCTGCAGCATGTCCCTGTTGCCGGCGCGCCGCTGCCAGCAGCTCGCTGAGCGGCTCGCAGTGGCTGGGCTGGCGGTGGTGGCCCTGCCCACCACCAACCTCTGGCTGCTCGGTCATCGGGAGGAGGACACGCCGATGGCCCGGCCGATGGCCCCGATCCGCCAGCTGCAGCGTGCGGGCGTCACAGTGGCGGTCGGCGGGGACAATGTGCAGGATCCCTGGTTCCCCGGTGGCGACTTCGACCCCCTCGAGCTGCTGCGGCTATCGGTGCCGGCGGCCCATCTGGCCCCCTGGCAGCGTCAGGGGCTGATGCCCTTCACCACCGCCGCCGCCAGGTTGATGGGACTCCAATGGGATGGGGTGCTGCGGGAAGGCGCGCCAGCCGATCTCGTGGTGCTGGCAGCCGGCAGCTGGAGCGACCTGCTGGCGCGCAGTCCCCAGCGGCGGATCCTGCGCAGGGGCACCTGGCTGCCGCGCCTCGATCCACCGGTGCTGGCCCCCCTGCTGGAGGCCCTGCCGCTGTGAGCGATCAACCCGGAGCGGATCTCTTGCCGATCAGCCTGCCAACGGGGCTGACGCCCCGGGCCAGTGCCCAGCAGCTGGCGGCGATCACCGCGGAGCTCCGGGATGGCAGCCTAGCCCTGGGATCTCCACTGCGCCTGTTGAGCAGCGGCGCGGAGCTGGAGCGATTCTCCCGTGATCGCTCCGACTTCTCCCCTGTGCTCGCACCGCTGCTGAGTGCACAGAGGGCCCAGCTCGTGGTGCAGGCAGCCACCACAGAGCAGGTGCTCCTGGTGGCGAGGGCCTGCGCCGGGCAGGGTGTCGCCCTCACTGTCCGAGGAGCCGGCACGGGCAATTACGGCCAGTGCGTGCCCCTGGCCGGTGGGGTGGTGCTCGACCTCAGCAGCCTCAATCGGCTGCGCCAGTTCGATGCCGCCAGCGGCATCGTCACGGTGGAAGCAGGCTGCCTGCTGGCGGACCTGGACCGGCAACTGAGTGCTTCAGGCCGGGCGGTTCGTCTGGCACCCAGCACCTGGCGGAGCGCCACCGTGGGCGGCTTCATCGCCGGCGGCTCTGGGGGGATCGGCTCGCTGCGCTGGGGATTTCTGCGGGACCCAGGCAACCTGGTCGGCCTCGAGGTGGTCACGATGGAGAGCGAACCGCGCCTGCTCCAGCTCGACGCCCCCGCCAGTCGCGGCCTCAACCATGCCTACGGCACCAATGGCATCATCACCGCCGTGAGCCTGCCGACAGCGGCCGCGGTGGCCTGGCAGCAGGTGGTGGTGGATTTCGAGAGCTGGGACTCCGCCCTTGAAGCGGCGAGCCAGTTGCCGGCAACGGCCCTGCTGCTGAACAGCCTCTGCCTGCTGGAGGCGGCTGTAGCGCGCCTCCTTCCCGCCCCCGGCGGCAACGGGCCAGGCGGCTGCCCGCCGGCCCGGGGGCATCGGCTGTTGCTGCTGGCCGCAGCCGACGCGCTGAGCACCCTGGAGCCGCTGCTGCGGGAACTGGGCGGTGAGCTGGTCTGGCAGGCGGCGGAGCGGCGGGAGCTGGGCTTGCCCCTGCGGGAACTGGGCCTGCCCCTGCGGGAACTGGGCTGGAACCACACCACGCTGCACCTGCGGGCCCACGACCCCGGCTGGACCTATCTGCAGTTGCTGCTGCCCCAACCCGCCGCCACCGCCCTGACGGCGCTGAAGCGGCGCTGGGGTGATGAGCTGCTCTGGCACCTGGAGGGGGTCCGCCACCAGGGGAGCCAGCGACTGGTGGCTCTGCCGCTGGTGCGCTGGCGGGGGCGGGCCGCCCTGGCCGATCTGATCGGCCAGGCCCAGGCCCTCGGGGCGGTGCTGTTCAATCCCCATTCCCTCACCGTGGAAGAGGGGGGACTCGGTGTGATCGATGCCGATCAGGTGGCGGCCAAGGCCGCCCACGATCCAGCTGGCCTGCTCAACCCCGGCAAGCTGCGCGGCTGGCTCGACCGGTCAACCCTCAGCGGCAGTCAAGGCTGAGCCTGGTGCTGACCCCGGTGATCGGGTGGGTGCCATGGGCCCGCTGACACAGCTGCCGCTGATCGGCGCGATCGAGCAGGGCATCGGTGAAATCAGCGTTTTCGATCAGGCTCTCGCTGAAGCTGCTGCCTGAGGCGATCGCCCCCTGCAGCAGGGCGCCGCGGAGATCGGCCGCCGTCAGGTCGACCCGATCCATCAGGACATCGGAGAGATCGGCGCCGTTGAAACTGGCGCGGGTGAAGGTGGCCTGGGTGAGGATCGCTCCGCGCAGATCAGCACCGGCGAAGTTGGCATCCTGGGCCTTCACCCCAGCGAAGGAGGTGTTGCGAAGCTGCTGGCCGCTGAAATCCTGCCCGCTCTGGTCGGTGAGGGTGTACTCGACGTGATCCTGAAACAGGGCCCGCTCCTGCAGGCCCACGCCGGCCGCGGTGTCGAGGGCGTCAAGGGGCAGAACCGCCGTGCTCAGCAGCAGCAGCAGCAGGGCGGGGATGGGAAGCAGATCACGCAGCGCTCGGCTGAGCTGTCTGGTCAGGCGCATGGCTTGAGCTGGCGAATCCTGCTCTCACTCTCCCTCGGCGATCGACAGGAAACTGCCCAGCAGATACAGGGATCCCGCCACCACCACCGGCTGATCGCCGGGTGAGGCGGCGATCGCGGCCGCCAGGGCGGTGCTGGGATCGCCGGCGGCATCGAGCTGGTCGCCCAGGCTGGGCGAGGCGGCAAGGAGGTCGTCCCGGCTCCAGCAGGCGTGGCCGGGCACCGGCACCAGCCAGGCCCGATCGCCGGGAGCGAGCAGAGCTGCGAGCAGTTCAGGCCCCTGCTTGTTGGCCAGCATCCCCACCACAAAGCACCAGGGCCGCCGATCTGCCTGCTGTCCTGCCGAGCGGTGATCCAGCTCAGAGCGCAGGGCCTTCGCCGCCGGCACGTTGTGGGCCCCATCAAGCAGCAGGGGGTGCCCCCGCCAGCTGGACGGCTGCAGCCGGGCGGGCCACCTGGCGGCGGCGAACCCAGCCGTGATCGCCTGATCGGGAATGGTCCAGCCGCCCTGGCGCAGGAGTCGGAGCATGCCGAGGGCCACGGCACTGTTGCAGCGCTGCACCTGGCCCGGCAGTCCGCTGCGCCAACGCAGCGCACCGGCCACAAACGCCTCGCCGCAGGTTTCGAGCGGGTCAACCCAGTGCAGGCGGCAGCCGAGGGCCACGGCCCGCCGCTCCAGGGCAAGTGCCACCTCCGGATGCTGGGGTCCACTCACGGCGGTGCCGCCCTTGATCAGCACTCCGGCCTTCTCGGCGGCGATCAGCCCCAGGCTGGAGCCGAGATACTCGGCATGGTCCATGCCGATGGGGGTGAAGCCCACCACCTGTCGACCGGGATGAACGGTGGTGGCGTCGAGTCGTCCGCCCAGCCCCACCTCCAGCACGACGATCTCCAGATTGGCCGCCGCGAAGGCCTGAAAAGCGGCCGCAGTGATCAGCTCGAAGGGGGTGAGGTCATGACGGCGAGCCAGTGGCTGAAGCTCGCTCAACAGGGCACGGAGCCGGGCCGGGCTGATCAGGTCAGGGCCCAGTCGGATCCGTTCACACCAGCTGACCAGATGGGGCGAGGTGTAGAGGCCGCAGCGGAGCCCAGCGGCCGAAAGGGCCGCATGCAGCAGGGTACAGACCGATCCCTTGCCATTGGTGCCCGCCACCTGAACAGCGGCGAACCGGCGCTCCGGATGTCCCAGCTCGGCCAGGGCGGCACTGAGCCGCTCCAGGCCCAGGTCGATGCCCCGCCGGCTGAAGGGTTCGATCAGGTCGGCAAACGAATCCGCCGGGGGGGCCACGCTCAGGCGGAGGCGATCGCCTGAAGGGCCAGCTCCAGCCGCGACACCGCCAGCCTGAGCTGACGGGGCTTGATCACAAGGGGCGGCACCAGTCGCACCACCCTTGGTCCCGCTGCCACCACCAGCAGGCCGGCCTCGATGGAGCGGAGCACCACGTCGGCCGCGGCCGGGCCATCAGCCCGCAGCACCAGGCCCTGAAGCAGGCCCCAACCCCTGACGCCTTCGAGCTGCTGGGGGCGGCGACTGACCAGATCAGCGAGCAACTGCTGGAGGAGTTCACCCATCCGCTGCACATGGGGCACCAGCAGGCGCCGCTCCAGCTCCTCGGCCACCGTGAGCGCGGCGCGACAGGCGAACGGGTTGCCGCCGAAGGTGCTGGCGTGGTCACCGGGTCGGAAATGGTCAGCGGCATGCTTCACGGCGAGGGCCCCGATCGGAATCCCTCCCCCCAGCCCCTTGGCCAGGCTGATCGCGTCGGGCTCCACACCGAGCTTCTCGTAGCCCCAGAGCGAACCGCTGCGGCCCATGCCGATCTGCACCTCATCAAAGATCAGCAGGATGCGGTTCTGATCGCAGAGCTCCCTGACGCGACGGAAGAAGGCGGGATCGCCGGGATTCACCCCGCCCTCCCCCTGCAATGGCTCCAGGAGCACCGCAGCCACCTTCGGACCGTCGGCCTCCGCCGCCGCGAGCAGGGCCTCGAACGCCACCGTGTCGTTGTAGGGGAAGAAGCGGAACCCTTCCACCATCGGCTCGAAACCCTGGTGGTAACGCGGCTGGCCCGTGGCGCTCACCGCCGCCAGGGTGCGGCCGTGGAAACTTGCCTGGGCGGTGAGGATCAGCGGCCGCTCAATGCCCCGCACGATGTGGCCATGCTTGCGGGCCAGCTTGATCGCGGCTTCGTTGGCCTCCGCACCGGAATTGCAGAAGAACACGCGGTCGAGGCAGCTGCGGCTGGTGATCCAGGTGGCGAGCAGCTCCTGTTCGGGGATCCGGTAGAGATTGGAGACATGCTGCAGCCGACCGAGCTGGCGGCTCAGGGCACGACGCATCGCCGGGTCGCTGTGGCCGAGGGTGCAGGTGGCGATGCCGGCGACACAATCGAGATAGCGGCGGCCCCGGGTGTCCCTCACCCAGACGCCGCGCCCCCTGACCAGTTCCAGGGGCAGGCGGGCATAGGTGTCCATCACCGCGCTGAGCGGCTGAGGCGGCGGGCCCAGGCTGCGGATTTCGGGCTCAGGACCCGATGGGATGGGAGCGGTGGGACTCGAACCCACAAACCCGAAGGCGCTCGATTTTGAGTCGAGTCCGTCTACCAATTCCGGCACGCTCCCTTGAAAACGACCTTAACCCTGGCTGGCTTCAGGCTTCCACACGACGGATCCTGGCACCAACGGAATTGAGCTTGCCTTCCAGATCGGCATAGCCGCGATCGAGGTAGGAGAGGCCCTGCATGGTGGTGGTGCCCTGAGCTGCGAGTCCGGCGAGCACCATGGCCGCCGAAGCACGCAGATCGGTGCCCTTGACCGGGGCGGCGCTCAGTTGCGGGACCCCTTCGATCACGGCGGTGTTGCCCTGGAGGCGGATATCAGCCCCCATCCGCTGCAGTTCAGCCACGTGCTGAAGACGGTTCTCGAACATCGTTTCAACGATGAAGCTGGTGCCGGGAACCGTGGCCAGCAGGCTCATGAACGGGGCCTGGAGATCGGTCGGGAATCCTGGGAACGGCTGGGTGCGGAGATCGACGGGACCAAGGGTGCCGGGGCGGATCGTGAGGCCATCGCCGGAGGATTCGAAAGAACAGCCGATGTCTTCGAGCTTGGTGATCACAGCGCCGAGATGCTCGGGAATGATCGGCCCGACGGTGAGCACGGAACGGGTGATCGCCGCCGCCAGTAACAGGGTGCCCGCCTCGATCCGATCGGGGATCACGGCGAAATCGGCGCCATGGAGGCTTTCGACCCCAACGATGGTGATTGTGGGGGTGCCGGCTCCACGGACCTCACCACCCATGGCGACCAGCAGGTTGGCCAGGTCGACGACTTCCGGCTCCAGGGCCGCGTTCTCGATCACTGTTTCGCCGTCGGCCAGGGCGGCCGCCATCATCAGGGTTTCCGTGGCTCCGACACTGGGGCAATCCAGGTGAATGCGCCCACCGACCAGGCGCTGGCTGCGCCCGGGCATGGCCGCCGAGACCACCCCATGCTCGATGGTGACCTGGGCCCCGAGCGACTTCAGGCCCTTGACATGCTCGACGACCGGCCGGGTGCCGATCTGGCAGCCACCGGGCAGGGGCACGTTGGCCATGCCGAGCCTGGCCAGCAAGGGGCCGATGCAGAAGAAACTGGCCCGCAGGCTGCTGACCAGCTCGTAGGGAGGCATCGACCTGTTGAGCTGACTGGCATCGAGCTCCACCCATCCGGCACCGCTGCGAACCTTGACGCCCATCGCCGAGAGAATCTCCCCCATGGCGCCGATGTCGGTGAGGGATGGGACGTTGCTGAGACGCAGGGGTTCAGTGGTCAGCAGGCAGGCCGCCATCAGAACCAGGGCGGAGTTCTTCGCTCCTCCCACCCGGACCTCACCGGCCAGACGGCAACCGCCCTGGATTTCCAGCTGGGGCACCGTCTGCAGCTGGGAAGGGGGAGGGGCGATAAGGATCACGGTATTGACTGTTGTTGCGTCTGGGCATCTTGACAACCAAGCCGGTCGCCGTCTAGGCGTCCGCCCGAGGAAGTGTCTTAATCGGTCACAACTTTGACATCAGGCGACTCTGGTGTTAGCCGCCTGAGTCAAAGGATCAAGCCAAGGGGCGGGCCTTCGATGTTTTAAGGTTGGATTTCCACTTCGGTGGTGAGCCAGCGGATGTGGCGGAATTGGTAGACGCGCTAGTTTCAGGTACTAGTGGCAGCAATGTCGTGGGAGTTCAAGTCTCCCCATCCGCACTTTTTTCTCCCCTCACTGGTGGCCGCCTCTCAATCAGCCGCTAACCTCTGAAAACCTTGTTCCAGCTACCTCTCGCGGTTCTGGCTGCCCGATGATCGTTCTCAAGATCACCAATGCATCCGAGGTGGTCGCGGGCAAAATCGGCAAGTTTCTGGAAAGCCTCACCCCCGACAGCTTCGATCAGGCCACCATCGAAGACATCGTGCTCAAGAAGCTTGTCGAAAATCTCCAGTCGGAGGGCCTGAAGGGCGAAGTGGCCTCGATCAATGGCCTCGACATGGTCGACTCCAGCCTCGTTATCAACGATCCCACCGTTGTCAGGCGTCATCAGTCCTTCTGAGCGCGTGGACGATGCCCCCCCGGATCGCAGCCCTCCCGCGGGGCTGATCAGCAGCCGTCGCAACCCCCTAGTCGCCAGGTTCCGTGCTCTTCACGGGGCCGAAGCCCGGCGGGAGCAACGCCTGCTGCTGCTGGAGGGCACCCATCTGCTGGAAGAGGCGCTCGGACTCGGCTTGCGGCCCGCCGAGATCCTGGCCACCCCGGCCTGGCTGGAGCGCCATGGGGCCAGGAGATCCCTGGCCGGTGTGCAGCTCGTTTCCGAATCGGTTCTCGAGGCGATCGCCACCACCCGCCATCCCGATGGGGTGGTGCTCAGCCTGCCCTGGCCGGATCCGGCCAGCCCATCGCGGTGCGGATTCGTTCTGGCGCTCGACCACCTCCAGGATCCGGGCAACCTCGGCACCCTGATGCGCACCGCCCTGGCCGCCGGCGTGGAGGCCCTCTGGCTGGCAGGCGGCGCCGATCCCTGGCAACCCAAGGTGCTGCGGGCCTCCTCCGGTGCAGCCCTGGCCCTGCCGCACTGGCGCTCTGACGACCTGGCCCCACGCCTCCTGCAGGCCCGCCGCGAGGGGGCCCAGGTGGTTGCCGCCGTTGTGCCCGGCAGCGGGGCGGCAACCCAGCCCTACTGGCAGCTCGACTGGACCCTGCCAACCGTGCTGCTGCTCGGCAACGAAGCGGCCGGGCTGGGGGCGGAACTGCTCGCCTGCTGCAGCCACCGGGTGACCATTCCCCACAGCCCCACGGTCGAATCCCTCAATGTGGCCGTGGCAGCCGCGCCGCTGCTCCTGGAGCGCTGGCGTCAGCAGCAGGAGAGAATGCCGGGCATTCCCAGCAGCGCACCGCCGTGAGTTTCGACTTCGATGTGATCGTGATCGGGGCCGGCTACGGCGGTTTCGATGCGGCGAAACACGCCGCCGAGCATGGCCTGCGCACGGCGATCATCGAATCCCGTGACATGGGGGGCACCTGCGTGAACAGGGGTTGTGTTCCCTCCAAGGCCCTGCTGGCCGCCAGCGGCCGGGTGCGGGAACTGGCCGATGCCGAGCACCTCGAGGGCTTCGGCATCCATGCCGGGCCGGTGCGCTTCGAGCGCCAGAAGATCGCCGACCATGCCAACCAGCTGGTGGAAGCGATTCGAGCCAACCTGACCAGAACAGTGGAACGCGCCGGCGCCAGGATCCTGCGCGGCAAGGGGCGACTCGACGGCCCCCAGCGGGTGGCCGTTCGTGAACCGAACGGTGTCGAGAAGGTCCACACCGCCCGCGACGTGATCATCGCCACCGGTTCCAACCCCTTCGTGCCGCCCGGCATCGAAACCGATGGCCGCACCGTGTTCACCAGCGATGAGGCGATCAGCCTGGAGTGGCTGCCCCGCTGGATCGCGATCATCGGCAGCGGCTACATCGGGCTCGAGTTCGCCGACGTCTACACCGCCCTGGGCTGTGAAGTCACGATGATCGAGGCGCTGGATCGGATCATGCCCACCTTCGATCCCGACATCGCCAGGATCGCCGCCAAGCGGCTGATCGAGGGCCGCGAGATCGACACCCGCGCCGGACTGCTGGCCCGCAAGGTGAGCCCGGGCAGCCCCGTGCGGATCGAGCTGGCCTCGATGGCCAGCAAGGAGCTGGTCGAGGTTCTGGAGGTGGATGCGGTGCTGGTGGCCACCGGCCGGGCTCCGGCGAGCGGCGATCTCAATCTGGCCAGCGTCGGGGTGGAAACCAGCCGTGGATTCATTCCGGTCGACGACGCCCTGCGGGTGCTGGTCAACGACCAGCCCGTGCCCCATCTCTGGGCCGTGGGTGATGTGACCGGCAAGCTGATGCTGGCCCACACCGCCGCCGCCCAGGGAACCGTGGCGGTGGACAACATCCTCGGGCACAGCCGTCTGATCGATTACCGCTCGATTCCGGCCGCCACCTTCACCCACCCGGAGATCAGCTCGGTGGGGCTCTCAGAGGCGGAGGCCAAGGCGCTGGCGGCAGCCGAGGGATTCAGCCTCGGCACCGTGCGCAGCTACTTCAAGGCCAACACCAAGGCCCTGGCCGAACTGGAGAGCGATGGGCTGATGAAGCTGCTGTTCCGCAAGGACACGGGCGAGGTGCTGGGCGCCCACATCTACGGCCTGCACGCCGCCGACCTGATCCAGGAGATCGCCAATGCGGTGGCCCGACGCCAGGGTGTGCGGGAACTGGCCAGCGAGGTCCACACCCACCCCACCCTCAGCGAGCTGGTGGAGGTGGCCTACAAGCAGGCGGCGGCCCAGCTCTGAGCAGCGGCCCAGCCGACCGATTCCTACGATCCAGTCGTTCGATCCAGTCCTTCGCCTTCGGCTCTTGGAGATTCGCCGCCGTCCCCCCAACCCGCCCGTCAAGGTGGCCCATCTGCAGTACGGCATCCCCCACTCCGAGGCGGAGCCCCGTCACATCCTCGAGCAGATCGTCTGGGAGAAAGACAGGGAAATCTCAGCCGCCAAGGAGCAGCTCAGCCTGGCCCAGCTCCAGGAGCAGGTGGCCAAGCTGCCTCCGCCCCACGACTTCATCGCGGCGCTGCGGGCCAGCTGCCGCAAGCCGGCGGTGATCGCCGAGATCAAGAAAGCGAGCCCCAGCAAAGGCGTGATCCGCGAGGATTTCGATCCGGCGGCCCTGGCCCGGGGCTATGGGGCCGGTGGGGCGAGCTGCCTCTCGGTGCTCACTGACAAGTCCTTCTTCCAGGGGGGCTTCGACGTGTTGGTGGACGTGCGCCAGGCGGTGAGCCTGCCGCTGCTCTGCAAAGACTTCATCCTCTCCCCCTACCAGCTGTACCAGGCCAGGGCGGCAGGTGCCGATGCGGCTCTGCTGATCGCCGCGATCCTCACCGATCAGGATCTCACCTATCTGCTCAAGGTGGCGGCCAGCCTCTCCCTCGCGGTGCTGGTGGAGGTGCACGACGCCGTCGAGCTGGAGCGGGTGCTGGCCGTTGAAGGGGTGAAGATGATCGGCATCAACAACCGCGACCTGACCACGTTCGCGACGGATCTGGCCACCACCGAGCAGCTGATGGCCAGCCATGGCGAGCAGGTGCGCCGCCTTGGCGCGCTGCTGGTGAGTGAATCGGGGCTCCTCAACCGCGACGACCTCGACCGGATGCAGAGCGCCGGCGCCGATGCGGTGCTGGTGGGCGAAGCCCTGATGCGGCAGCCGGATGTGACGACCGCTCTGGAGTTTTTGATCGGGATCTGAGCCTGGCCGGCACCACCGGGCTGCCGGCTTGAGCCCATCAAAAAGCCCCTGCCAATCGCAGGGGCAGACGACGGTGCAGAAGGGCTGGTTCAGACCTTGCGGCTGTAGAACTCCACCACCAGCAGTTCGTTGATCTCGAGCGCCACCCATTCCCGCTCGATGCGGGCATTGACCTTGGCTGTGAGCTTGTTCTTGTCGAGCTCAAGATTGGGCGGAATGTTGGCCAGGCCGGGAAACTCCAGGTTGCCCTCGGCCAGTTGCTTGCTGGCCTTGCGTTCCCGCACCACGATCAGGTCGCCAGGGCGGCACTGATAACTGGGGATATCAACCACGCGGCCGTTGACGGTGATGTGGCCATGGTTGACAAGCTGCCTGGCACCGGGGACCGTCGGTCCGAACCCGAGCCGGAAGCAGATGTTATCGAGACGATTCTCCAGGAGCTTGAGCAGGTTGGTTCCGGTGGAACCCTCCTGGGCCCGGGCTTTCTTCACGTAGCGCACAAGCTGACGTTCGGAAATGCCGTAGTTGAACCTGAGCTTCTGCTTTTCTTCGAGGCGGATGGCGTATTCGGAGCGCTTGCGACGGGCTTGGCCGTGCTGACCGGGGGGATAAGCCCGCTTGGCGGACTTACGGGTGAGACCGGGAAGGTCCCCCAAGCGCCGCGTCACCCTCAGGCGAGGACCGCGGTAGCGAGACATGGATGAATCAACAAAGGGCAGGCGTTCAGGTGGGCCAGGCAGGAGGCAGGATGGGATAAGTCCCGCCTGCCACCGGCTGTGGAGCACCAACGGTCGATCCTATCGGTTGGACCTGCTGCCCTCAGCGGGCTGCTCAGGTCGTTCCTGCTGGCCTTGATCAGCGGCTACCGCCGCTGGCTTTCACCCCTTCTGGGTCCGCGCTGCCGCTTCATCCCCTCCTGCAGCGCCTATGGAATCGAAGCGATCGAACGTCACGGGCCCTGGCGTGGTGGCTGGCTGACCCTGCTCCGGCTGCTGCGCTGCCATCCCTTCACTCCCTGTGGCTGCGATCCGGTGCCGGACTGAGCCATGCAAAGCCGGCCTTCCCTGATCCTCTACAGCCGGGCCAACTGCTGCCTCTGCCAGGGCCTTGCCGAACGGCTGGGTGCCATTCGTCCCGCCCTTGATCTCCGCGTGATGGATGTGGATGGCGATCCCGCCCTGCAGGCCCGCTACGGCCTGCAGGTGCCGGTTCTGGCCGTGCAACGCCAGGGAACATGGCACGACCTCCCCCGGGTCTCGCCCCGGCTGACCGGCGAGCGGCTGGCCCGGTGGCTGCAGGAGAGCCTCGCGGCCCTGCCGCCCACGGCCCCCTGATCAGCGGCGCACAGGAGCCGACCGCCTAAAAAGGCCCGAATCCAATCCCAGACCATCCCCCCGTCATGCCCGTTCTGCTCCATTCCCTCCTGCAACAGATCGGAGCGGAGATTCCCGTCGGCCTCGCCGATGGCGAGGTCACCGGAATCAGCTGTGATTCCAGGCGGATCGGCTGCGGCGACCTGTTCATCGGCCTGCCGGGCCACAACGTCGACGGCGGACTGTTCTGGCCGGCGGCCGTCGCAGCCGGGGCGGTGGCGGCCGTGATCACGCCGGAAGCCGCGGTGGCCCGGCCGCCGGCGGGGGGTGATCCGGTCCTGGTGGTCGGGGAGCCCCTGGCCGACTGGGCCGGCCAGCTGGCCGCCACCTTCTGGCGGGAGCCCAGCCAGCGGCTGGGCCTGATCGGCGTGACAGGCACCAACGGCAAGACCACCACCACCCATCTGATCGAACACCTGGCAACCTGCTGCGGGCGTCCCACCGCCCTGTTCGGCACCCTGGTGAACCGCTGGCCGGGCCACCACGCCCCCGCGACCCACACCACCGCCTTTGCCGATGTGCTGCAGGGCCAGCTGGCAGCCGCAGCCGAGGCCGGCAGTGAACTGGCGGCCATGGAGGTGAGTTCCCACGCCCTCGACCAGGGTCGGGTGGCGGGCTGCCGCTTCGCCGGAGCCGTGTTCACCAACCTCAGCCAGGACCACCTCGATTACCACCCTTCAATGCAGGCCTATTTCGAGGCCAAGGCCCGGCTGTTCAGCACACCGCTGCTGGAGGGAGCGGTGGTGGTGAACATCGATGACCCCTGGGGCCGCCAGCTGGCCGATCAACTGACAGGGAGCCTTGGCGAGCGACTCTGGCGCAGCTCCCTGTCTGCCCCCAGCGCCGAGCTGCGGATGGAGAATCTCTCATTCGGCGCCGAGGGAGTGAGCGGCACTCTTTGCACCCCGCTCGGCAGCGGTGCCTTCCGATCGCCCCTGGTGGGGCGCTTCAACCTGATGAATCTGCTGCAGGCGGTGGGGGTGCTGAACCAACAGGGCCTGGCCCTGGATCCCTTGCTGGAGGCCATCCCCAGTTTTCAGGGTGTGCCCGGGCGCATGGAGCGCGTGGCACTGGGGGAAACCGTTGGCGAGGCCCTGCCCGCCGTGCTGGTGGACTACGCCCACACCCCCGATGGGCTCGAGAACGCCCTGGCTGCCTGCCGGCCCTTCTGCCCAGGCAAGCTGATCTGCGTGTTCGGCTGCGGCGGCGACCGCGACCGCGGCAAGCGTCCCCAGATGGCGGCGATCGCCGCCCGGCTGGCGGATCGGGTGGTGGTCACCTCCGACAACCCGCGCACCGAAGATGCCCAGCGGATCCTCGACGACGTGGTGGCCGGCATCCCGGCCGGCACCGCTCTGGTGGTGGAGGGTGATCGGGCCAGGGCGATCGCCCTGGCCATCGCGGCAGCGGTGGCCGGGGATCTGGTGCTGATCGCCGGCAAGGGCCACGAGGATTACCAGATCCTCAGCACCGGCAGGATCCACTTCGACGACCGGGAAGAGGCCGAGCAGGCCCTGGCTCTGCTCAGGCGGCGCCTTCGCGACTCCTCAGCAGATTCCAACTGATCACAGCCAGGCCGATCGGCAGCAGCAGCCACCAGATCCGGCCACGGTTCAATTCATCGGCCGCGCTGACCGTGGTGGCCATCGACTTGGCGAAGTTGTCACCGAACTTTCCCACCCCCTGACTGAGGCTGTAGGGGCAGGTGAGCCGGGCTGTGTTGGTGCCGTCCTTGGTGAGATCAAGAACCACCTGCACCTTGTCTGCGTCAAGAGCCTTGCTTGAAATCACCTTGGCCAGATCGGCGCGCCAACCCTCCTTGGCGGCAGTCTCAAGGCAGCCCGCCTCGGCAGCCTTGAGCATCTCCTGGGGCGACATCGCCCGTCCAGGCGCGGCCGTGGCGAGCAGGCCGGCGATCAGGGCCGAAGGAATCAGGAGCCTCGAGAGAGGAAAAGGAGGAACGCGCATCGAGGAAGATTGCATTTTTCGTCTGTTGCAGGGGAGCAAGAAGCCCCAGGCTGGATCGAATCCGCAGAAAACCTAATCGGCTCCCTGGCCGAAACAACTGTTTCGTTGAATGAATCCACCGTTTCAGGAGCGGAAAACGGGAATGTGCCCTCCAGCCATACCGGCCCGTGTGTCCCTTCTCACCAGCACCGGCAAGGGGCTGCCCCCGTTATGTGACAATCTGCCCTGGTTATTTCCGCTTTCTCCATGGCCGCTGGTGTTCCACTTTCGAAGAAATTCCTTGCTGAGTTGATCGGCACCTTCTGGCTGGTGCTGGGTGGCTGCGGAAGTGCTGTGCTGGCGGCTGTCTTTCCCTACGACAGCGCCGCGGCCAATCCGCTGGGTCTTGGCTTCCTGGGCGTTTCCCTTGCCTTCGGCCTCACCCTGCTGACGATGGTCTACACCTTCGGCCATGTCTCCGGCTGTCACATCAACCCGGCCGTGAGCTTCGGCCTCTGGGCAGCCGGGAAATTCCCCGGCTCGCAACTGCTCTCCTATGTGGTGGCCCAGGTGCTCGGCGGGATCATCGCCGGTGGGGTGATCATGATCGTGGCCAGCGGCAGGGACGGCTTCGCCCTCACCGGCAGCAACCCCCTGGCCACCAATGGCTGGGGTACCCATTCGCCCGGTGGCTATGGCTTCTGGTCGGCACTGCTGATCGAGCTGATCCTCACCTTCGTGTTTCTGCTTGTGATCATGGGTGCCACCGACCGTCTGGCGCCCGGAGGATTTGCCGGCGTGCCGATCGGCCTGACCCTCACCCTGATCCACCTGATCAGCATCCCCGTCACCAACACCTCCGTGAATCCGGCCCGCAGCACCGCCGTGGCGGCCTGGGTGGGAGGAGATGCGATGGCCCAGCTCTGGCTGTTCTGGGTGGCGCCGATCGCCGGTGCCCTGCTGGCGGGCTGGGTGCACCGCAACCTGATGGCCTCCGACACGGTCGGCTGATCGCCCCCACCCTGCGGCGGCTCAGGCCAGCTCCCGCAGGGCGTCCAGCAGCTGATCCACCTCGGCGGCGCTGGTGGTCACATGGGTGCAGGCCCTCAGGCAGGCGGGATCATCGAGGCTGCGCAGCCAGATCCGCTGCTGCCCGAGGGCCTGCACCACCGCCTCCGGGCTGCGCCCCTCCAGCTGAAAGCTCACCAGACCGGCAGGTGGTGGCCCGCTCAGCAGGGGGGAGATTCCATCGATTGCCTGCAATCCGAGCCAGAGCCGGTTGCTGCCTGCCTGAATCGTGGCCAGCCGCTCCGCACAGCTCCCCAGGGATCCGAGCAGCGCCAGCGAGGTGCTGAGCCCGGCCAGCAGGGGGGTGCAGGAGGTGGCCACCTCGAAGCGGCGGGCATCCCTGTGCCATTGGCTGGCCCCGTCGCTTTCACTGGCCAGGCTGCGCCAGCCACCCAGCGTGGGCTGCGATTCCAGCAGCAGCCGCTCGGAGAGGGCGACACCGCCCAACCCTTCAGGGCCGCAGCACCACTTGTGGCCCGTGAAGGCGTAGATGTCGGCGCAGCTGGCCGCTTCGGCCACCGGCAGACTTCCCACCGACTGGGCCGCATCCACCAGCAACCAGGGATGGCGAGGCTGTTGCTGCAGCCGCGCCGCCACCGCCGCGATCGGCATCACCAGGCCGGTGTTCCAGAGCAGATGGGAGAGCACCACCAGGTGGGTGCGGGGCGTGAGGGCGGCTTCGAGGGCCGTCAGCACGGCGCCAGCCACTGCGGCGGCGGAATCACCGCGAACCTTCTTCACCGCCAGGCTGGTGAGAGTGAGCCCTTCGCGGCGCGCCAGCTCACGGCAGGCGGCCACGATGCCGGGGTGCTCGCAGTCGCTGATCAGCAGTTCATCACCGGGCTGCCAGGGAAGCCCCCAGAGCGGCAGCACGCAACCGCTGGAGACGTTTTCGGTGAGGGCCAGCCGTGCTGGTGCAACGCCGCAGAGCGCCGCCAGTGAACCGCGCAAGCCACTGACCTGCTGGGAGACCCACGGCCAGATGTCGGAGCTGAAGGGGCCCAGCTCCTGGATCCGCTCCCAGCTCGCCGTGATCGCCGCCAGAGCCGGGGTGGGCAGCGGTCCCTGACCGCCGTAGTTGAAGTAGGTCTTGTTGGCCAGGGCGGGCATGAGCTCGCGCAGCTGGGCCGGGGTGTGGATCTCCATGGATGGCACCGCAGTGGCCTCAGGTGAGCACGGAGCCTTCCACAAAGGGCTCAGCCGCCGCCAGGGCCCGGAGATTGGCTCCCGTGATCTGGGCGATGTCGCCGAGGGCCTCATGGGTGAGGAATGCCTGATGAGCCGTGATCAGCACGTTCGGGAAGGTGAGCAAGCGGGCCAGCAGGTCGTCCTGCAGCACATGGCCGGAGAGATCCTCGAAGAACACCCCCTCCTCCTCCTCGTAGACATCCAGCGCCACCCCGCCGAGGCGCCCCGACTTGAGAGCCGTGATCAACTCCGTGGTGTTGATCAGCCCACCCCGGCTCACATTGACCAGAATCACCCCAGGTTTCATCCGCTCAATGGTTTCGCGACAAATGATGTGGTGGGTTTCGGGCGTGAGTGGAACGTGGAGGGAAATCACATCACAGATCGAAGCCAGGGTGATCGGATCCAGATAGGTGATGCCCTCCCGCGCTGCCCAGGCGGCATCCGGGTAGGGGTCATAGGCCACCACGACCATCCCGAATCCATGCAGGATGCGAGCCACGATCTTGCCGATCTTGCCCGTTCCGACGATCCCCACCGTTTTCTGATTGAGATCGGTTCCGACCAGACCCTGCAGAGAGAAATTCATCTCCCGTACCCGGTTGTAGGCCCGGTGAATCTTGCGATTCAGGCTGAGCAACAGGGCCACGGCATGCTCCGCCACGGCATAGGGGGAATAGGCGGGAACGTGGGTGACCGCGATTCCACAGTCGCGAGCGGCAGCCAGATCAATGTTGTTGTGGCCCGTGCACCGCAGGGCCACGAGTTCGGTGCCCTGGGCGGCAAGCTGCTGAAGGCAGGCCCGGTCGACAAGATCATTGACGAAGACACAGACACCCCTGGCACCATGGGCGGCAGCGGCGGTTTCAGCCGTGAGGCGAAAAGCCAGGAAGCGGAGCTCCACATCGGCACCTGTGGCCGCCGGGAGGTGCAGACGGTCGTAGGGCTTGGTGTCAAAGACGGCAACAGCCAGCCTCGGATCACCGCTCATGGTGATCTCCGCTGCGCCCGCTGGGGCCCTGTCCTGAGGGTCTGCCGGAGGACAGGCGCGACCATCGGCAACTCCGGTGCGGGGCGATCGTGATCAAAGATAAGGATGGAAACGACAAGGCCTCCGCGGAGATCTTGCAACGGAGATCATGAGAACCTCACGATCAAGAGAATTCCACGATCAAGAGAATTCCACGATCAAGGCCATCCCTATTCCACCCAGAGGGCATCCCTGCAGCAAGGCTCTTCTGAATGAAGCCGGGAAACCGGCCACCTGAACCACTCAGGGGGTGGGCTTCAGAGCACCTGGCCAACCATCACGGCGGCGAGAGCGGAGAAAACAGTGATTCCCAGAGCCGTGAGCGGATTCTGCCCCTGGGCCACAGCGAAGCTGGTGATCACACCGGCACCGAGGAAAGCCACGGTGATCTGGGTGGCGGCGGAAGGACGATCCAAGGGGTGGTGGGCGATTGCAGGCACCGTAGGGATCAATGGCCTGCCCGCCATGGCCAGCCGGTTGTTTCGTTACCCGGCGTCGGGCTTCGTTACGGGGCGTCAGCTTTCGTTACACCACGCAACCTGGAGGCCGGTCGGGCCCGGCCACTGCTGGCCCACTGCTTCAACGACTCAAGCTGCTCCCGTGCCGTCCGCGACAGCGGCACGAGATCGCTGGCGGCCCGGATCAGGTCGCTCTCGCCGAAATCGCGATGGTCACCGAAGGCGAGGTGCATGGCCTCCACAACAGTCTGCTCGAGTTCGGCTCCGGAAAATCCTGCGGTGCGATCGACCAGCACCTCCAGGGGAATGCTGTTCCCCGGCCGCCGCCGCTGCAGCTGCAGGCTGAGGATCGCTCGCCGTTCCGCCGCGTCGGGGAGATCAAGCAGGAAGATCTCATCGAATCGACCCTTGCGCATCAGCTCCGGGGCCAGGTTGGCGACCCCGTTGGCGGTGGCGACCACGAACACCGCCGAGGTCTTCTCCGCCATCCAGGTGAGCAGGCTGGCCAGCACCCGCTGGCTGGCACCCCCGTCGCTGCGGCTGTCGCCACCGAAGCCCTTGTCGATCTCGTCGATCCAGAGCACGCAGGGGGCCATCGCCTCGGCCCGCCGGATCATGTCGCGGGTGCGGGCCTCGCTGGCTCCCACCAGGCCGGCGAACAGGCGGCCCACGTCCAGGCGCAGCAGGGGCATCGCCCAGCTGTGGGCAATCGCCTTGGCGGTGAGCGACTTGCCGGTTCCCTGGGGACCGACCAGCAGCACACCCCGCGGCAGGGGCAGTCCATAGCGTTCCGCCTCGTCGCTGAAGGCCAGGCGACGCTGGTCCAGCCATTGCTTGAGCGCCTCCAGGCCGCCGATGTCGGCAGGGCTCGCCTCGGTGGGGCAGTATTCCAGCAGTTCGCTGCGGGCGATCGCCTGGCGCTTCTCCTCCAGCACCTCGGCTAGATCCTCGGAGCCAAGCTGGCCACGCCGGGCGAGGGCCCTGGCCGCCACCTGGCGGATCCGCTGCTCGGTGAGGCCACTGCAGCAGTGGATGAGCTGCTCCAGCTCGGCGGCGGGGGGCGTGTGGCCGCTGGCCCGGGCGATGCTCTCCAGCAGCCCTCGAATCTCGATGGCCGAGGGCAGGGGAAGATCCACCACGGTGAGGCACTCTTCCAGCTCCCTGGGGACCTGCCATTCCGGGGCGGTGATCACCAGGGTGCGCGGTTGTCGGCGCAGGCTGGTGGAGAGGTTGCGCAGGCGTCTGCAGATGCCGGGGTCCTCGCAATAGCGGTGAAAATCAAGCAGCAGCAGAATGGCGGGTTGGTCCTGCGGCAAGGCCTGCAGGCTGTCGAGGGCGGCCATCGGGTTGCGCGCCGCCTCACCGGAGCGGTTTGGCAGCCCGGCCAGGCCATCGACGAAGTCCCAGCGGAAGAGTGTGCGGTTGCCGAGTCGCTCCGCCGCCTGATTCAGGAGAGTTTCGACGCGCTCCTCCTCGGGCGAGCGGATCCAGAGAATCGGCGCCCGGGCCCGGATCAACAGATCGAGGTGATCCGACCAGGACTCAGTCATGGGAGGTCAACCATCGGCCTGGATCAACCAGGACGGCTCAGCTGGCTCAGCTGGGCCCAGCGGGGATCAGGCAGGGGCGCCGCCGCCAGCAGCGGGCCTGGGCCCGGGCAAGTGGCGCCGCAATGGTTGCGGCAAGGCCGCTGCAGGCTGAGCTGCTCAACGAACCAACGGGCCGGCTCGAAGCTTCCGAGGGGATCGAGGCAATCCACCGGCTGCTCGGAATCGGCGGGATCGGCACCATCGGGTGATTCGGCCGACTGGGCTGATTCGGCAGCGGATTCCAGCCAGGCGCCTGGATTCTCGACACTGAGGGCAACCACCTCACTGCAACGGAAGCGGAGCGGCTGGCTGAAGGGGTTGAGGCAGCGATCACAGCGCAGAGTGATGACCGTGCGGCCCTCGCCGCTGAGCTCGATCCGGTGGCCGGCATGGATGGCCGTGAGCGTGCCGCGCACCGGGGTGAGGCTTTCCAGCTCCGGCAGGAACTGATCCACCGACCAGCTGGCCCCACCGGCGAGCAGGCGCAGCTCCTGCACAGGCACCGGCCGCAACGGCAGGTTTTCCGGGCGGAAGGGCCGGCTCGGCTGGGTCATTTCCTGCCCTTCGGCTCGAAGGGCAGCCGCTCGATTCCGGAGCCGCTGGTGGCCGTGACAGCCACGGTCTGCTGGGCCAGCTGCTGGTCGAGGATCTCCTGAAGGTTGTCTGGGAGAGCTTCGCGGGTGAGCAGAAAGGTCTGGAGACCCTGGAAGATGTTGGCCACCACCATGTAGAGCAACACGCCGGCGGGCAGCGGGAAGAACAGGAACATTCCGGTGATCATCACCGGGGTGATCTTGTTGGCGGTGGATTGCTGGGGGTTGGGGGGCATTCCCATCCCGGAAAGGATCTGGGAGACGAACAGGCTTGCCCCGAAAGCGCCCACCAGGATGGCGATGTCCCAGTTGATCGCCCCGTCGGTGTAGAAGCCGACCTGGCCGAGCGCCTTGATGAACAGGAAGCCGCTGCGGGCCGCCAACCCAGGCACCTTGGCCTCGATCGTGGCATCGCCAGGGCTGAGGGCTTCGATCCGGCCGGTGTCGCTGACCCGGACCACTCCTTCACCTTTGGTGATGCCCCAGCTGGGCAGGTAAGCCGAGCCGTTCTCCACATTGGCCAGGGAGGCGGCGAAGGGCTCGCCGTCCTTGGTGTGAAGATCGATCTGAGCCGTGTCGCCGACGCCGAGTTTGGTTCCCTGCTCCAGGCTGGCGATCACCGGCACGTGGCTGGTTTCGGTGATGAAGATCGAATGGCTGGCGGTGTTGAACGGCTTTGGCTCCACCGTGGCGATCTGCTCGGCCGGCAAGACCTTGAGATTCAAGGTGTAGGGCACATCGGCGAACGGTGAGCCCCGCAGGGTGGCGAACAGGGCAAACAGAATCGGCATCTGCACCAGCAGGGGCAGGCAGCCCGCCAGGGGGCTGCCGAATTCCTTCATCAGCTTGCCGAGCTCTTCCTGCTGCTTCTGGGGGTTGCTGGCGTAGCGCGCCTTGATTTCCGCCTGCCGTTTCTGCATCACGGGCTGGGCGATCCGCATGCGACGGGCACTGCGGATCGATCCGGCACTCAAGGGGAACAGGGCCAGGCGGATCACCACCGTGAGGGCAATGATCGCCAGCCCGTAGCTCGGCACCAACCCGTAGAAGAAATCGAGGATCGGGAGCAGCAGATTGTCGGAGATGTAGCCGATCACGGCGGGGTGGCGACGGGGGTGGGAAGGTTCTTCAGGACAGTGTGCCCCAGCAGGGGGCTCAGGCGCCGGACGCCAGGGCGTCGCCGAATCCCTTGCTCTCCGCGGTGCGGAGACCCGAACCATTCGACTGGTTGCGGGCGGCCATGCGCTCAAGGATGTAGGCCTCGGTCTCCCGGAAGCGGGGCAGGGAGCGCATTTCCAGCTTGGCGCCGTCGTTGAGAACCAGGACCATGTCACCCCAGGCACCGAAACCGCGGGACACCGAGCGCACCTCACGGATCTGGGCGTAACTGATCTGGCTGCGGTCGCGGCCCAGCCAACCACCACTCACCGAAATCCGGCGGCTGGTGATCCGATAGCGCAGCCACAGGGCTCGGACGATGGCGCCGACGGCGAAGGGAATGCCGATCAGGGTGAGGCCGAAGACCAGATTGAAAATCAGATCTCCCCTGGCCGGTCCGCCCTCATAGAAGACTGGCTCCAGCAAAGGCGTGGGGGGGGAAGAGCTGGTGCCCTGGGCTTCCGGCGCTTGACCTGTCATCGGCTCAGACCTGCCTTCCGCAACAACGATGCACATTCTCCCAGCAAGGCCTCGGGGTCGGCTTCGGCGCAGCCCGGCTTGAGGCTGAACAGCAGCCACTGGGGTGGGTCAGCCAAGGCAGCGGCAGAACCGCAGTGGACCTGGAGCCAGGCATGAATGAGCCGGCGCAGCCTGTTGCGACTGACCGAACGCTTGCTCACCTTGCTGCTGATCACAACAGCGCAGCGCAGGGGGCTCGTGGGCACGGCCACCAGGCTGCTGCTCAGCAGGCTCTCCTCCGCCTTCAGGGTGCGCAGCACCATCCAGGTGCCATGAAAGCGGCGTCCGTTCCTGTAGAGGCGGTCGAAGGTTCTGTGACCCCGCAGACGCAGGTTCGGCGGCAGGGCCATGGTGCCCGCCGGCTGGGGCTCAAACAGCCAGACGGGCGCGGCCGCGGCGGCGGCGGGTGCGGATCACCCGACGGCCCGTGTGGGACCGCATCCGAACACGAAAGCCAGACACCCGCTTGCGCTTGCGGCTCGTTCCTTCCAGGGTGCGCTTCGTCATGGTGCGGCTCTACTACTCGCTCAGGGTCGATGAACCAACGTATCAGTCGGCCGGTCATTCGATCGGTCAGTTGGTGGGATCGATCTGAATCAGCCAGCTGCCGAGGTATCCGGCGAAGGGAACGTCGCCGGGCGCCTGGGCCAGGGCATTGAATTGATACATGCCGATGTTGAACGGATTGAAGATGTTCATGTAAACGCCGATGGTGCGCTCATCCGAAACAGGCCGATCCGGGAAGATGTCGATCGAGCGGCCATCCTTCGAAATTTCAACCGTGGCAGGAATCTTTTCCTTGCAACCGGTGCGCGACATCATGCCTCCTTCCTTCATGAAGCAGAGCTGTACATCCTCCGGCGAAATCTTGACATCAAAATTCTGGGGCACCACCACGCTGAGTTTGAGGATGGCCGTGTTGCGATCCTTGGGCCGCAACAGCAGGTAGTACTCCGAGCGCTTGAGCCGGGCCGTATCGGTGATGAAGTAATAAAGCCGCCGGTAATCCTTGCTGTTGTCCCAGCGGAACTCGACCAGGCCCGGGGTGCCCTGGGCCTGGGCCGAGCGGGGCGCTGAGGCACCCAGCAAGCCGGCCCCGAGTGTCCCGAGGGCGATGCCGGCCATCGCCGCCATCGCCAGGCGCAGGCGGCTGCGAAGTGGCCGTGCCGGGGAGTGCTGCGGCCGATGCTTCAGAACAGACATGGGGAGGGGCAGGCGACGGGTCGAACGATCATCGATTGGATTCTCGGACCAGGCCGCGGACCAGACCGGTCGGCAAGGGCAGCCACACAGCTGTCAGGTGTGACCGGATCTGTCCGGCCGGAGCCCGGCGGCCTCGCGAAGATAGGGATGGGCCGGGGTGCGGCCTGTCTCCATCCAGGCATGGGCCAGCAGACGGATGCAGCGGCACAGATCACCATCCACGGCCATCTGCTGGCAATCCAGCAGGGCCACCCCATCCCAGCCGGCCTGGCGGCGGGCGATCGAGGCGGGGAAGCAGGCGGTCAGATCCGCCGTCACCGAGAAGGTGACCGAGAGCACCTGGGATCCCCGCAGACCGTTCTGGCGGATCAGGGCATCGAGCAGCTCCTCAACCGCGGCGACGATCGCGGCCACCGTGTTGGCCTCCGCGGTGGTGGCACCCCGCAGGGCCCGCAGCTGCTGCCCGCCGCTCATGGCCGCCAAAGCCAGAGCGGCATGCCGCACCAGGCCAGCTCCAGGCTGAGGGCCTGCTGCAACGGGCCCAGCAGATTGAAACCAGGAATCAGGGAGCTGAGCCGCTTCGGTGGCTTGCCGAAAGTGGTCGGCCTGATCTTGTCCTCATCCAGTCCGACCAGGCGGGCCAGCAACCGTCGTGCATCGTCTTCGTCGCCCAGGGCATCGACGAGGCCGAGCGCCTTGGCCTGGGCGCCACTGAACACCCGGCCGTCGGCGAAGCCTCGCACCACCTCCTCGCTCAGACCACGGCCCGTCGCCACGGCTGCAACGAACTGGCCGTAACTGGAATCGATCAGCTCCTGAAGCAGCTGGCGCTCGTCGGCGGTGAGGGAACGATCCGGCGAAAGAATGTCCTTGTAGAGGCCGCTCTTGACGGTTTCAAAGCTGATGCCGATCCGCTTGAGCAGCTCGGAGAGGTTGTTCCCCCTCAGAATCACGCCGATCGAACCGGTGATCGTGCCCGGATTGGCCACGATCGTCTCGGCCGCCACCCCCAGATAGACCCCGCCGGAAGCGGAGATGTTGCCGAAGCTCGCCACCACTCGGCAACCCTTCCGGCGCAGCCGCAGCAGGGCACCATGGATCTCCTGGCTGTCGCCCACCGTCCCCCCCGGACTGTCGATGCGCAGCAGCAAGGCCGGGCATTCCCGCTCCTCGACCTGGCGCAGGGCCTTGAGCACCCGCTCCCGGGTGGCCCCGGCGATCGGTCCCTCGATCGCGATGCGCGCCATGGTTTTCCGAGACTTGCGGCGCCAGGGCCAGGGCATTCGCTTCGATGCGTGGTGGCTGGATCTTAAAAAGGTGGTCGGCGGCTGTTTCGATGATTCCAGGAATGACGTGGCTGCTGAGGCTGTTGCCCTTTGCGCTCTGGGGCACGGCGATGGCGGCGATGAGACCCCTGCTGGATGGGGCGGCCCCCCTGACGGTGGCCTGGATGCGGCTGATTCCAGCCGGGGCGGCGGTGCTGGCTGCGGCGGTGCTGATGGGCCGCTCCCTGCGGGTGGATCCAGCTGACCGGCTGTGGCTGCTTGCCTTTGCCCTTGTCGACGGCGCCCTTTTCCAGGGCCTCCTGACCAGGGGGCTGGGCAGCACCGGGGCCGGCCTGGGCTCGGTGCTGATCGATTCCCAGCCCCTGCTGGTGGCCCTGCTGGCCCGCAGCCTGTTCGGAGAGGCGATCAATCCGGTGGGCTGGCTTGGCCTTGTGCTCGGACTGGCCGGGATCCTCTGCCTGGGGCTGCCGGCTTCGCTGCTCAGCCACTGGTGGCTGGATGGGCCGCAGAGTCCCGCCGGGCTGGCCTGGAGCCATGGTGAACTCTGGATGCTGGGGGCGGCGGTGGCGATGGCGGTGGGGACCGTGCTCTGCAGGTTCGCGATCGGCCACAGTGATCCTGTGGCGATCACCGGCTGGCATCTGTTGATCGGCGGCGTGCCGTTGCTGGCCGCCAGTGCGCTCGGTCCCTGGCTTGATCCCGGGCTGGCACCGTTCTGGCCCCACTGGAGCCGCCTCGACTGGAGCCTGATGACCTACGCCAGCCTGCTGGGCAGCGCCCTGGCCTATGGACTGTTCTTCTGGTTCGCCCGTCGGGGTGATCTGACCGGCTTCAGTGCGCTCACCTTTCTCACCCCGGTCTTCGCCCTGCTCTGTGGGGTGATGTTTCTTGATGAACGGCTCCGGCCCCTGCAATGGATGGGGGCCGGTCTGGCGCTGGGATCCGTCGCCCTGATCAACCAGCGTCAGCGGCTCTGGGAAGGGCCGCGGGAACCATCGCCGGAGCCCCTGCCATGAGCCCGCCCTGCCTGCGGCTGCTGGTGGTGAACACCCCGGTCGGCACCCTGGGCAGCGGGCGCGGCGGCGGTGTGGAGATCACCCTGACCGGCCTGGTCGCCGGCCTGATCGCCCGCGGTCATCAGCTCACGGTGCTGGCCGCTGAAGGCTCCCGGCTGCCGCCGGGCTGCGAACGGGCGGCGCTGTGGACCCGCCCGGGAGTGGAGCAGCCCAGCTGGCAGCACCAGCCCCGCGATGGGTCCGTGCAGATACCAGCCGATGCCCTGCTGGCGGCCCTCTGGGATTGCGCCCTGAAGCACCAGGCGGATTTCGACGCCATCCTCAACCTGGGCTACGACTGGCTGCCGTTCTGGCTGACCCCCCATCTGGCCGCCCCGCTGTTTCACCTGGTCAGCATGGGATCGGTGGCCACGGTGATGGATGGGGTGATCCAGGCGGTTTCCGGCTGGGATCCCAGCCGGCTCGCCTTCCACACGGCTGCCCAGGCGGCCGATTTCGAGCTGAATGGCCCGGCGCGAGTGGTGGGCAATGGGTTTGATCTCTCCGCCTACCGGTTCCGCCCGCATGCCGATGCCCAGGCCCCACTGGGCTGGGCCGGACGGATCGCACCGGAAAAGGGCCTCGAGGATGCGGCGGCCGCCGCCGCCCAGCTGGGACGGAAGCTCGCCGTCTGGGGGTTCTGCGCCGATCCCATTTATGCCGCGGCGGTGGAGGCCTCCGTTCCGGCCGGCACGATCATCTGGAAGGGATTTCAGCCCACCGAACGGCTGCAGGCGGAACTGGGGGGCTGCGGGGCCCTGCTCAACACGCCCAAATGGAATGAGGCCTTCGGCAACGTGGTGGTGGAAGCGATGGCCTGTGGTGTGCCGGTGGTGGCCTACCGCAGGGGTGGGCCTGCCGAACTGATTCAGCCGGGCCTGAACGGCAGCTTGGTGGCCCCCGACGATGTCGGCGCCCTGGCCGCCGCGGTGGGGCCGGCGGAAGCCCTGGATCGGGGGAGTTGCAGGCAATGGGCGGAGCGGCACTTCTCCCGGGAAGCCTTCGCCGCCAGGATCGAATCCTGGTTGCGGGAAGGGCTGCTCGCAGCAGAGCGGCCCACGCCTCCGACTTAGGTTCTCAGCGCCCGAACCCGCTGCCGTGCCTTCCGCCCGCCCGCCGGCTGCCCACCGCCCCAGACCCGCCCATGGGCCCGTTCTGCTGGCTTGCCTGCTGGTGGGAACGGCCTGTTTCCTCTGGCAGCTCGGTGACACCGGCCTCGTCGATGAAACCCCGCCGCGCTTCGCCGAAGCAGCCCGGACCATGGCGGAAAGCGGCGACTGGCTGACCCCCTGGGTGAATGGTCTGCCCCGCTACGACAAACCCCCCCTGGTGTATTGGCTGATGGCCCTGGGCTACAGCCTGCCCGGCCAGGAATCCTGGAATCCCCTGGGAACCTGGGCCGCCCGTCTTCCCTCCGGGCTCGCCTCGATCGGGGTGATGCTGGCCCTCGCCGACACGCTGCTGCGCTGGCCCCAGCCCAGTCCAGGGGACCCGCCGCCCCCACCGTCCAGTCGAACCGCCGCCCTGACGGCCCTGACAGCGGCCCTGGCCTTCAGCCTCTCCCCCCTGGTGCTGCTCTGGAGCCGGATCGCCGTCAGTGATGCCCTGTTCAGTGGTTGCCTGGCGGTGGCCTTGCTGCTGTTCTGGCGGACCTGGGCAGAACCGCAGCAGTTCTGGTGGCCTGGCTGGGCGGTGCTGGGGCTGGCCGTCCTCAGCAAAGGCCCGGTCGCCCTGGCCCTGGCGGGCCTGACCCTGCTCGGCTTCGGCTGGCGACAGCAGGCCCTGTTGCCGCTCTGGCGCCGACTGAGGCCCCTGCCTGGGCTGGCGCTCACCCTGGCGGTATCGGGGCCCTGGTACGGGGCGATGCTCCTGGTGGAAGGACGCCCTTTCTGGGACAGCTTCTTTGGGTATCACAACTTCCAACGCTTCACATCGGTGGTGAATGAGCACCTGCAGCCCTGGTGGTACTTCCTGCCGGTGCTGGTGGTGGCCAGTCTTCCCTTCACCCCGCTGCTGGGGCTGGGGCTCGTTCGGGGCCTGATGGCCACGACCACCAGAAGCCTGCCCCCCAGCTCCTCACTGCGCAGCTTCGCGGCCTGCTGGTTGCTGGCGGTGCTGCTGCTGTTCACCCTGGCGGCCACCAAACTGCCCAGCTACTGGTTACCGGCCACGCCGGCCGCAGGCCTGCTGATCGCCCTGGCGGCCCAGGACGGAGTCGCCCGGGGCGGCCGCAGCCAGGCAAAAGCCGCGCCGGATCGCTGGTTTCAACGGGCCCAGGGCCTCACAGTGGCGCTAAGCGGCCTCCTGGCCGCCGCACTCTGGGCGTCCCCGGCCTGGATTCCCCTGATCGATGACCCCGAAATGCCGACCCTGCCAGGCGAGCTGCTGGCCAGCGGCTATGTGCTGAGGGCGGCCCTCTGTTTCAGCCTTGCCACCCTTGCCGGCGCCTGGTTCTGGTTGCGGACCCGGACCCCAGGCCCGGGCTGGCTGCTGGGCCTGCAGCTGCCCCTGGTGGCCTTCCAGCTGCTGGCGGTGCTGCCGATGTGGCAACTGGGGGATGGGGTGCGCGGTCGGCCCGTGCGGGCGATGGCGGCGGCGGCGGCGCAGCTGGCCCGGCCGGGGGAGAAGCTGGCGATGGTGGGGATCCTCAAGCCTTCGCTGCACTACTACAGCCGCCGGGTGGTCCTTTATGAGGGCACCACAGCCGACGGTCTTGCCAATCTCAGCGACCGGCTGCGCAGCGAACGACGCCGCAACCTGGAGCCATCCAGTTCGATGGCTGCTCCCACCGTGCTCATGGTGATCGACGCGGCGACCGCGGCCCTGCCCCACTGGCGCAGCCTGAAGGGCGCTCCCCTGTTCAGCAGCGGCCTCTACAGCCTCTGGCGCGTCGAGCGGGGTCGGCTGGATCAGCAGGCCAGCTCCCTGGTGCGTACCGGAAAGGCCAGGGTCAGCTGGAGGGATCCCCGGCCTGAGCGCTACTGACCTCGATCACCTGACGCTGACAGAAGCTGCAATGCCCCCAGCGACCCAGCTCTCCAGCCGGCGCCGGGCTGCCGCAGCGGGGGCAATCGGCGAGACCATGCACGTCGATGCGGCTGGGATGGGCGGCCCAGATCCGGGCTTCCTCCTCGGTGCCGGGGGTGGGGGCGCTGCCGGGATGGTGCTGCTGGAAACGCAGGTCGCGAACCGGAAATCCAGCACCACGCAGGGCACCGAGAAGCTGGTGGCGGTTGTAGCGCAGGGCCTGAAGCCACTGGGGATGGGTGGCGCCAACGCAGAGCACACCGGCCTGGAGGCTGAGCGGTTGGCAGTGGGGAGCCAGGGATGCCCCGGCGATGCGGGGCCAGGCCTGCCAGAGAGAGGCGAGATGGCCGTTGCGTTTCCACTGGCCTTGCAGGGCCGTCAGGCACTGGCCAAGCCCGGTGGCGGGCGGACGGACCGGCGAGGTCAGGATCTGGAGATTGCCGAACCGCCTGGTCTGGTCGCTGGGAGCGATGGCCATCCCCCGATCCTAGGTGCGGTCAACCGGCTGGCTCCAACCATTCCGCCACCGCTAACCTCAGATCCGACCCCACCGTGATCCATGGGCTTCTTCGATCGGCTCAGCCGCCTGCTGCGGGCCAACCTCAACGATCTGGTCAGCAAGGCGGAGGATCCAGGCAAGATCCTCGACCAGTCGGTGGCCGACATGCAGGCCGATCTGGTCAAGTTGCGGCAGGCCGTGGCCACGGCGATCGCCAGCCAGAAGCGCATTCAGAACCAGGCCGAGCAGGCAGGGGCGCAGAGCAAAACCTGGTACGAACGAGCCGAGCTGGCCCTCAAGAAGGGAGAGGAAGACCTGGCCAGGGAAGCCCTCAGCCGCCGCAAGACCTACCAGGACACCGCAACAGCTCTCACCAATCAGCTCAACAGCCAGGCAGGCCAGGTCGAAACCCTCAAGAAGAGCCTGCTGGCCCTGGAGGGCAAGATCGCCCAGGCCAAGACCAAGAAGGACATGCTCAAGGCCCGCTCCCAGGCCGCCCAGGCCCAGGAGCAGCTTCAGAGCGCTGTCAGCAGCCTTGGCACCAACTCGGCCATGGCTGCTTTCGAGCAGATGGAGGAGAAGGTGCTGCAGCAGGAGGCCCGCAGCGAAGCCGCAGCCGAACTGGCCGGAGCCGACCTGGAGAGCCAGTTCGCCTCCCTGGAGGGCGGCAGCGATCTGGATGATGAACTCGCCGCCCTCCGGAACCGCCTGGAAGGAGGCCCTGCCGCCCTGCCCCTGCTGGCTGCCGACAGTCCCACCCCCCAGCTGGAGCCCGTCAAGGTGGCGGAGGTCAACGCCGAACTGGAGGAGCTGAAGCGCTCGATCGACAAGCTCTGAATCGGTTCAGCCACCATCGATTCATACAATCGCCGCAGCTGACCTTCTGCCGTGGCCGTTGCCGTATTCACCGACGCGAGCTTCCAGGCCGATGTCCTTGAGGCCAGCGGCACAGTGCTGGTCGATTTCTGGGCCCCCTGGTGCGGTCCCTGCCGTCTGATCGCCCCCCTGATGGACTGGGCTGCGAACCATTACAGCGATCGGTTGGTGGTGGGAAAAATCGAGGTGGATGCCAATCCTTCCAGCCGCGACGCCTACCGGGTCCAGGGCATTCCCGCCCTGATCCTGTTCCGCGATGGCATCGAACTGACCCGCCACGAAGGCGCGCTCTCTCAATCCCAGTTGCAGGCCTTTCTCGACACCCATCTCTGATGCCGATCTCCCAACGGCTGAGCCGGTTGGGCCAGGGGGTGTTCGCCCGCAACGACAGCCGCAAGGCGGATTACCGCCAACGGTTGGCCGCAGCAGCCGAAGGCAGCGAGCCCTTGCCTGCCCTGCTGGACCTGTCGCTCGGCTCCACCGACCTGCCGCCGCCACCTGAGGCGATCGCGGCGATCGCGGCGGCTCTGGGCCGACCTGACAGCTCCTCCTATTGCCTGCACGGCGCCACCGGGCCCTTCCGCCAGGCGGTGGCCGCCTGGGCCCAGCGCCGTTTTGCGGTACGGGTGGATCCGGACTCGGAAGTGCTGCTGCTGGTCGGCTCCCAGGAGGGCACGGCTCACCTCCCCCTGGCGGTGCTCAATCCAGGCGATGCCGCCCTGCTGCTCGACCCGTACTACCCCTCCCATCTCGGTGGCCTGCAGCTCGCCGCCGCTGACCCCCACCTGCTTGGCCTGCGCAGCGAAGAGGGCTGGCGGCCCGACTTCGACCAGCTCCCCACCAGCCAATGGGAGCAGCTGAGGCTGATGGTGCTGGGCTTTCCCCACAACCCCACCGCCACCGTGGGGGATCAGGCCTGGGTGGATGCGGCCGTTGAGCGGGCCGTTCGTCACGACATCGTGTTCGCCCATGACAACCCCTACGTGGATCTGGCCCTGGAGGGAGAAGCTCCGGCGCTGTTGCGCAATCCGCTGTGGCGCCGCTGCGGCATCGAGTTCTTCTCCTTTTCGAAAAGCTGGTGCCTGGGGGGCTTCCGGCTGGCCTTCGCGATCGGTGCCGCTCCGCTGATCACCGCCTTGCGACAGCTCAAGGGGGTGGTGGATTTCAACCAGTCGCTGGCCCTGCAGGCCGGCGCGATCGCCGCCCTGGAGCAGGCCCCTCAGTGGCCGGATCGGATCCGGGCGATCTACCTTCAGCGGCGCAACCGGATGGCGGCGGCCCTGGAGTCGGCTGGATGGCTGGTGGAGCGGCCTTCGATGGCCCTTTACCTCTGGCTGGCCCTGCCCCCGGTGGCCCGTTCGGCCGGTCTGAACTCGGAGGCCTTCTGCGCGGCCCTGCTGGACCGCACCGGCGTGGCGCTCACCCCCGGCAACGGCTTCGGCGCTGGCGGGGAAGGCTGGGTGCGCCTGGCCCTGGTCCATCCGATCGAGCAACTCGAGGCCGGTGCGCTGCGGATGGGCCACTGGCTGGGCACTCTTTCGGCATGATCGGTGCCATTGCGGCCGCCAGGCGGCGGCTACTGGCGAAGCCGTCGCTGGCGGGGAACCGGAAACAGCCGCCGCCGATCGCCTGGCAGCTGCATGGCAGGGCCGTCTGCGCCAGCAGCGAAACCGTGCTCGACCGGTTGCTGGGAGCCGGCGCCCGGCCCCCTCTGGCCGTGTTCAGCCGGCACCAGCGCTTTGGCCATGGCCAGCAGGGAAGGCCATGGCTGGCCCCTGCCGGGGGGGTGTGGCTCAGTGCCGCGCTCCCCTGGGCCGGCGACCCCGGGGCAGCGGCTGACCTCGGCCTGGCCGCAGCGGTGGGGCTGGCCCTGCAGCTAGAAGATCTGGGCCTGGCGGTCGCGATCAAATGGCCCAACGACCTGCTCGTCGATGGACGCAAGCTGGCGGGCCTGCTGCCGCGGCTGCGGCTGAGCGGCGGCCGGATCCGCTGGGCCAGGGTGGGGCTCGGGCTGAATGGCTCCAACCGGGTGCCGGCCGGCGCGATCAGCGTGGCCCAGGCACTCGGCCGCTCCCTGGTGGCGGCTGAGCTGGCGGCACTCGCCGCCAGGGCTTTGTGTGCCCTCGACTGGGCCGCCGAGCATGCCGGCAAGCCCGAGGCCGTGCTGGCCGGCGCGAATCAGCGGCTGCGCCTGCCAGCCGGGCCGGTTCCCTGGCAAGGGGAGCTCTGGCAACCGCTTGGGCTGAACCGGGACGGCAGCCTGGCCGTTGCACTCGGCGAGCGTCGGGCGGCGGTGACGCGGAGCTTCTGAGCTGGACAAGCTGTGCCAGTGAGCTGGATCAGCTGAGCCGGACCATCTCGGGCGGGAATCAGGCCGGCTCTCCCTAGGATCCTGCCAAATCCATTTCTGGAACTGTGTCCCGCCGCGAACCCCTGCCACTGCTCGCGCTGGGCCTGGTCTCCCTGATCGGAGCCCCCCTGGTCCTGGCGCAGCAGGAGCTGCCGCAGCCGCTCCTGCCCCCCGACACCCCACCACCAGCGGCAGCCACCCCGCCGACCGCCCTCCCCCCGACGCCTCCCCGCAGCCTCCAGCCCGTGGCGGGGGAGCCACCAACCCCCCGGCGCCCTGATCCAGCCCAGCTGCAGCAATCGCCTCCCCAGTCCTTCGATCGGGCCCTGGATCAACTGGTCCTTGATGGAACCGTCAGCCCGGCGGAGCGCGCCAGGCTCCGATCGGCAAAACCACTCCAGCCGGGTGATCCGATCGCCCATCGCCAGGCCTGCGTGGCCGGAGCCCTGACCAGGGCCGAATGCCGCGCCGTGGTGGTGCGCTGGCCCGGGGACCGCCGCGAGACCCCTGACCTCGATGGGGCCGACCTGGCTGGAGGCCTGGCCGGTGGTGGCTTCCCCTACGGCCGCCTCGGAGCCGAAGGCGCTCCTCTGCCGCCCCTCACGGTGCCGGTTTCCGCCCTGCTGGCCGGCGCAGGTGGCAACTTCCGGCTGATGGATGTGTTCCGGGTGACCCCCAGGCCTGCTCCGCGGCTGGGCAACGGCAACCGCAGCCTGCTCTTCCCCCTGATCGGTTCAGCGGTCACCACCAGCAACTTCGGCTGGCGGCTGCATCCGGTGCTCGGGAATTGGTTGATGCATGCCGGCCGTGATCTGGCTGCCCCCGAAGGCACACCGGTGGTGGCGGCCCTGACCGGGCGAGTGGTCAGCAGCGGTCTGGCCGGGGGCTACGGACTGGCGGTTGAGCTTGAACATGACGGACCGAAACGCCGCACCCTCTACGGCCACCTCTCCGAGCTTTTCGTCAAGGAGGGCGAGTTGGTCAAGCAGGGCACGGTGATCGGCCGGGTGGGCAGCACCGGTCTGAGCACAGGGCCCCACCTCCATTTCGAACTGCGTCTCCCCGAGAACGGGAGCTGGGTGGCCATCGACCCCGGCGAACTGGATCCCGGCCGTGAGGCGATCGCCGGCACCGACGCCATCGCCCTGCTGATGGGCCAGCTGCTCCAGAGCCTGGAGCGTCCTGCCGCTCTGCCGCCGGCACCGAAACCCCAAGCCGCCGGCTAAGCCACCCCTGGCGGCATAGGTCGCATGAGCAGAGGTCTCATGAACCTTCCCGCTCTCCAGGAGACCCTCCCCCAGTGGTGTTCACCGCCGGAATGATCCCAAAGGCGGCCTTGCCCGCTGCGCGGGCTGAGCCGCCGGAGGCATCATCCCGCCGGTGAACTCAACCAGCCACCCGCCCATCCCGGAAGTGCACGATCCGGTCGGCACGGGCGGCGACATCGTCTTCATGGGTGACCATCACCACCGTCATGCCCTGGTCGTGGAGCTGATCGAAGATGCCCAGCACTTCCTGGGTGGTGTGGGAGTCGAGGGCGCCGGTGGGTTCGTCGGCCAGCAGCAGGGCCGGTTCGTTGATGATCGCCCGGGCAATCGCCACCCTCTGCTGCTGACCACCGGAGAGCTCATTGGGTCTGTTCTCCAGCCTGTGGCCCAGACCCACCCGCTCGAGCGCCTGCCTGGCCCGTTCGCGCCGCTGCCGGGCCGGCAGACCGGCATAGACCATCGGCAAAATCACGTTGTCCATGGCGCTCATGTTGGCGAGCAGATGAAACTGCTGGAACACGAAGCCAAGACGCTGGTTGCGCAGGTCGGCCAGTTCGTCGTCGCTGAGTTCCTCCACCGAAGTGCCGCTCAGCAGGTAATGGCCGGAGCTGGGACGATCGAGGCAGCCGATGATATTCATCGCCGTGCTCTTGCCGGAGCCTGATGCCCCCATCACGGCGAGATAGTCGCCGACCTGGACGGTGAGACTGAGGTCATCAAGGGCGCGGACCTCGGTGTCTCCGGAGCCATAGACCTTGCTGATATGGCTCAGTTGAGCGACCGGCTCCTGCTGCCGGACGGCCAGCCTGCCTGACCGGAGCGTGGCGGTCATCCCACCGGGGCGGCGACGCCACTGGCGATCGCCTGCTGGAGCATGGGGGTTCCGGCCACGGCGCTGTTGGCCCAGTTGAACAGGGGATTGGAAAGAACGCCGCCGACGGCCGTGATCAGAACGCAGGCCACCAGGGCGGCGCGAAGCGGCTTCATGCCGGTGAGAGTCCAGCTGATCGGCGGGTAGGCCTTCACCACATCTGAAGCCTCCTGGGGCTCCTTGACCACCATCATCTTGATCACGGAGATGTAGTAATAGATCGACACCACCGAGGTGATCAGGCCCACAACCACCAGCAGGTACTGGTGATCAGCCCAACCGGCAAAGAACAGGTAGATCTTGCCGAAGAAGCCGAGCATCGGAGGAATCCCGCCCAGCGAGAGCAGGCAGAGACTCAGCCCCAGGGTGATCAGCGGATCCTTCTGATAAAGACCGGCGTAGTCGGAAATCCGATCACTGCCGGTGCGCAACGAGAACAGAATGATGCAGGCGAAGGCGCCCAGATTCATGAACAGATAGGCCGCCATGTAAAGCACCATGGCCGCGAAGCCTTCTTCCGTTCCGCAGACCAGACCGATCATCACGAAGCCGGCCTGACCGATCGAGCTGTAGGCCAGCATCCGCTTCATCGAGGTCTGGGCGAGGGCCACCACGTTGCCGAGGGTCATGCTCAGCACCGCCAGCACCGTGAACAGCACTTTCCACTGGGCGTCGAAGCTCTCGAAGCAACCGACCAGCAGGCGTAGCGCCAGGGCGAAACCGGCGGTCTTGGAACCCACGGAAAGAAACGCCACCACAGGGGTCGGGGAACCTTCGTAGACATCCGGGGTCCACTGGTGGAAGGGAACGGCGGCGATCTTGAAGGCCACGGTGGCCAGCACAAACACCAGCGCCAGGGCGGTCACGGGGGTGGCACTGGTCTGGAGAGCCAGGCCGACCGCCTCCAGATTGGTGGAGCCTCCGGTCAGTCCGTAGAGCAGCGAGGCACCGTACAGAAAGACCGCCGCGGCGGCCGAGCCGACCAGCAGGTACTTGAGGGCCGCCTCTCCGGAGCGCGCATCGCGCTTCATGTAGCCGGAGAGCAGATAGCTCGACACCGAGAGGGTTTCCAGCGCCACGAAGATGCTCACCAGGTCGGTGGCCCCGCAGAGGAACATGGCCCCGAGCGTGGCGGCCAGCAGAATGGCGGCGTACTCGCCGACGGGTGTTCCGCTCTGCTCCACGTAGCGCCAGCTGATCAGGAGCGAGAGCAGGGTGGATGCGGCCACCACGCTCCGGAACGCCACCGCCAGGTTGTCGGCCAGGAAGGAGCCGAGGAAGGAGGGTTCAACCGGACCGTTCCACTGCAGGGCGAGCAGCACCAGGGCCGTGCCGAGGCCGGCGTAGCAAATCGCGGGAACCCAGCGGGTGGCTGCCTCCTCCCCGGCCAGATCCACCAGCAGGCAGATCAGCAGGGCCACGAGGATGGCGCTCTCCGGTGCGATCGCGCCGGCATTGAGCTGGAGGACCGTGATCCCCAGTTCCGGCGGTGATGCCGCTGCCGCCACAGTGTCCGCGAACAGCATGGGGAGAGATCCGAGCGGGATGGTCAAAGCTGCAAGAGACCGCCTGATGCTGCGGACTGTAGCGGCGTTGCCCGGCAGTCTTCGTAACGTTGGGCCCGTCGATGCGATAAAGAGGGGAGCGGATTTTCGCCTGCCTGTGGCGCACACCCTGGTCATCGTCGAGAGCCCCACCAAGGCGAGAACCATCCGTGGGTTCCTGCCGGCTGATTTTCGTGTCGAGGCCTCGATGGGTCACGTCCGCGACCTGCCCAACAACGCCAGCGAGATTCCGGCGGCCTACAAGGGCGAGAAGTGGGCCAACCTGGGCGTCAACACCACCAACGACTTCGAGCCCCTCTACGTGGTGCCGAAGGACAAGAAGAAGATCGTCAAGGAGCTCAAGGACGCCCTCAAGGGCGCCGAGCGGCTGTTGCTGGCGACGGACGAGGACCGGGAGGGCGAAAGCATCAGCTGGCACCTGCTGCAGCTGCTTGCCCCCAAGGTGCCGGTCAAGCGAATGGTGTTCCACGAAATCACCAAGGAGGCCATCTCCCGCGCCCTCGACCAGACGCGCGAGCTCGACATGGAGCTGGTCCATGCCCAGGAAACGCGGCGCATCCTCGATCGCCTGGTGGGTTACACCCTCTCGCCACTGCTGTGGAAGAAGGTGGCCTGGGGGCTCTCAGCCGGCCGGGTGCAATCTGTGGCGGTGCGGCTGCTGGTGCAGCGGGAAAGGGCCCGGCGGGCCTTCCGCAGCGGCAGCTACTGGGACCTCAAGGCCCGGCTCGAACAGGCCGGCGTCGGCTTCGAAGCCAAACTCACCCACCTGAAAGGGGAGCGGATCGCCACCGGCGCCGACTTCGACGAAACCAGCGGAGGCCTCAAGGCCGGCAGCAAGGTGAAGCTGCTCAGCGAATCCGAGGCCCAGGCCCTCCAGGCGGCGGTGGAAACCAGCTCCTGGCGGGTTGCGGAGGTGGAGGAGAAACCCACGGTGCGCAAGCCCGTTCCCCCCTTCATCACCAGCACCCTGCAACAGGAGTCCAACCGCAAGCTGCGGCTTTCGGCCCGCGACACGATGCGCACGGCCCAGGGGCTCTACGAACGCGGCTTCATCACCTACATGCGCACCGACTCGGTGCATCTTTCCGAGCAGGCGATCCTGGCCGCCCGCAGCTGTGTGGCCGAAAAGTACGGCCAGAACTATCTCAGCCCGGCACCGCGTCAGTTCAGCACCAAGTCCCGCAACGCCCAGGAGGCCCACGAGGCGATCCGCCCCTCCGGCGACCAGTTCCGCACGCCCAGGGAGACCGGCCTCGACGGCAAGGACCTGGCGCTCTACGAGTTGATCTGGAAGCGCACCGTGGCCAGCCAGATGGCCGACGCCCGCCTCACCATGCTCAGCGTGGAGTTGCAGGTGGGGGAGGCCAGCTTCCGGGCCTCCGGCAAGCGGATCGACTTTGCCGGTTTCTTCCGGGCCTACGTGGAGGGAAGCGATGATCCCGAAGCGGCCCTGGAGGGACAGGAGGTGCTGCTGCCGGCTCTGGCCGTGGGGGACAGCCCCGCCTGCAGGCAGGTGGAAGCCCTGGGCCACCAGACCCAGCCACCGGCGCGCTACAGCGAAGCCGCCCTGGTGAAGATGCTCGAGAAGGAGGGCATCGGCCGCCCTTCCACCTACGCCAGCATCATCGGCACGATCATCGACCGGGGCTACGCCACCCTGGCTGGCAACGCCCTGACACCCAGCTTCACCGCCTTCGCCGTGACCGCCCTGCTGGAGGAGCATTTCCCCGATCTGGTCGACACGAGCTTCACCGCCCGCATGGAGACCACGCTTGATGAGATCTCCACCGGCAAGGAACAGTGGCTCCCCTATCTGAACGGTTTCTTCAAAGGGGAGAAGGGCCTGGAAACCCAGGTGCAGCAGCGGGAGGGTGACATCGACCCCACCGCCTCCCGCACCATTGCGATGGAGGGGCTGCCCTGCGTGGTGCGGATCGGCCGCTTCGGTGCCTATCTCGAGGCCAGGCGGGTCGCGGACGATGGCAGCGAGGAGCTGGTCAAGGCCACCCTGCCGATCGAGATCACCCCGGCCGAACTCGATGCCGAGCACGCCGAGCAGATCCTCAGGCAGAAAACGGAAGGGCCGGAAAGCATTGGCGAGGACCCGGAATCAGGCGAGGCGATCTACCTGCTGTTCGGCCAGTACGGCCCCTACCTGCAACGGGGCCAGGTGAGCGAGGAAAATCCCAAGCCGAAACGCGCCTCCCTGCCCAAGGGGGTGAAGCCGGAGGAACTCAGCCTTGAGGCGGCCCTCGGTCTGCTGCGCCTCCCCAGGCTGCTTGGTGAGCATTCCGACGGTGGCAAGGTGCAGGCCGGCCTGGGCCGGTTCGGTCCCTACATCGTTCATGACAAGGGCAAAGGCGAGAAGGACTACCGCTCCTTGAAGCCGGAGGATGATGTTCTGGAGGTGGATCTCGCCCGGGCGATCGAGCTGCTGGCCATCCCGAAGAAGGGCCGTGGTGGTCGCACCGCCCTCAAGGATCTCGGCAGCCCCGGTGGGGAGGGGGAAGCCATCCAGGTGTTCGATGGTCCCTACGGGCTCTACGTCAAGCAGGGCAAGCTCAACGCCTCACTGCCCGAGGGCAGCACCGCTGAAACGATCACCCAGGAAGAAGCCGTCGCGTTGCTGGCAGCCAAGGCTGGAAGCAGCAAAGCGAAAGGCCGCAAGCCGGCTGCCACCAAGGCCGCCGGCAAGACCGCCAGCAAGACCGACAGCCAATCCGCCGGCAAGGCAACGCCGGCCGCCCGGAAACCGGCCACCACCAAAACAGGCCGGCTCCGTGCCAGCGCCGTTCGAATCGTCAAGGCCGCCTCGAGTTGATGGGGGCCTCCTCAGGGCTGCTGCTGGGTGCCACCGTGCTGCTGGGCCTCTCCCTGAGCAGCTGCAGTGGTAACCCGATCGGTGAACGGCTTGCCGCCGGCTTCGATCCGCCTGGCGGCGTTGCCGGCCAACCGGCCACACCAACCACCCAGGCGCCGCCGGCCCCACCCGCCGCAGGCGTCGCTCCGGCGAATCCCCCTGGCCCTGCCAGGCCAGGCCTCCCTGGCACCGCAGTACCAGGCGCCGCAGCAACGAACCCGGCAACGGCCAGGCCCAAGGCCACGGCCAATCCAGGCCAGACGCCAAAATCGGCGCCCACCCCAAAAGTGGCGGCCAGCTCAGCTGCCGTTCCTTACAGGGTCACCCTGAAACTGCCCGCCGCCGACCCCGCCGCTCCCGCCGAGGTGGTCACCGAGGCCCTGCGGGCGGCGGGGGTTCGCTTCGAGGTGGAAACGATCGAGCGGATTCGCTCAACCAGCCCAGCGGAGGGAGCAGCCCCCACCAGCTCACAACCCGCCTCCACGCCGGCGCCGGCGCCCCGCTGAGCCGACGCCATGTCCCTCTCCCCGCAGCCAGGCCCCAGCCAGGGCAGCCCCGTCCAGGACAGCCCTTCCCGCCAGCTCAGTCGGAGACAGGCTCTGCAACTGGTGGAAACGGCCTACCTGGCGGCCGCCACGGCCCTGCTCTGGGCCGGTCTCTACTACCTGCCGGTCGGTGGTGCGCTGTTTCGCCTGGCCCTGCCGCTGCCCCTGGCGTTGTTGCAACTTCGCCAGGGCTGGCGCTGTGGCTGGGAAGGCCTTGTGGTGGCCGCCCTGCTGCTCGTTGCCCTGATGGGCCCGATCCGCGGACCACTGGTGCTGTTCCCCTATGGCTTGCTGGCCCTCTGGCTGGGCTGGGGCTGGCGGCGGACCTGGAGCTGGTGGCTGACCTGGGGTGTGGGGCTGCTGATCGGCAGCGCCGGTTTTCTGGTGCGGGTGGCGGTGCTCTCCTTGCTGCTCGGCGAAAATCTCTGGGTGCTGATCACCGCCGCCGCCGCCGGGCTGCTGGAGCGGCTCAGCGGCCTGCTCAACCTGGGGGTCGGCCCCGACCTGCAACAGGTGCAGGCCATGGCCCTGCTGCTGGTGCTGGTCCAGAACCTGATCTATGTGCTGGCCCTCCATGCGGTGGCCTACTGGATCTTTCCAAAGCTGCAGGCTCCGATCAGCGAACCACCAGCAGCGTTGCGCTCCCTGGTCAGCCTTGATCCCCTCTGAGATTCCCTCTGAATTCCCCTCTGCGTTGAGTGGCGACCCGGCCAGCGCTCGCTCCTGGTGCGAGCGGTTGCGGGCGGGAACGCCGGACGCCCAGCTGCTGCTGCTGCTGGCCGGCACCCAGACCGCCGAGGTGGCAGGGATATCCGCCGCTGGGGCGACGGCGGCATCCCGACGCCTCACCGCCGCCGCCGACGCCGAGCTGCTGCTGCGGGGACCGGGGCCTGGTCGCTGCCATGCCCTGCCGCCGTTGCCGGCCGGAGTGAGCCCCGCCCTGATCAGCCATGTGGTGCGCCGGGAGCTGGCCCTGGAGACCCTGGTGGTGGATCTGGGCTGCCCGGTGATGCCGGCGGTGCCCCATCTCCGGCTCGGCCAGTTGCCGGCCCGCTGCCTGAGCACGGGTGCCGCCATGGCACCGGAACGGGTGAGCCGGTTGGTTCAGCTGGGGGAGAGCTGGGCCAGGGGCTGGGCCCGTCGGCCTGGCCAGCCCCCTCTGGTGTTGGCCGAATGTGTGCCCGGAGGCACCAGCACCGCCCAGGCGGTGCTGAGTGGCCTGGGCATCGAGGCCGCCGGCCTGGTGAGCGGCAGCCTGCGGCAGCCGGCCCACGCCCTGAAGGCCTCCCTGGTGGAGCAGGGGCTGCGCGCCGCCGAACTCTGGCGGCTGCCGTCAGGAGAGCCGGTGGATCCGCTGCGGGTGGTGGCAGCGGTGGGCGATCCGATGCAACCCCTGGCCGCCGGCCTGGTGCTGGCCGCCGCCGCCGCTGAGATCCCCGTGCTTCTGGCCGGTGGCAGCCAGATGGCGGCGGTGCTCGCCCTGGCCCTGGCCCTGGCACCCGACGACCTGAGGCCAGGGCTGGTGGCTGGGACCGCTCTGGTCACCACCGCCTGGGTGGCGGGCGAACCTGGCAGTGATCTGTCCCTGTTGCTGCAGCGGATCGGCAGCCGTTGGCGGGTGGAGCCGATCGCCTTCGCCACCGGCCTGCGATTCCACGGCTGCCGCAGCCGTGGCCTGCGCGACTATGAACGGGGCTATGTGAAAGAGGGGGTGGGAGCCGGTGGCCTCGCCCTGCTCTGGGAGCTCTCCGGCCGGCGGCTCGCCCAGCTCAGCGAGGCCTGTGACCTGGCCTGCGAGCAGCTGGAGGGCTGCGCCTAGGGTCCGCTTCTATGCATCCGCCTTCGCCCCTGATCACGCCTCTGAGCCGCCGCCGGCTGCTGCGGTGGGGAGCCCTCGGCGGCCTGGGCCTGATCGCCGGCTGCGGCAGCACAACCGCGGCGCGGCTGCTTTACAGCCGCGGAGACCTGCCGGCGGCCTGGCTGAAGCGTTTGCCCGATCCGTGGCGCAGCCAGGCTGAGGAGAGCCCGGCCGCGGCCCTGGCGCGGCTCGCCGACGCCGATCTGCTGCAGTGGCCCGACGGCTGGCTCCAGGAGATCAGGCCAGACCAGCTGCAACCCTTCACGCCTCCAGGCGCCACCGGGGCGGCGGCCCTCTTCGATGGGCTGGCCCCCTTCGCCGAACCGGTGAGCCGCCTGTTCACCGAGCCGCCGCCGGCCGACGGCCTGATTTCCAGGGCTCCGCTCGCCTATCCCTGGGCCTTCGGCACCTGGCTGCTGGTGTTGCGCAACCGCCGGGATCTGGCCGAGCGCCACGCCGAGGGCTGGAACCTCCTGCTGGATGAACGACTCAAGGGCCTGGTGCTGCTCCCTTCCAGCCCCAGGGTGGTGATCGAGCTGGCCCTGCGGCAGATCGGTCGGTCGAGCCGCCAGAGCGGTGGCCTGGCCGACCCGCGGCTCCTCCCCCAGCTCAGGCGCCTGCGGGGCCAGGCGCGGGCCTTCGACGACCGCGATGGCCTCAACCTGCTGCTGCGGGGCAAGGCCGAAGCGGCCGTGGTTCCAAGCCAACGGCTCCTGCCCCTGCTGCGCAGTGATTCCAGACTCACGGCCCTGTTGCCGGCCAGCGGCTCGCCGCTGTGGTGGAACCTGCTGCTGCGGCCCTCAGGGAGCCGCGAACCCGCCCCGCTGGCCTGGATCCGTCAGCTGGGTGAAGCGTCGCTTCAGCCCCGCCTGCTGGCGGCAGGCTGGGTTCCTCCGCTGCGGCGCGAGAGGCTGGCTCCGGCCCTGGCCCAGTGGCCGGAGGCCGTGGCTGCCCTGCTCTATCCCGAGGCGGCGGTGCTGGCGAACTGCAACTCCCTGCCGCCCCTGGCCGCTGAGGAACGCTTCCGCTACCAGCAACTCTGGGACCACGCAGCTCCCAGCTGAGCCAGCGCTAACCCCAGAGCCGCCGCCGAGGGGACGCCGCCAGCAGTCCGTGGGTCTCGGCGAGCAGATCGGGAATCGCCAGACCATGGGGACAGCGGGGCAGGCAGGCGCCACAGCGCTCACAGGCCCTGGCATCGAGCGCTTCCCACCAGTGGCCGGCCCGGCCGATCAGGTTGTAGCGCTCCCGGGCAAAGGCCTCCATGCCATGGCCGAGCACCAGGTTCCGCAGGCGCAGCAGCTCCGGGATCGGTACGTCCACCGGGCAGGGAAGACAGGCGCGGCACTGGCCGCAGCGTTCGGCCCCCAGGCGCTGACGCCCGGCGGCGGCCAGTCGAGCCAGCGCGGCCTGCTCAGCCGTGCTGAGTGGACCGTCGGCGGCGGCGAGGCGGACGGCCCAGGCCAGATCGCCAGGCTGGGCAGCTCCAAGGCTGAGCGTGCTGATTCCTGCGCTCAACAGGAAGCGATAGGCGAGCTCCAACGGCGCGAACGGGGCGCAATCCTCCAGCAGCGAAGGCGGTGGGTCGTAGAGACGGCCGCCCTTGTCGGCAGGTGAAATCGCCAGCACACCGATCCCCTCGGCCAGGGCCTGGCGGGCCAGGGGCAGCCGCTGCTGATCGAACAGATGAAGATGGAGGCTGCAGAAGCCGAAGCGGCCGCTCGAAAGAGCTGATTCGATCAGCTCGGAGCTGCCGTGGCTGCTGAAGCCCAGCTGCCCCACCAACCCTTCGCCCTGGGCCCAGCGCAGCAGCTCACCGCCTTCCCCGGTCAGGGCCCAGGCCAGGTGTTCCGGCCGGTTGAGGCCGTGCACCGCCAGGTTGTCGAGCCGCTCCACCCCCAGCCGCTCCAGGCAGGCGCGCAGCTGGGCCTGCCCCTGCCGCAGGCCGGGCCCGGGCAGGATCTTGCTGGTGATCACCACCCGGTCCCGCTGCACCGCCAGCTGGCCCAGGGCCAGGCCCAGATATCGCTCGGCGGGTCCGTAGGCAGGCGCAGTTTCCAGATGGTTGATGCCGGCCTCCAGGGCGGCAGCCAGCAGCCGCTCCATCTGGTCAGCGCTCTCCAGCGCCCGCATCGTGCCGAGGCTGAACAGGGAAACGGCCGGTCCACGCCCGAACGGGCGCCGGACCGGCCCCGGATCAGCCGGGGGCACCGGAAGGGTCGCCAGGTGGATCCTGGGGGGAGGAGCCCGATGGCTCGGGACCGGCTTCCGGGTCAGGGTCGCCCTGACGCTGGGAGCGACGGACGTTGCGGATCAGCTCCGCCGGGCTGACCCGATCGAGAAAGCGGCGGAAGTCTTCCTGGTCCTCGGCGTCGGCTTCGGCATCGACGGGGATCGAGGCGTCCGCCACCACCTCCTCAAGCATCCAGATGCCGGCATCGGTGCGAAGGGCCAGGGCGATCGCATCACTGGGCCGGCAATCGATCTCCCGCCCCTCACCGGCGGCGGTGGTCAGCTTCAGCACAGCACGAAAGGTGCTGTCCTCGATGGCGTGGATGATCACCCGCTCCAGGGTGAGGCCCGCCGCCGCCATCAGGGTGGCCATCAGATCGTGGCTGAGCGGCCGGGGGGGCGCCTGGCCACCCATCCCGGCCAGGATGTTCTGGGCCTGGGCCTGGTCGATCCAGATCGGCACCTGACGGCGACCGCAGGGATCGCGAAGCAGCACGATCGGGCTGCGACTGGCCGCATCGAGGGCGATGCCGACAACGCGCATTTCCACCATGATTTAGCTGCGCCTGCCCGTTGGCCATTATGGGCAGGTCCTTCAATGGGCGGATGTTCACCGGGTTGGTTCAGGCGGTGGGTCGGCTCAGGCGCCACCCCCGCGGCGTGATCGTCGACGGGATCAACGATTCATTCACGCTCGCCCTCGGTGACAGCGTGGCGGTGGATGGCGTCTGTCTGACCGTGGCGGAGCTGCAGGCAGGCGGCTTCCGGGCGGATGTCAGCGCGGAGACGCTCAGCCGCAGCACTCTGGCCGCCAAGGCCGCCGGGGGCGCGGCGGTGAATCTGGAGCCTGCCCTGCGGCTGGCCGACCGGATCGGTGGCCATCTGGTCAGCGGCCATGTGGATGGGCTCGGCGAGGTGACCGGCATCCGGCAGCTCCCAGGCTCCTGGCAACTGGAGCTTCGCTGGCTTGATGCGGCCTACGGCCGTTATGTCTGCGACAAAGCCAGCGTGGCCGTGGATGGGATCAGCCTCACGGTGGCTGGCGCCAGTCCCGGTGGGGATCGGTTCTGGATCGCCGTGATCCCCCTCACCTGGACAAGCACCACGCTTGAGCAGAGACAGGTGGGGGACAGGATCAATCTCGAGGCTGATCTGCTCGCCAAGTACACCGAACGACTGATCGCCACCCGAGCGGCCAGCGCGCCTTCCGCCGAACCATCCAGGGTGGATGATGCCTGGCTGGCCGAGAACGGCTGGAGCTGACCATCCGCTCCAGACCCGATCCTGTCGAGAGGTTGCTCAGGCCCGGCGAGGGTTCACGGTTCGGACTAGGTTCCGATCACCTGCACCGGATCCATGCTGCTGGACCGCAAGGCGATCACCGCACTGCGCACCTTCACGACCGCGGAGGGTGTCTTGATGCTGGTGCTGGGGGTGCTTGCCCTGATTTTCCCGGTGGTCACCTCGTTCTGGATCACCGCGATCGTGGCGGTGGCCTTTCTGGTGGGGGGGATCGTCGGCTGGGTGGACAACCTCTACCGGGCCCGTCATCTCACCCGCTGGCATGCCTTCTGGCGGCTGGTGGTGTCCACCTTGTTCCTGGTCACCGGGGCCTGGATGATCAGCCAGTTCCGAGGCGGGCTGGCCGCCGCGGCCGCCCAGGTGGCAGCCCTCTCCCTGGCGATCGGGCTGGTCTTCGTGGTGGAAGGAGTGGTGGCGATTCTGGTGGCGGCCAGCCACCGCCAGCTGGCAGGCTGGGGCTGGGGTCTGGCCAACGGCGCGATCACGCTGCTGCTTGGGTTGCTGATCCTGACGATGCGCTACCCGCTGCCTGTGCTGGGCATTCTGGTGGGGGTGAGTTTCGTGTTCAGCGGCATCGACCTGCTGGCCTTCAGTTCCCGCTTCCACGCCGATCCGGTTGATCCTGTCGATCCGGAACGGCCAGCACAGACCCCTCAAGCCTGAAGCGCCCAGGTCAGTTCTTGCCTGGCACGCTCTCCTCAAGGGGCAGCAGCAAGATCGAGCCGGTTTCCTGATGGATCTGGATCTCAAGCTCCTGGCCTGGTTCCAGACCCAACCGCCGGGTGTAGGCATGGCCGATCAGCAGGTTGCCGTTGCCATGCACACGGGTGCGGAAATCAGCCTGGCGTCCCTTGTTGCCGCGGCCGGAAGGGGTGTTGCCCGCCAGCCGATAGCCCTTGGCCTCAACGAGGGCGCGATAGAAACTCTTCTTGAGCAGGCGACCACTCGGACTGACATAACCGCAGGCCCTGGCGATCTCATCTTCCGAACAACTGCTCAGGGTTCGCGCCTTCTCCAGCAGGATTTTCCCTTCCAGCATTGATGTCTGCGTCATGGCGATCGGATGTCACCGAGCCTAGATGGCTCTGCCAATGTTGCACCACTGTTTGGCCGCTCGCCAGCGGCGCTTAAACCAGGTTGTTCAGAGCGGGTCCTTCAGAGCAGGTCGTTCAGAGCAGATAAAGGATGCCGAACAGAATCAACCAGATCCCATCGACAAAGTGCCAGTACAGCTCAGCGGCTTCAACGCCGAAGTGATGCTCGGGGGTGAAACGACCCGGAACCCTCGCCTGCCACCAGACGATCAGGATCATGAGGGCCCCCAGGCAGACATGCAGGCCGTGAAAGCCGGTCAGGGCGTAGAAGGTGCTGGCGAACAGGTTGTCGGTCAGGCCGAAGGGCAGAGAAAAATACTCAACCATCTGACCCCCCAGAAAGGCCACTCCCAGACTGGCGGTGATCAGCAGCCAGAGACGGCAGGCCCCGTTCCGGGACTGCTTGAGCTCCTTGGCGGCACGATGGAACGTGAAGCTGCTCGCCACCAGCAGGGCGGTGTTGAGGGTGGGAAGAATCAGCTCCAGCTCGTAGACCTCGCCCGGTGGAAGGGGATTCACCGCCCGGAAGGTGAGGTAGGCGGCGAAGAAGCCGGCGAAGGTCATCCCGTCGGCCACCAGAAAGGTGGCCAGTCCGAACATCCGCAGATCGACATGCTCGGTATCAGCCGCCAGAGCTCCTGCTTCGGGAGTGGGGGATGGATCGGGAATGGAGGTGAGGATGGTCATCGTTTCAACGGCCCTCGGACCAGATCTCCAACCCTGACACGGCCTTGAGATCAATCTGACCCTCCGGGACCCCGTATCCGTAGGGATGGGTCACCAGCGGGGCCGGCCCCTTCCAGTTCTCCACCGGCGGCGGGGAACTGGTCAGCCACTCCGGAGTGAGGGCGTTCCAGGGATTGTCGCCTGCCACCTGACCGGCCAGGGCGCTCCAGACCACGTTGACCAGGAAGGGGAGCGTGCTGATCGCCATCAGCAGGGCTCCGACGCTGCTGAGCTGATTGAGAAGCGTGAATTGGGGGTCGTATTCGGCCACCCGTCGGGGCATGCCGTTGAGACCGAGCCAGTGCTGAGGTGCAAAGCAGAGATTGAAACCGATGAAGGTGAGCAGGAAGTGCAACCTGCCGAGCGGTTCGTTCAACATTCTGCCGGTGAATTTTGGAAACCAGTGATAGATCGAGCCAAACACAACGAACACCGTTCCACCATAAACAATGTAATGGAAGTGTCCTACAACAAAATAGGTGTCGTGGACATGGATATCAAAGGGAACCTGAGCAAGGGCCACACCAGTGATCCCTCCGAAAACGAAATGAACTATGAAGGCACAGGAAAACAGCATGGCGCTGTTCAGGGCGATCTTTCCGCCCCAGAGGGTGGCAAGCCAGTTGAAGAACTTGATGCCCGTTGGCACAGCGATGAAAGCGGTGGCAATCGTGAAGAACAATCGCATCCAGGGAGGCGTGGCACTGGTGAACATGTGATGGGCCCACACGATCAGGCCAAGAAACACAATGCCCAGAATGGAATACACCATTGTGGTATAGCCAAACAAGGGCTTGCGGGCATGCACCGGCAGGATCTCGCTGACCAGGCCGAAGGCCGGCAGCACCATGATGTAAACAGCTGGATGGGAGTAAAACCAGAAAAGATGCTGGTAAACAACGGCATTGCCGCCCAGTGCAGGATTGAAGAATCCGGTGTGAGCAATGATATCGAAACTGAGCAGAACAAGCGTGCCAGCCAGCACCGGCGTGGCCAGAACAACCAAAATGCTGGTTCCAAGCATGGCCCAGCAATACATGGGCAACTGCATCATTCCAAGCCCTGGCCTTCGCATCTTCAACACCGTGGCGATGAAGTTGATTCCACCGAAGATTGAACTCCCCCCCAGCAGCAGAACACTCAGGATCCAGACCACCTGGCCGGCAGCTGGTGTTGTGAGGCTGAGCGGCGGATAAGCCGTCCAACCAGACTGGGCAGCTCCAGCGATGAAATAGCTGGCGATCAGCAGGAAACCAGCAGGAGGGATCAACCAGAAGGCCACGGCATTGAGCCGGGGGAATGCCATATCCCGCGCGCCGACATAAAACGGAATCAGATAATTACCAAAGCCACCGTTCACAACAGGAACGATCCACAGGAAGATCATCACCGTGCCATGCAAGGTGAGCACTTCGTTGTAGGTTTCGCGGGGCATGAAGTCCGAAATCGGGCTGAGCAACTCAACCCGGATCATCCCGGCGAGGGCGCCACCAACCAGATAGAAGAAAAAGGCTGTGACCAGATACTGAAGACCGATCACCTTGTGATCAAGACTGAAGCTCAGGTAACGAAGCCAGCCCTCCGGCTGCAGGTTGCTCGAGTGAGAGGTCTGGGGCGGGAGGGAGAGAGTCATCGTCGCCGGTCTGTGCTGGTGGAGGGATGGAACAAATCAGCTGGACCGTACTCAGCCTGTGGCGAGCGGGGCAGTCAAGGCAAGGGTGGCTGGGCGGTTCGAAGCCAGCCAGCTGTCGAAGGCCTCCGGCTCATGCACCACCACCGTGGAGCGCATCCCGCCGTGGTAGGGGCCGCACAGCTCTGCGCAGATGATCGGATACTGACCGGGCAGGGTTGGGGTGAAGGTGAGAACGGTGGGTTGGCCAGGGATGACATCCTGCTTGAGCCGGAACTGGGGAACCCAGAAGGCGTGGATCACATCCCGGGCCTCCATGCGCAGCTCCACGGTCTGGCCGGCTTTGACATGGAGTTCCCCACTGGTGAAATCCCCTTCCGGATAATGAAAGAGGAAGGCGAACTGAAGCGCTGTGACCTCCACGGGCAACAGGCCTGCCTCCGTTCCGCCGGGAGAGCCGATCCCTCCCCAGAGCCGTGGCTCAACATCCTGGGTGACAAGCTCCTCGACACTGGCCGGCATCACGGCAGAACCCATGGAAGCGTGCATGGCGTGGGGATCGGCCAGGGGGATCATTCCGCCCATCCGGTCATAGATGTCATAGCTGTAGATGCCCACGAAGAGCACCACAATCGCCGGAATGGCCGTCCAGAAAATCTCCAGCTGAAGATTCCCTTCAACGGCCACTCCATCGCCGAGATCTCCATCCCGGCGCCGAAACCGCACCAGACTGAAAATCAGCAAACCGACAATTCCGAGGAAAAGGATTGTTCCGATCGTGAATAGGACGGCAAACAATTCGTCGTAAAGGGGAGCGTTGGTGCTGGCCGCCGCGGGAAGCAGATTGACGTTCTGACCAACCCAGAGTCCGCTCAGGACAAGGATCATGCCCAGAACCAGGGTCACGATGGCGGAGGGAATGGGCATGACCCGGTCGCATTGCTCCCACCCTATGGCGTGGTCGAGCTCCGGCGGGGGTTGCCAAAAAGATCAACTGCGACTCGCCGCGATGTCGTGAGCGATTCCACACAGACGCAGGGGGACGTGTATGGAGATCCAGGTGTGGAGTTCACGGTCAAATTCGATCGCTAGCTTGTCTGCCATGACTGCTGGTTTGCTCTTTCTCAGCTCCCACCTCGTGGTGGCCCTGGTGGCGCTGGTGGGCATCGGTGGAGCCACCCGGGTGATGGAGGCCGGCCTTGCCTGTCCGGACTGGCCCCTCTGCTACGGCACCCTGCTGCCTGGCGACCGGATGACCCTCCAGGTGTTCCTCGAATGGTTCCACCGACTCGATGCGTTCCTCGTGGGCATCGGGTTGCTGGTGCTGTTCAGCCTCAGCCTGCTCCGCCGGTCCCGCTTGCCCCGCTGGTTGCCCTGGCTGAGCGGTGCGGCCTTGCTTCTGGTCGGTGTCCAGGGCGGCCTCGGTGCTTTGACGGTTCTGCAGCTGCTGCGTTTCGATCTCGTCACAGCCCACCTGGCCACGGCCCTGGTTCTGGTGGCCCTGCTCAGCGGAGTGCACCAGGGGTTGGCCGGCTGCCTTTCCTCAGAAGCCGGGGAGCCCACGCCTGCCATCCGATCCCCCCGCAGCCAGCTCTGGTGGCTGGCTGCGGCGGCGGCCGGGCTTGCTGTGTTTGTCCAGGCCCTCTCCGGCGCCCTGATGGCCAGCCAGTGGGCATCAGGGCGTTGCCTTTCCTCCGGCGCTTCCTGCGCCTGGCTTTCGGTCCACCGGCAGCTCGCCTCTCCCATCGCCGGCGCCGTGCTGCTGGTTGGAGTGGCGATCGCCCTGCTGCCAGGCCCCCAGCGGCGGCACTGGCCCCTGGCCGTGGCAGCCAGCCTGCTGGTGATCCTGCAGGTCCTGCTGGGCGTCTTCACCCTGCGGCTGGCCCTCTCCGTTCCACTGGTCACCGTTGGCCACCAGCTCACCGCCGCGCTGCTGGTGGCTGTCCTCGCCGCCCTGGCCGTGCAGGCCTGGCGGAGCTCCGATCTCAGCCCCATGACTGCCCCCAGCCCTTCCCCCCTGCAGACCTCCCATGGTTAGCGCCAGCGTGGCTCCAGCCCCTTCGGTCCAATCCCTGAGCCGAGCGGAGCTGGTGCCTTCGCGGGCCCGGGTCCGGCTGCCGGCCTGGCTTGAGATCGCCAAGCCCCGCCTGATCCCCCTGCTGCTTGCCACCACCCTGGGTGGGATGGCGTTATCGGAAGGCTGGCCCCTTCCCACCCCACGGCTGGTCTGCACCCTTGTGGGCGGCGCCCTGGCCGCCGCCGCCGCCGGTGTCTTCAACTGTCTGTGGGAGCAGGAGCTGGACGGACGGATGCTGCGCACCAGCGGCCGCGCCCTCCCCTCAGGTCGGCTCTCCCAGGCCACCGCCTTCAGCATCGCCGTAGGGCTCACCTGCCTGGCGGCCGTGCTGCTGGTCGTTGGGGTGAACTGCCTGGCGGCCGGCCTCGCCCTGCTTGGGCTTTGCAGCTATGTGCTGCTCTACACAGCCCTGCTCAAGCCCCGCACCACCCAGAACATCGTGATCGGCGGGGTCGCCGGGGCGATCCCCCCCCTGGTCGGAGCCGCGGCGGCCACCGGCCAGGTGGGCCTGGGGGGATGGTGGCTGTTCAGCCTGGTGATGCTCTGGACTCCAGCTCACTTCTGGGCGCTGGCCCTGCTGCTCAAGGAGGACTACCGCTCCGTGGGCATTCCGATGCTTCCCGTGGTCAAGGGCGTGGTGCCCACCACCCGGGCGATCAGCCATTACGCCTGGGCCACGGTGCTGGTCAGCGGGCTGGGGGTGCTGGCGCTGCCGACGGGCGGACTGCTCTATGGCCTGCTGGTTCTGCCATTCAATTCAAGGTTGCTGCAGATGGGCCGTTCCCTGGCCAGCAGCCCGGACGACCCCCTGCCAGCCAAGGGGCTGTTCCGCTGGTCGATCCTGTATCTGTTCGGCATCTGCCTGCTGCTGCTGCTGGCCCGACTGCCAGCAGCGGCCGCATTCAGCAGCCAGTGCTGGCAGTTGCTGGTGGCTGCCTATCCGTTCCTGCCGGCCTCGGCCCTCTGAGCGCGGCGCCGGAGCCCTTTCTAGATTGAGTCGTCCCATCAGCCGCTCAAGGCTGTCAGCAGCGGTGCCAGAAACGGTGATCGAGCTTGAAGAACTCCACAAGCGCTACGGCCCGGTCGAAGCCCTGGGGGGGTTCAGTCTGCAGGTTTCGCAGGGAAGCCTCTATGGCCTGCTGGGTCCCAACGGGGCCGGCAAGACCACGGCCCTGCGCATTCTCTGCACCCTGCTGGCCCCCGACAGCGGCCATGTGAGGGTGGCGGGGATCGATGCCCTGGCCCAGCCTCGCGCCGTCCGGGAACTGCTGGGGTACGTGGCCCAGGAGGTGGCGATCGACAAGATCCTCACGGGACGGGAGCTGCTCGAACTCCAGGGGGCTCTGTACCACCTGCCGGCCGATCGTCTGCGGGCCCGGCTGCTCGAACTGACCGACCTGCTCGCCATGCACGACTGGATCGATCGGCGCTGCGGAACCTATTCCGGCGGGATGCGCCGTCGGCTCGACCTGGCCAGTGGACTGCTGCACAACCCTGCCGTTCTGGTGCTGGATGAGCCCACCGTCGGGCTTGACATCGAGAGCCGGGCGACGATCTGGCAGGTGTTGCGCCAGCTGCGCGATCAAGGCACCACGGTGCTGCTCAGCAGCCACTACCTCGAGGAAGTGGACGCCCTGGCCGATCGGCTGGCCATCGTTGAGGATGGGCGGGTGATTGCCGAGGGCAGTCCCAGCACCTTGAAAAATGCCCTCGGCGGTGATCGGGTCACCCTGCGGGTGCGCGAGTTCAGCGATGACGTCGAAGCGGCGCGGGTGCAGCAGGTGCTGCAGGCTTGCCCAGGCATTCAGCAGATGGTGGTGAACAGGGCCCAGGGCCATTCGCTCAACCTCGTGGTCGAGAGCGAGGCGGTGATCGAGCCGCTGCGCCGCCAGCTCGCGGCGGCTGATCTGCCGGTCTTCTCCCTCTCCCAGAGCCGCCCGAGTCTGGATGATGTCTATCTCCAGGCCACCGGCCGCACCCTGATGGATGCGGAGCTGGCGGTGGCCGGCAGCCGTGACCCCAAGGCGGAGCGCAAGCAGGCGATGCGTTGAGCTGATCCCTCCTTCCGATCCCACCCCTTTCTTCCATTCCCTCTCCGGCGATGACCAGTGCCCCCTCCCTCTCCGCCCCCGTTCCACGGCCGGAGGCACCACAGGCCACCCGGTCGGCCCTGGCCGATCTGAGCCAGGAAATCCTCGCCCTGACCAAGCGGCTGTTCCTGCAACTGGCCCGCCGGCCCTCGACCCTGGTGGCAGGCGTGCTTCAGCCCCTGATCTGGCTGGTGCTGTTCGGAGCGCTGTTCGCCAAAGCCCCGGAGGGTCTGCTCCCCGATGGCATGAGCTACGGGCGCTTCCTGGGGGCGGGTGTGATCGTGTTCACGGCCTTCAGCGCGGCGCTCAATGCCGGCCTGCCGGTGATGTTCGACCGGGAATTCGGCTTTCTGAATCGATTGCTGGTGGCTCCGTTGCGCTCGCGCAGCTCGATCGTGATCGCCTCGGTTCTGTACATCACCAGCCTCAGCCTGGTCCAGAGCCTGGCGATCATGGGCACGGCTGCCCTGCTGGGCTACGGCTGGCCGGGGACCTACGGATTGCTGCTGGTCCTGATCACCCTGTTGTTGCTGGTCTTCGCCGTGACCGGGCTCAGTCTTGGGCTCGCCTTCGCCCTGCCGGGCCACATCGAGCTGATCGCGGTCATCTTTGTCGTCAACCTGCCGCTGCTGTTCGCCAGCACGGCCCTGGCACCGATTTCCTTCATGCCGGCCTGGTTGGGCTGGCTTGCGGCCCTGAATCCACTTACCTTCGCGATTGAACCGATCCGCGCCGCCTACGGCGGCAACGTCTCCCTGACGGCAACAGTGCTGGAAGCGCCCTACGGCGCTCTCAGCACTGCCCACTGCCTGCTGGTGCTGGCCATCCTGGCCGTCGGTCTGTTCCTGCTGATCCGGCCCCTGTTGGATCGGAAACTCAGTTGAGTGCCGCCGTGTCTCCCTCTTCCGCCCTGCCGGACCCACTCCGGCCTGCCGCCCTGCCGGCACCTGAACGCTCCCTCCGCATCCAGCTCCTCGAGGCCCTGCGACAGCAGGATCACCCTGCCGTGGCCAGGCTCTCTGCCCGCTGGGCCCATCGCCATGGGGTCGAGGCCCTGGAGCGGCTGATTCACGACCAGAGCCTCCTGGAGCCCGGCCGGATCGAGGAGGAACCAACGGCCGCAGCCATCACGCCGCCACCGCAAGGGAGCTTCGACCCTGGGGAGCAACCGATGGAGGGTGCCCTCGAGGGCACCCTCAGCAACCCTCCGGCCCAGGGTTTCCACCCGATCCGGCGCCTGAAGACCCTGGTGCGCGACTGCATCGACGAGGTGGCCAGCACCTTCCAGGGCGAGACCGATCAGCGCCTGCTTGAGGAGAACGCCCCTGTCACCAGCCGCTTCAGCCTGGTCCAGCCCCTGGAGCCAACTGGCCCCGTGCCGCTCCCAGCCCCGCCGCCGGTCCATCCTGATCTGGCTGATCTGCGTTCCTGGTTGCCGGATCATCAGGACGACCACCAGCGCCGGGCCTCCTGAGCCTGCGTTCGCCGCCGCCTTCCTTCACTGTGTCCCCTGCTCCCCTACCCCAGCGGCTCAGTCGCGCCACCCTGCAACGGGGGCTGATCGTGTCGGTGCAGGCGCCGGAGGGATCGCCGATGCGCCATCCCGATGTGATCGCGGCGATGGCGGCAGCCAGCCTCGAGCAGGGGGCGATCGGGGTCAGGCTGGAGAGACCTGAGCACATCGGCGCCGTACGGCGGCGCTGTCCGCAGGCCCTGATCGTCGGATTGTGGAAGCGCAGCTTTGCCGACAGCTCCGTTTACATCACGCCTGGCTGGGAAGAGATCCTGGCTGTCTGGGCCGCCGGTGCCGACCTGGTGGCCCTGGACGGCACCGATCGCGCCCGGCCTGGGGGCCAGGACCTGGCCGGGCTGATCGAACGTGCCCACGCCGAGCTGGGAGCGCCGCTGATGGCTGATGTGGACAGCCTGGCCAATGGACTGCGGGCGGCTGAGCTGGGCTGCGACTGGGTAGGAACCACCCTGCATGGTTACACCGAAGCAACCGCCACCTGCCGACCGCCGGCCTGGGAGCTGCTGGCTCCCCTGCGAGCGGCCCTGCCGGCCGAAGTGCCCCTGATCTGCGAGGGCGGAATCTCCAGCAGCTCCGAAGCCCTTCGGGCCCACCAGCTGGGAGCCGATGCCGTGGTGGTGGGGACGGCCATCACCGGGGTTGACCTCCAGGTGGCGGCCTACGTCCAGGCGATGGCTCGGTGAGCGGGAGGCTCACATCATCCCGGGCATGCCCATTCCACCCATGCCGGGCATCCCCATGCCTCCCATACCACCCATGCCGCCCATTCCATCCATGCCACCGGGGGCGGGAGCAGCCGCGGGTTCGGGCTTGTCGGCGATCAGCACTTCGGTGGTGACCAGCAGGGCGGCAATCGAGACGGCATCCTGAAGCGCCAGTCGGACCACCTTGGCCGCATCCAGGATGCCGGCGGCGATCAGATCTTCGTATTCACCGTTGAGGGCGTTGTAACCCTTGCCTGAGCGCAGAGCCTCTGCCACCACCACCACACCGTTGGCGCCGGCGTTGTCAGCGATCTGACGCAGCGGAGCGGAAAGGGAGCGTTGCACGATCTGGGCGCCGGTGCGCTGGTCTCCGCTCAGCCTGGCGATCAGGCCGTCGAGCGGGGCGGCGAGCTGCAGCAGGGTGCTGCCGCCACCTGGCACGATGCCCTCCTCCACAGCTGCGCGGGTGGCGTTGAGGGCATCCTCGATGCGCAGCTTGCGGTGGCGCAATTCGGTTTCCGTGGGGGCCCCGACTTTGATCACCGCCACCCCACCGGCCAGCTTGGCGATCCGCTCGTTCAGCTTTTCGCGGTCGTAGTCGGAATCGGTGGCCTCCAATTCCCGCTTGATCGAGGCGACCCTCTCGGCCACGGCGTCGCGGTGGTCATCACTACCCACGATCGTGGTGCTGTCCTTGCTGATCGTGATCCGGCGCACCCGGCCCAGATCCGCCAGGGTGACCTTGTCGAGGGTCATCGCCCGGTCCTCGCTGATCAGGGTGGCTCCGGTGAGAACGGCGATGTCCTGCAGGGAGGCCTTGCGCCGCTCGCCGAAGGCGGGGGCACGCACGGCGGCCACCTGCAGAACGCCGCGATTCTTGTTCACCACCAGGGTGGCGAGGGCTTCTCCCTCGACCTCCTCAGCCAGGATCACCAGGGGTGTGCCTGCCTTCGAGACCATTTCCAGCACGGGGATGAGATCAGCAATCGCGCTGATCTTGCGATCGGTGACCAGCAACAGGGCGTTGTCGAAATCGCAGACCTGGCGATCGGCGTCGGTGACGAAGTAAGGGGAGGAGTAGCCCCGGTCAAAGGCCATCCCCTCGGTGATCTCGAGCTCGGTGGCAAGCGAACGGGATTCCTCGACGGTGATCACGCCGTCGGTGCTGACCTTGTCCATGGCATCGGCGACCATCTGACCGATCAGCTCATCTCCCCCGGCACTCACGGTGGCCACCTGGCGGATCGCGTCACCGGCCACCACCTGAGCCAGACGGGCGATGCCATCGACCACCTCGGCGGCGGCGGCCTCCATGCCACGCCGCAAGCCGACGGGATTGGCCCCTGCCGCCACATTGCGCAGACCTTCCTGTACCAGCGCCTGGGCCAGCAGGGTGGCGGTGGTGGTGCCATCACCGGCCTGATCCTTGGTCTTGGAGGCCACCTGCTGGATCAGCTTGGCACCCAGATTTTCAAACGGATCATCGAGCTCGATCTCCTTGGCGATCGTCACGCCGTCATTGACGATGTCCGGGGCACCGAACTTCTTCTCCAGCACCACGTTGCGGCCCCGGGGACCGATGGTGACCTTGACGGCGTCAGCGAGCGCATTCACCCCCCGCTCCAGGGCGGCGCGGGATGCATCCGAGAAGCAGATCAGTTTGGCCATCGGTTGGTGGTGGGGCACGCCATCGCGATACCCGGATCAGAGAAGGCCTCAGATTCCCATGGCGGTGTGGGGGATGTCAGCGGATCGGGGGTGGGGAAAGCCGAATCGCGGCTTCGGCCACGCTGCCTCGATAGGGTCTTGACATGGAGGAACTGATCACCCCCAACCTGGCCGGTGCCCTGGGCGATGTGGCCGCCGATCCGGTGGCCGGTCCCAATGTGATGGCTTTCGTGATCATCACCGGCCTCGGCCTGGCGATGGCGGTGGTCTATGTGCCGATCCGGCTCTTTCTCACCCTGACCGCCCGCAGCCGCAGGCTGAAGCTGCTCCAGCGCATCCGTCGCCTGCGAGAGGAACTGGGCCAGCCCCTGGAGAGCTGATCAGCTCATCAGCATGCCGCCATCCACCTGGAGCACCTGACCGGTGATGTAAGCGGCGGCGGGGTCTGCGGCCAGGAAGCGAACGGCGCCGGCCACCTCCTCGGGCTGGCCGAGCCGGCCGAGCGGAATCGCCCTGAGGATCGGCTCCGGATCCAGGCCCTCGGTCATGTCCGTGGCGATGAAGCCCGGCGCCACCGCGTTGACCGTGATGCCACGGCTGGCGAGTTCCGCGGCGACGGAGCGGGTGAAGCCAACCACGCCGGCCTTGGCGGCGCTGTAGTTGGCCTGGCCGGGGTTGCCGCTCAGGCCGACCACGGAGGTGATGTTGATGATGCGCCCGCGGCGGGCCTTGAGCATGCTGCGGCTGACGGCGCGGGTGCAGAGGAAGACACCGGTGAGGTTCAGATCGATCACCGCCTGCCAGTCGGAGCGCTTCATGCGCAGCAACAGGCCATCGCGGGTGATACCGGCGTTGTTGACCAGCACGTCGAGGCGGCCACTGCGCGCCAGCACCGCCTCGATCAGTCCGTCCACCTGGGCTTCGTCGGCCACATCAGCCTGGTATGCCCAGGCCCGGCCACCCGCCGCCGTGATCTCGGCCACCACGGCCTCGGCGGCATTGCTGGAGCTGGCGTAGTTGACCACCAGCTCGGCACCATCCGCCGCCAGGGCCAGGGCGATGGCCCGGCCAATTCCCCGGCTGGCGCCGGTGACAAGGGCGGTCTGACCCTCCAGGGGCAGGGCAGTGGGAGCGGGCATCGGGAGGGAATGCTGGAGGCAGCGATCGTATGTCGCCCGCTTCCGGCCGCATCCCCCGCGGCTGAATTGGCCCAGATCCCCTCAATCCACCATCGCGGCAACCCCCTCGACGGCCTTGCCGAGAATGGAGGTGAAGCGCTGCAGCTGCTCCTGACTGCCCATCACCACAAGCATCTGGCCGGGCGCGAGCCGGACCTCGCTGCCGGGGTTGGCGATCAGCTTGGCCTCCTCCTGGTGATAGGTCGAGCCCCGGTAGCTGTAGGGATTGGCGACCTTGGGCGCAGGAGTGCGGATCGCCAGCACCAGGGCCCCTGAGCGGCGCCCCAGCTCCAGTTCCGCCAGGCTGCGGCCATTGAGGTCACCGAGCCGGGCACCGTCTTCACTGAGCTGGAACTCCTCCACCTCACATTCGGACGTGGAGAGCAGATCCATGAACCGCACCGCCAGCGGGCGAAGGGCCGTGGCCGCCATGGTGCGTCCCCCGGCCACATAGGGGCTCACCACCTGGTTGGCGCCGGCCTGAAGCAGCTTGCGCTCCGCTTCATCGCTGTCGGAGCGGGCGATCAGGCGGCATTGCGGAGCAATGCCGCGGGCACTGAGCACTACGTAGAGATTGGCGGCATTGCTGGGCAGGGCCGCCACCAGGCTGCGGCAACGGTGAATTCCGGCCTCCAGCAGGGTTTCGTCGAGGGTTGCGTCGGACTGCAGCACGGTGATGCCGCGGTCTTCCGCCGCCTCCTTGCGGTCCTGATCCATTTCAATCACCAGCACGGGCACCCCTTCGCTGGTGAGCTGTTCGGCGATTTCACGGCCGATGCGGCCATAGCCGCAGAGAATCACATGGTTTTCCATGGTCATGAGGAAGCGGCGGAAACGTTGTTCTCCCATCCGGCGGAAGTAACCGGATTCACTCAGTCCGAGCAGGCTCTGGATGGTGACCTGCACCACCACCAGCCCTCCCACGAGCGCAAAGGTGGTAACGAAGCGGCCAGCCGCCGAGAGCGTCTCGGTGGTGCCATCGCTCCAGCCGAGGGTGCTGAGAATGATCAGCACCATCCAGTAGCAGTCGCCCCAGTCCCAGCCTTCGGTGAGGCGATAACCCACCGCGGCGGCGTTGACCACGAAGAAAAGCGAAAGCAGCGGGGTTTTCCACGGCTTCGGGTTCCGGGCAGACGGAGGCCGGCGGCGAAAGCGCAGGAGCAGGGGGGTGGTGTTGGAGGAGGGCATCCAGCGGAGCCGTTGGGAAATTGGCGTTGATGGAGATGCCGCTGATGGAGATGCCTTGATCGAGGGGCCGTTGATCGAGGGGCCGTTGATCGAGGGGCCGTTGATCGAGGAGCCGTTGATCGAGGGGCCGCCTATCCCAGTCCCAGGGCCTGCATCACCTCGGCGACACCGAGCTGATCGAGGCCACCTGCTGTGCCGACTCCTTGTACCCCCTCACGGCGCGGCAGGCTGTCGCCGCTGCGACCCAGCGCCACCAGGGGGGTGCCTGTCAGCAGAGCCAGCTCCGTGATGCTCGGATCGCTGCTGAGCACCACATCGGCACTGGCCACCTGGGCGGCCTGCTGAACAGGACTGCCGCCGCTGGCGCGACTCACCCGCAGGTCGGCCAGCCTGGCGCGGATCGCCTCTGGCAGGGCCTGCCAGTGGGCGGCGGGCCAGTCTGGGGAGACGCTGGTTTGCGGCATCGGAGCGAGCAGCAGCAACGGGCCCTTGCCAGGCGGCAGCTGGGCGGCAGCGCCATCGAGATCCGCCTTCCGGAGGCTGAGCCGAAAGGCATCGGCATCGAGCGGCAGCTCCAGCGGCCGCAGCCAGGCCTCCAGGGCCTGACTGGGCCACCCAGCCGGGGGAGCCGGGAGCCTGGTGGTGGCCGAGAAACCGGAACGGGCGATCCGGGTGGGGATGTGGGTGAGGGAGAGGAGCAGATCAAGGGCCCAGCCGGAGGCCAGGTTGATCGAGAGCTGGAAATCCGGCTCCCGGACGGCTCCGAGCAGGTTGGCCCACTCCGCCAGGCTGACCCCGGCAGCAAAGCTGAACGGCAGAACCTTCTCAACGGCCGGCAGCAGTTTCCAGACCGCCGCGCTCTCCTGTGGGCAGGCCACCTGAACCTGGGCGTTGAGCCCAGCGGCCACGGCAGCCACGGCGGGGATTGCCTGCAGTTGGGATGCGCTGCCGCCGGGAATCAAGAAAAGAACACGCATCTGGGCGGCGGCTGGCAGGCGTGGCGCGAGCTGATTGTATGGATCGAAACCGGTTTTGCCGCCCCATCAGGAGTCGCTTGTGCATTTGCTGATCGCCGCTGCCGGCAGTGGACGCCGCATGGGCGCCGAGCGGAACAAGCTGCTGCTGCCGGTGGCGGGCCGCGCCGTCCTGGCCTGGACGCTGGAAGCGGCCCTCGCCTGCGACTCGATCCGCTGGATCGGGGTGGTGGGTCAGCCGGTCGATCAGGCTGCGGTGGAAGCCCTGATCGAGGCCGCCCGACCGGAACGTCCCGTGCGCTGGATCGTCGGTGGCGCCAGCCGCCAGGAGTCGGTGAGCCGGGGTCTGGCCGCCCTGCCGCCGGAAGCCGGCGGTGTGCTGATCCATGACGGCGCCCGCTGCCTGGTGACACCGGCCCTGATCGCCCGCTGCGCCGAAGCGGTGGAGCGGGGCGAAGCGGTGATCGCCGCCTCGCCTGTGAGCGACACGATCAAACAGGTGGATGGAGAGGCCATGATCGAGCGGACCCTCGACCGCTCCGTGCTCTGGGCTGCCCAGACCCCCCAGGGCTTCCCGGTGGAGGCCCTGCGCCAGGCCCATGGCCGGGCGATCGAGCAGGGCTGGGTGGTCACCGATGACGCCGCTCTGTTCGAGCAGCTGGGCTGGCCGGTGCGGGTGATCGCCGCACCGGCGTCCAACATCAAGATCACCACCCCCTTCGACCTGAGCCTCGCCGCGACCTTCCTGGCAGAGCGCGCCGCTAAGGCAGCAGAGTGAGCTGGCCAGCGGCGCCATCGAGCCGGACACGACAGCCCAGTGGCAAGGCGGCATTGCCGGGGGCATGACCCACCGGCAACCGTCCGACCACGGGTATGCCCAGATCAGCGCTGCGCTCCCTCAGCACCTGCTCCAGGCTGAAGCGATGCGCCGGTGGTTCACAGGATTCAGCGGAGTCGGCCGCGATGTCGGCCACACGGCCTGCCACGGTGTCAGCTGGATCGTCGCAGCCCTCGAAACTGCCGAAACCGAGGCCGGCGAGCTGCTGCAGGGCGCCGCACAATCGCCAGTGGGTGAGCAATCGCTCGATCCGGTAAGGCGCTTCACCCACATCTTCGAGAATCAGCACCGCCCCGGCCAGGGGTGGCAGGAAAGGGGTGCCGAGCAGGTGGGTGGCCACGGTCAGGTTGGCCACCAGCAGCGGGCCCTCGGCGATGCCACCGCACCAGCTCTCGCCCTGCAGGGGAGGCAGCGGTTCGCCGAACAGCAGGGCCCGCAGCCGCTCGCGGCTCCAGGCCGGCTCGCTGGCGAGGCTGGTGACCATCGGACCGTGGATCCCGCCGCCGACCCCCAGCGCCAGCCGCGCCCAGAGCAGGGATGTGGCATCCGAAAAGCCGAGCAGCCAGCCCTGGTGAGCGGGCAGGTGCTGCTCCAGCAACCGGGCCGAGCCCCAGCCACCGCGCACGCAGGCCAGCAAGGGGGCGGAGCTCTGCAGGTCGGCGCAGCGCTGGCTGTCGCTGCCGGCCAGGTAGCCCCAGCGGCGGGCCGGATCAAAGGGGCGCTCCACCTCCAGCCCCCACTCCTGCAGCAGAGCCACGCCCTGCTCGAGGCGGCCCGGATCGCCGAGAGCAGAGCTGGCGGCCACCAGCCGCACCCGCTCGCCGGGCCGCAGCGCTGCTGGCATGGGCAACACCCTGGCGGCCCTTCGGCTGAACGAGTCTGGGGCGGAGCGCTCCATCAGGGCCGCCCTGTCACCAGGGCCAGCAGCAGCAACCCGCCAAGCAGCACCTGATGCCGGAAGTGCGCGGCGAAGGTGGAAGTGGCCGGTTCAGCGCGCAGCAGCAACGCCTCCCGCTGCATGGTGATCGCCGCGAAACCCCAGAGCGGCCAGAAAGGCCAGCTCACCCCCTGCAGGCTGGCGGCGATCGCCAGGAACAGGGCGGTGAGGCCGTAGCAGATGGCGACGGCGGTCGGAGCGGCGGCACCCAGGCTGAGGGCACTGCTGCGCAGGCCCACCGCGGCATCGTCACGCCGATCGGCCATGGCGTACACCGTGTCGAAGCCGAAGGTCCACAACAGGGTGGCCGCCCAGACCAGCAGCAGGGGCCAGCCGCCACCCCTCTCGCCCCAGAGACCGCCGGTGGCGGCAGCCCAGGGGATCAGCACGGCGAAGCCCCAGCAGAAGGCCAGCACCAGCTGGGGGAAGGCGAACCAGCGCTTGGCGGATGGATAGAGCAGCACCGGCGGCAGGGTGGCGATCGCCAGTGCCAGGCAGAGCCCCCGCCCCCGCTCCGGCAGCAGGGCCACCACCAGCAGAGCGGCCAGCAGAGCGAGCACCAGCAGCAACGCAGCGCTGGCGACACTCACCCGCCCGCTGGCGAGGGGGCGGTTCCTGGTGCGCTCCACCAGGGGATCGAGGTGCCGGTCCCAGAGGTCATTGGCCACGCAGCCGGCTCCGCTGACGGCGAGGCCACCGAGCACGACCAACCCGACCAGCGGCGCTGGCGGCGGCCCGGAGGGCAGCAGCCAGAGGGCCCAGCCGGCTGGAATCAACAGGATCAGACGACCACTGGGCTTCTGCCAGCGCAGCAGCTCGACCCAGCCCCGCAGGACGGCGCGGATGTGCATGGGGCCAGGTTAGTTGCGGGGACGCAGCCATCCGCTCACCCACCCGGGGCGCAATGGCAAAGTGACGCCGTTTGCGCCGGGCCATCGATCGGATGCCAGCCTCCACAGTCGCCCTGGATCCGTCGTCGGAGCTGCGCCAGGTGGCCGCGATCGACATCGGCACCAACTCGATTCACCTGCTGATCGCCGCCGTCGACCCCCAGACGCGCAGTTTCCGGATCATGCAGGCGGAGAAATCCAGCACCCGCCTGGGGGAGCGCGATCCCGACAGCGGTGAGCTGACGCCCGCGGCGATCGATCGGGCCTTCCTCGTCCTCGGTCGCTACCGCGACCTGGCCCACAGCCACGGGGCGGAGCAGATCCTCACCGCCGCCACCAGCGCCGTGCGGGAAGCCCCCAACGGCCGCAGCTTCGTGCAGGCGGTGCAGGAGCGGCTCGGGCTTGAGGTGGATCTGGTCAGTGGGCCGGAGGAGGCCCGCCTGATCTACCTCGGAGTGCTCTCCGGCATGGCCTTCGGGGACCAGGCCCACCTGATCCTCGACATCGGTGGCGGTTCCACCGAGCTGATCCTCGCGGACGGACGTGATGCCCGCGAACTGACCAGCACCCGGGTGGGGGCGGTGCGGCTGCAACGGGATTTCGTTGACCAGGACCCCCTGACACCAGCGCGGCTGGCCTTCCTGCGGGCCTTCATCCAGGGGTCCCTGGAGCCGGCGGTCGACCGGGTCCGGCGGGCCCTCAAGCCTGGCGAGCGGCCCGTTCTGGTAGCCACCAGCGGCACGGCGATCACCCTGGCCGCCCTGGCCGCCGCCCAGGAGGAGCGGCCGCCGCTGCGGTTGCAGGGCTTCAAGGTGAGCCGCGAGCGGATCGATCAGCTGGTGGATCAGCTGGCGGCGATGACCCTGGAGGAACGCAAGGCGATCCCGGCGATCAATGAACGGCGAGCCGAAATCATCGTGCCCGGTGCCCTGGTGCTGCAGCAGGCGATGGTGATGCTCAAGCTCCGCGAGCTGGTGATCAGCGACCGGGCCCTGCGGGAGGGGCTGATCGTCGACTGGATGCTGCGCCAGGGGCTGATCGTCGATCGCTTCAGCTTTCAGAGCAATGTGCGCCAGCGCACCGTCGAGGATCTGGCCCGACGCTTCCGCGTCGACCAGGCCCGGGCCCAGCGGGTCGCCGCCCACGCGCTCGAGCTCTACGACCGCTGCTCGGGCCTGCTGCACCACGATCATGGCGAAGGTCGCCAGCTGCTCTGGGCCGCCGCGATGCTGCACACCTGCGGGCAGCACATCAACATCAGCGCTTACCACAAGCACAGCTGGTATCTGATTCGCCATGGCGATCTGCTCGGCTATTCCGAAACCGAACAGGTGATGGTGGCGGCGATCGCCCGCTACCACCGCCGCAGCCTCCCCAAGAAGCGCCATGAGGCCTGGCTGCAGGTGCCCAGCGGCGAACAGCGCCAGACGGTCAATGCGATGGCTCTGCTGCTGCGGCTGGCCGCTTCCCTGGATCGCCGCCCGACGCCGGCGGTCAAGGCGCTGAGCGTCGCGATCAGGAACGGTCAGTTGAAGATCGGCCTGGAGGCGGCCGCCGCGGGACTCGACCTGAGCCTGGAGCGCTGGAGCCTGGAGGCCTGCGCCGAACCGCTTGCCGAAGCCACCGGCGTGAAGCTGGTGGTGCAGCTGGAGTCGGCAGCTGAAACAGGCAAGGGCAGGCCCTAGGAGCAGCAGATCAGCGCCGGATTCAGGCCGGATGAGGGCTGGTATTCAGGTTGGACTTCGGGTTGGTTTTCAGATCCGGCGCAGGGAATCGGCCCTGTTCTTGAAATCACTGAGCAGCAACTGCAAGTAGGTGACCTTTCGCAATTTGATGTTTGCGGTCAGGGACATGCCGACCTGCAAGGGAAGATCCTGGCCACTTTTCAGCTTGAGCTGCTGGGAAACGAGGCGGATATCGGCCGGGAAACGATAGGTTTGCTTCAGGGAATCGGGGGGCAGGGCATCGGAGCCGATCCGGCGAACGGCACCGGAGATCACCCCGAAATCGGAGGCGGGGAAGGAATCGATGCTGATATCAACCGGTTGGCCCACCTGAACGAAGCCGATCGAAGCGCTGGGAATCTCGACCCGTGCTTCGAGCTTGTCGAACGGAACGATCTTCATCACCGGCTCGCTCGTTTGGGCCACGAAACCACTGCCGGTGGGCTTGAGGTTGAACACCAGGCCGTCCACCGGCGATCGCACCTCCTGATAGCGGATATTCACATTTAGTTCGATCAGCGAGGTGCGCAACTCCGCCAGCTGGCCGGCCAGCTCCTGTAGCCCCTGATTCAGGATCGCCTCCTGGCGGAGCCGATCAGCGGCGGACTGTTCGAGTTTCCCCTGCACCTCCTGCACCTTGTTGCGCTGCTGCAGAAACTGCAGTTCGGCGGCGGCACCTTCGCGATTGAGCACATCAAAACGCTGAAGCACTTCCCCTTCGAGGGCGAGGGAGCGACGCAACATCGTTTGCTCCGTGGTGTTGAGATCAAGGGAGCGGCGCAGTTCGGCCTGCTTGAGCTGAAGTTGCTGCTGCTTGTGGCGGATCGTTTCCCGGATGCTGCGCTGGCGATCAAGGCTGGCTTCGGTATCGAGGCGAAGCAACACCTGGCCCTGCTTCACCCTGTCTCCCTCCTTGATCAGAACGGATTTCACCACTCCGCCCACCGGCATCTGCACATCTTTGACCACACCAAGCGGCTCCAACTTGCCTGGCACGGTGACGATCTCCTCGGTCTGGGCCAGGGCCAACCAGCCCAGCGCAAAAGCCGAGAGGCCCATCAGGCTCCAGGTGATGCCCCGCACCCACACGGTGGATTGCTGAAGCACCACCGCCTCCGGCTCCGACTGCACCCCGCGTTCCAGGGCGTTCTGGGCCTGCCGGAAGGGAGACCATCGCCGAAAAGACCAGGCCATCAAGCGCTCTCCTGTTGGCGCGACTGGGCGTAGTAGCGGCCCTGAAGGCTGATCAGTTCGGCATGGCTGCCGGTTTCGACAATCGCTCCCTGGTGCATCACCACGATCAGGTCTGCGCGGCGGATCGTGTTGAGACGATGGGTGATGAAGAAGGTGGTGCAACCGGCCATCCGCTCGCGGAGGTTGTCGCAGACCCGGCGTTCGGTGTCGTAATCGAGGGCGCTGGTGGCCTCATCCATCACCAGCAGCTTCGGGTTGCCGAGCAGGGTGCGGGCGATGGCCAGGCGCTGACGCTGCCCTCCGGAGAGCGATGCCCCCCGCTCGCCAAGCATGGAGCTGTAGCCATCAGGCAACGCCATGATGAAATCATGGGCCTCCGCGGCGCGGGCGGCGGAAACGATCGCTTCACTGGTGGCTTCTGGATTGGTGAGGGCGATGTTCGTGCTGATCGAACCGGAGAACAGCAACGGTTCCTGGGGCACGATGCCGATCTGGCGGCGGAGGGAATAGAGCTCCACCTTGTCGATGTCGTACTGGTCGATCAGGATCTGCCCGGAGCTGGGGCTGTAGAGCCTGGGCAACAACTTCATCAAGGTGCTCTTGCCGCTGCCGCTCTGGCCAACGATTCCCACGAAGGTACCTGGCTGGATGGTGAGATTGATGTTCTTGAGAACCTCCGGAGTGGCTGGGCTGAACCGAAAGCTGACGGCCTGAAAATCCACCAGACCAACCAGCGGTGGCAGGGGGATCTTGGCCTGGTCGGCCTGGTTCGATTCCTCGGGTGTGTCCACCACATCGGCCAGCCGCTCGAACGACACCCGCAATTCCTGAATGTTCTGCCAGATCGAGGAGAGCCGCAGCAGCGGCTGGGTGACGAAGCCACTGATGATCCGGAAGGCGATCAGCTGACCCAGGGTGAGTTCGCCCTTGAGCACGAGGCTGGCACCCACCCAGAGCACCATCAGCTGGGAGAGCTTCTGGAGCACCTGGCTGGTTTCATTGAGGGCGGTGCCGGTGATCGCCTTCTCGAAGCTGCGGGCGATGTATTTGCTGTAGTACTCCTGCCACTTCCAGCGACTCACCATCTCGACGTTCTGGGCCTTCACCGTCTGGATGCCGGTGAGCACCTCCACCAGATGGGACTGGGTGCGGGCGTTCTCCTCGGCGGTGCTGCGGATCTGGCGACGGATCAGGGGAGAGCCCAGCAGGGTGAGGGCGATCTGGATCGGCAGGACAGCCAGAGCGATCAGGGTGAGCAGCCAGCTGTAGAGCAGCATCACCAGGATGTAGATCACCGAAAACACCGCATCGAGCACGGTGAGCAGGGCCTGGCCGGTGAGGAAGTTGCGGATTTTCTCCAGTTCGGCGATCCGGGTGCCGAGCTCACCGACCGGCCGTCGATCGAAGTACCCCAGCGGCAGCCGCAGCAGGTGATCGATCACCTCGGCACCGAGCCGCAGATCGATGCGATTGGTGGTGTCGGTGAACAGGAAGGTGCGCATGCTGCCGATCAACCCCTCCATCAGCGTTACCACCACAAGGGCAAAACCCAGCACCTGAAGGGTGTCGAGGCTGCGCTGGGAAATCACCTTGTCGATGATCACCTGGATCAGCAGGGGATTGGCCAGGCTGAACAGCTGCACCACGAAGGAGGCCAGCAGCACCTGCAGCAACATGCCGCGATAGCGCTGCAGCGCCGGCCAGAACCAGCCCGGGCCGAAACGCTGCTCGGGGCTGCTGCTGCTGCGCTCCAGCATCAACAGCTCGATCCCCTCCGGGAAGTGTTCCTCCAGCTCGGGCGGTGAGAGTTGAACCCAGCCATCCCGGGGGGAGGCAAGCCGAAGGCCTGCGGCATTGCTGGCGGTGGCAATGGCAAAACCGCCGTTCCAGGGCAGCAGGCAGGGGGTGAGGAGGCGGGTGGCGGCGCGGGCGGGCACCTTGGCGCCGCTGACATGCAGCCCGAGCGTGGCCGCCAGCTGGCCGCAGAGCGGCAGATCAGGCGCCGGTTGGCGCCGCAGGGCACTGCGCAGGCTGGATTCGATCGCGTCGCGGCGGAAGGGAAGCTCCAGCAGCGTGGCCAGCATCTGAAAGCAGGCCAGGGTTTCATCCAGGGGGCCACTGGCGCGGATCAGGCGCAGCTGCCTGGCCGGATCGGACTGGCCGAGGTCGAGGTCGGAGGCCAGGGGTGGCCCGGCTGGATGCTCCTCGCCAGGCCCTGCTTCCGGGCCGGAGAAGGGAGCGGCGACCACGGCGAGCAGGGCCGCCGGCAGGGCGATCAGCCGGGCCGGCAGGGGTGGACGGACCACGGGCAGGGGATCGCCACGGCGCAGCACCGTTCCAATCTCCGCTCCACCCAGGTTGGCGCTGGCCACCACCAGAACCTCCTCTTCGCCCAGCGTGGCCCACACCCCCGGCCCGGCCGCCAGCAGACGGGCCTGAGCGCTGGCCTGGATCAGGCTCTGCCGTTGCTGATCGGAATCGAAGCAGCGGGCACTGTCGACATGGAGCACCGTCAGCAGCGCCTGCAGCTCGGCCGGCCAGAGCTGGGCGGCACACCAGCTGCGGAAGGCCGCACTGCTGGCGTGGAGCTCCAGGATGAGGCGATCCGGCAAGGTGACGGCCCGAACGGCACTGGCGGCACTCACCTCTTCACAGGCCGCAGCGCGCAGCAACGAGGCCAGACCAATGATGGAGCCGGGTCCGAGCCGCTCCAGGGTGAATGGCAGACCGTTGGTTTCAGCCAGCAGCCTGGCCTGGCCTTCCAGCAGCACCACCACCCGATCGGCGAGCACGTCGGCGCGGCTGATCGAGGCCCCGACGGGGTAATCCACCAGGGTTTGGGCCTCAGCCAGCCGCTGCTGATCGGCAGCGGGGAGATCGCGGAATGGGGCCAGGTCCAGCAGGGAGCCGGGGGGGAGCAGGGTGGTCATCGATCCAGGATCGACAGGCCGGGCAACTGCTGCCGCACGCTCTCCTCCACCCAGGCCTCGAACAGCTCACGGGCCATCGCCAGCTCTGTGGCGGCATCGAAACAGGCCGGCCGCAACGCTTCAAGACGCACAACGAGCCACCAACTATCGATCCGCAGGGGGAGGCGCAACTGGCCCGGCTGGCTGCTGCGCAGCAACTCGGCGAGGGCTGGATGGGCCTGGATCAATGGCACAGGACCGATCACGCCGCGGGTGCGCTGTTCCGGCCCCATGGCATGGCTGGCGGCGAGTTCGGCGAAGTCGGCTTCTCCTTCAGCGATGCGGAGGTAGAGCTCCCGGGCCAGAGAAGCCTCACAAACCCGCAGCAGGCTGTAGACCACCTCATCAAGCTGATGCTTGCGGGCCAGGAAGTGGTTTTCGCTCCGATGAGCGAAGTGCTCGCGGCAATGGGCCTCGATGCGGCTGGGAAGTTCCGCCTGCCAGGCGGCATCAGCGCGGCTGAGGCCGCGCTGATGGCAGAAGGTATCCAGCTCCGCTTCGCTGCCGATGCCATGGCAACGGCACCAGCCCTGGAAAGCCGCCTGGCGATCCTGCTCTGACAGGGCAATGGCCTTGACCGCAGCAGCGATGATCTGCTTGCGCAGCAGCGGCAGCAGCAGATCGTGACGACTGAGCCAACGCCGCTGATCAGCGGTGATGGGAAAGGTGTCTGGGGTCGCGGCACCAATGCTGAATGGCTGGATCGCCGCCATGCTTTGCCGAGATTCCATCAAGAGAATACAGAGCGGCGCCGGGCGAAGGTGTCGGAAGGTCGATGGGCTTCACACTCTGGGCAGGTGATGGCCTCGACAAGACCGAAAACCAGCCGATGAACGTACTGTTCGTGCATCAGAATTTTCCGGGCCAGTATCGCCACCTGGCCGCCGCCCTGGTGGCCCGTGGCGATCAGGTGACAGCGATCGGCGGACCCACGGCGCAGCCGCTGGACGGAGTACTGCTGCATCGCTACAACCCCTTGCCAGCAGGTGGAGTGCCGGCCTGCCACGACTGGGCAGCCGACCTGCAGACCAAGGTGCTGCGCGGCGAGGCGGTGGCAACCCGGATCGACGCGCTGCGAAGCCAGGGGCTCAAGGTGGATCTGGTGATCGGCCATCCCGGCTGGGGCGAGCTGCTGGCCATCAAGGATGTGCTGCCCGGGGTACCGGTGCTGCACCAGCTGGAGTTCTTTTATCAATTGGCGGGTGCCGATGCCGGCTTCGATCCGGAGTTCACCAGGCCGGGCTGGCCTTCCCGGGCCCGGCTGCGCCTGCGGCGTGCGCCCCAGCTGCTGGCCTTGGAAGACCTCGACTGGGGCCTGGCTCCCACCCGATGGCAGGCCAGCACCGCACCGATCGCCTACCGCGATCGGATCAGCGTGATCCATGAAGGCATCGACACCCAGCTGGTGGCACCGCGGCAAGGTGCCGAGATTCGGCTGGAGCGGGCGGGCCTCACCTTGCGGCCAGGTGATGAGGTGGTGAGTTTCGTGGCCCGCAACCTGGAGCCCTACCGGGGCATTCACTGCTTTCTGCGGATGCTGCCGTTGCTGCAGCAACTGCGCCCCCAGGCGCGGGTGGTGATCGTGGGCGAGGAGGGCGTGAGCTACGGGGCGCCGCCACCAGGAGGCGGCAGTTGGAAGCAGGTGCTGCTGCAGGAGCTTGCCGGCAGGCTCGACCTTTCCAGGATTCACTTCGTGGGGCGCATACCCCATCCGGTGTTGCATGAGCTGTTCCGGATCTGTGCCTGCCATGTGTATCTCACCTATCCATTCGTGCTGAGCTGGAGCCTGCTGGAGGCGATGGCCTGCGGTGCTGTGGTGATCGGTTCGGCCACCGCACCGGTGCAGGAGGTGATCGAAGCGGGCCGCAATGGCCTGCTGGTGGATTTCTTTGATCAGGAGGGCCTAGCGAATGCCATCGCTTCGGTGCTAGCGGACCCCAAACGTTTCAGCTCCCTGGGCCTAGCGGCCCGCCAGACCGTGGTGGAGGGCTACGACCTGGCGAGCGTATGCCTGCCGGCCCAGCTGGCGCTGGTGGATGGGCTGTCAGCTGGGCGGTTGCCGTTGCTCAGGTGATGGTGAAGAAGGTGTTGGTGAGGGCTAGGTCGGGCGTGAGGGTGGCGAAGGCGATGGAGCCAATGGCACCGGTACCATCGCGGTCATAGAGCAGGGAGCCGATAGTTGAATCGTAAAGAATGCGCTGGTCAGCTGTTGTTGCTGCGGCACCGACGAAGAATGCCGAGGCCGCCAAGGTCCCCACTGCGGCGAGGGAGGGAGCGGTGAAGAAGCTATTCTCTAATTGAATGATCTCGCCTAGGTCGATATCAAAATTTGTGATCGAATCGATATTGGTGCTGGCATCAAGAGTCGAAGCAAACCGATAGGTGTCTTTACCAAGGCCACCGGTGAGGGTGTCATTCCCTCCTGCTCCATTTAGAAGATTTTCGCCGTCGTTGCCGGTGATGATATTGCCGAGGCTGTTGCCCGTGCCGGTGATGTTTGCTGCTCCCGTAAGGGTGAGGTTCTCGACGTTCGTTGTCAGCGTGTAGGCCGCAAGCGAACTCCTCACCATATCCGTGCCTCCGAGGACGGCATCGGCGTTACTTTCAACAACGAGGTCTCCAATAGTTGCGACGGTGTAAGTGTCGTTGCCATTGCCACCGGTCAGCGTATCGATGCCGTCAACTCCGTTGAGGCTGTCATCGCCTCCCTTGAGGATGTTGGCGGCCTCATTTCCGAGTATGGCATTCCTCCCGCTGTTGCCAGTGCCGTCGATGGGCGCCAGACCGGTGAGGGTGAGGTTCTCCACATTGGCGGTGAGTGTGTAGGCCGCCAGGGAACTCAGGACTGTGTCGGTACCGCCGGCAGCAGCGGCGTTGGTTTCAACAACGATGTCACCAGCTGCGACGGTGTAGGTGTCGTTGCCATCACCACCGGTCAGCGTGTCGATGCCGTCAACTCCGAGGAGGCTGTCGGCGCCTCCCTTGAGGCTGTTAGCGAAGGCATTGCCGGTGATCGTGTTGGCCAGGCTGTTGCCCGTGCCGCTGAGGGCTGTGGCTACTGGCGCGAGGGTGAGGTTTTCCACGTTCTCTGTCAGCGTGTAGGCCGCCAAAGAACTCAGCACCCTGTCGATACCACCAGTAATCGAATCGGCATTGGTTTCCACCACCAGATCGCCCACCGTTTCAATGGTGTAGGTGTCGTTGCCATTCCCGCCGGTCAGCGTGTCGATGCCGGTGCCACCACCTATGAGGCTGTTGGCCAGGCTATTACCTGTGAGCGTATCGCCTAGGGCACCACCGATCAGGTTCTCAAAGTTTGTGGCCGAACCAAGGGTGAGGCTGAGGTTGCCGTTGACAACCTGGATGGTGGCCAAGCTCAGGTCGACGTTGATTGCGATGGTGGTGGTTGCAGTGAAATCAAGGCTGTCGATACCGCCACCGGCCTCATTGAGGATGTCAGCGCCGAGGGCCAGATCTGCATCAAAGAGATAGGTGTCGTTGCCAGCAGCACCTGTAAGTGTGTCGCTGCCGCCGCCACCGGTGAGGCTGTTGGTCAACGAGTTGCCGGTGAGGGTGTCAGCGAAGGTGCCACCGATGAGGTTCTCAAAGGTGCTAGCTGAACCAAGGATGAGGCTCAGGTTGGTGGTGGCGACAACCTGGATGGTGGCTACAGCGAGGCTGAGGTTGATTGCTCTGGTGCTGGTGGCACTGAAATTGAGGGTGTCAATGCCGCCACCGGCTTCATTGAGGGTGTCAGCGCCTAGAACAAGGTCTGCATCAAATAGATAGGTGTCGTTACCGGCACCACCTATCAGGGTGTCGTTGCCGCCGCCACCGGTGAAACTGTTGGCCGCCAAGTTGCCAGTGATCACATTGGCGAGGCTGTTTCCTGTGCCGCTGATGGCTGCTCCCTCGAGGGTGAGGTTTTCCACATTTGCTGTCAGCGTGTAGGCCGCCAGAGAACTCTTCACCTCATCCGTGCCCCCGATGACCGCATCGGCGGTGATTTCAACAACGAGGTCACCAACTGTTGCGACGGTGTAGGTGTCGTTACCATCACCACCGGTCAGCGTGTCGATGCCGTCAACTCCGAGGAGGCTGTCGTCGCCCCCTTTGAGACTGTTAGCAAAGCCATTGCCAGTGATCGCGTTGGCCAGGCTGTTGCCCGTGCCGCTGCTGGGTGCTCCTCCGGTGAGAATGAGGTTTTCCACGTTGGCCGTCAGTGTGTGGGTCGCCGCGGAGCTCAGGACCGTATCAATCCCGCCAGTAATCGAATCGGCATTGGTTTCCACCACCACATCACCAATGTCGTCAACGGTATAAGTGTCATTACCGTCGCCACCTGTGAGCGTATCGGCGCCGGCAGCTCCATCGAGGCTATCGATGCCTGCTAATCCATCAAGGCTGTTGTTGCCGGTGTTGCCAAGCAGGCTGTTGTTGAGGCTGTTGCCCGTGCCGTTGATGGGTGCTCCTCCCGTGAGGGTGAGGTTTTCCACGTTGGCCGTCAGTGTGTGGGTCGCCGCGGAGCTCAGGACCGTGTCAATGCCGCCAGTAATCGAATCGGCATTGCTTTCCACAACCACATCACCGATGTTGTCCACAATGTAGGTGTCGTTGCCGTCGCCACCGGTGAGTGTGTCGGCGCCGAGGGCTCCGTCGAGGCTGTCGTTGCCTGCTAATCCGTCAAGGCTGTTGTTGCCGATGTTGCCAAGCAGATTGTTGTCGAGGCTGTTGCCCGTGCCGTTGCTGTTGGCTGATCCCGTCAGGGTGAGATTTTCCACATTCGCTGTCAGCGTATAGTTCGCCAGCGAACTCAGCACGCCGTCGACGCCGCCAGTGATCGAATCGGCGTTGCTTTCAATAATGAGGTCACCAACGGTTCGGACGGTATACGTATCATTGCCATCACCACCGGTCAGCGTGTCGATCCCGTCAGCTCCATTGAGGCTGTCGGCGCCTCCCTTGAGATTGTTGGCGGCGCTGTTGCCGATGATCGCGTTGGCAAGCGTGTTGCCAGTTCCGTTGATGGCGGCTACACCGGTGAGGGTGAGGTTTTCAACGTTGTCGTTAAGGGTGTAGGAAACGGAGGAAAGCACCTGGTCGGCACCACCGGAGGCGAGACTGGCATTCGTTTCAACTACCATGTCACCTACATTGTCCACAACATAGATGTCGCTGCCATTCCCACCAGTCAAGGTGTCGGCCCTCAGACCACCATTGAGGGTGTCATTACCCGATCCGCCGAAGATGATATCTTTTGCTGCTGTTCCAGTAATCTGGAAGCGCTCTATGTTGCTGAAGGAAACCTGATCATACGCATAAGCCGTTGTGTAATAAGCCGTGATCTGACCACTGAGGCTAGCCAATGCAGGGTCATTAAAGTACATTGAAATGCCACTGGTCGGGGATGTGACGGGGTTGAAATAGGTATTGCTTGAATAATTAACAATCAACAGATCGCCAGTTCCAGTTCCACCATCCACGTTGTCTATTCCGAGACCGGCATTGATCGTGTCATTGCCCCCATTAGTGATAATGTTGTCGTTGCCCCTGACCGTGAAGGCAATGGTGTCAGCGGCACTACCGGTGCTGAGGCTGGTGAAGGCTTCGATGTTGTTGACCGTCCAGGTGCCGGTGGGCAGAACG
>NZ_JAHLYV010000014.1:0-33332 GCF_025128115.1 Synechococcus sp. CS-1326 | reverse complement strand
CGCCGGCCTCCTGATCATTCGACAGGGAGAAAACCGACTCGACTTAAAGTACTTGATGCCAGTCGCCAGGAGCATCTGCACGTGCAGAGGATTTCCTTGCGGCGTCTCAATATTGCCTCAAAAGTGGCAATATTTCGAGGTCCCCTAAAGAAGACCATAGTTTCAACAAAAACAAAATTTCTCTCACTCCGCACCCCTCCATCGAGTTTGTCAAGGCCCACTGCTGGGCTGGTGTGGCGGTGCCGGGCGGGGCTGGGGCGATCGGCAGTGGCGGGCTCAGAAGCTGGAGCCGGGCTTCTGCAGAAAGGCAAGCTCAGCTGCGCTCGATACCCGGCAGAGGGCGGCGTTGCGATGGGGGAAGCGGCCGAAGCGGGCGATCACATCCCGGTGCCGCCGCGAGAACTCGGCGGTGCGGGCGTCGGTGAAGCGCTCGAACAACGGCAGGGAGGCCTCCTGCACCGCCAGATCTTCGGCATGCATCTGGGGCAGCAGCCAGAACTGCCGGCGGGCCGGCTCCGGCTCCGCTGCAACCCAGCCCGTCGCCACCGCCGCCAGGCTCAGCCGCAGAGCCTGATCATCCCCGGCGAAGGCCATCGCCGACTCCCGCCAGATCTGGCGGGGAAACTGATCGAGCAAGAGTACCAGCGCCAGGCCGCCCTGCGGGCCTTCTCCCCAGGCAGTGCAATCGCCAGACAGGGCCGCCCGGGTCAGGCCGATCCAGCGATCGGCCACCAGCGCATCAAACGCTGCATCCTTGACGAACCACTGCCACGGCTCTGTTGCTTCAAACCAGAAACGCAGAATCTCCTGCGCCATGTCGACGTGGCCTGGCATCAGCCGCTCCTGCATGTTGCAAACCCACGCTGATCAGGCCTGATTCTCGCTGGTGAGGAGGGTGATCCAAAGGGTTGGGCAAAGCCTGCGCTCCAGAACGCTCAGGCCGCTTCGAGCTGCTGCCGCAACGGCGGCGGCAGCCTGATCCCGGCCAGGAAAGCGAGCCCCACCAGCAGGCACGAGGCCCACAGGCAGGCCTGCAGGCCGCCCACCAGAAACAGTGCGCCGGAGAGCAGGGTGCCCACCAGCCGGCCGGCGGCATTGGCCATGTAATAGAAGCCCACGTTGAGGCTCACCGATTCGGCGTCGGTGTAGGCCAGCACCATGTAGCTGTGGATCGAGGAATTCATCGCGAACACCACGCCGAAGGCGGCAAGCCCCACCACAATCGCCACCCCCGGCTGGGCCACCTCCCGCCAGAGCGCCACGGCGATCAGGGCCGGGATGGCCGTGAGCACGGCGCTCCAGAACTGCACGGCTGACACCCCCGGCGGAGCGCTCTGCCCCCAGCTGCGCCGCAGGGCCGGGGCAGAGCCCTGCACGATCCCGTAGCCGATCACCCAGAGGCCCATGAAGCCGCCCGCCTCCCAGTAGCGCCAACCAAGGGTGGTCTGCAGAAACACCGGCAGGGCCACCACAAACCACACATCTCTGGCGCCGAAAAGGAAGAAGCGGGCCGTTGAGAGCACATTGATGCCCTTCGATTTGGAGAACAGGGCTGTGAAGGCCGGCTTCTCCTTCATGCGGCCGATCTCACCCGGCAGCACCAGGGTGACCAGGAAAGCCAGGAACAGCCCACCGGCCATCGCCGCAACGGCGGCATTGAAGCCGATCGTGGCGAGCAGCACCCCACCCAGGAAAAAGCCCACCCCCTTGAGGGCGTTCTTGGAGCCGGTGAGGATCGCCACCCACTTGAACAGCTGGGCTTCGCCGCGGCTGTGGTCGTCGGGGGTTTCCGGCACAACGGTCTTGATGGCGCTCTTGGCGCTCATCTTGTTGAGGTCCTTGGCGATGCCGCTGATCGCCTGGGCCAGCATTACGTAGGCCACGCTCCACCAGCGCGGCCAGCCTTCGGCGACGGGGATCAGCATCAGCAGGGCGCCCACCTGCAGCAACGTGCCCGCCCAGAGCGTGAGCCGCAGCCCGAAGCGGGCCCCCAGCCAGCCGCCGTAGAGGTTAGTGAGAATGCCGAAGAATTCGTAGAACAGAAACAGAAAGGCGATCTCCAGGGTGGTGTAACCCAGCTGGTGGAAATGGAACACCACGAGCATGCGCAGCGCCCCATCGGTGAGGGTGAAGGCCCAGTAATTGGCCGTCACGATCGCGTATTGCTGCAGCCCGGTGAGCTGTTTCATGCAACGGCATCCTGTTCAGCCGCGGCCGAAGGGCCAGCAGCTTCAAGCGCCGCCACGTGGCAGGCCAGATCGGCCATGCGGCAGCTGTAGCCCCACTCGTTGTCGTACCAGGCGAACACCTTGAGCTGGGTGCCGTTCACCACCAGCGTGGAGAGGGCATCGACGATCGAGCTGCGGCTGTCGTTGACGTAATCGACCGACACCAGCGGCCGCTCCTCATAGCCCAGGATTCCCTGCAGCGGGCCGGCGGCAGCGGCAGCAAAGGCGGCATTCACCTCCTCCGCGCTCACCGCGCGCTCCAGCTCGAACACCGCATCGGTGATCGAGGCATTGAGCAAGGGCACCCGCACGGCGTGGCCGTTGAGTTTGCCCTGCAGCTCCGGGAAGATCAGGCCGATCGCCTTGGCTGATCCAGTGGTGGTGGGGATCAGCGAACTGGTGGCGGAGCGAGCCCGGCGCAGGTCGGATTTGAAGCTGTCGATCACCACCTGGGTGTTGGTGATGTTGTGGAGAGTGGTGATCGAGCCGTGGCGAATGCCGAAGCTTTCGTGCACCACCTTCACCACCGGTGCCAGGCAGTTGGTGGTGCAGGAGGCGGCGGTGAGCAGGCGGTGGCGGCTGGGGTCGTAGAGCGCGTGGTTGATGCCGAACACCACGTTAAGCGCTTCTTCCCCGGCGATCACCCCCTTCACCGGGCAGGCCACGATCACGCGCTTCAGGCCCGCCACATTGAAGTAGGGCTCGAGGGTTTCGGGCGTTTTGATCTTGCCGCTGCACTCGAGCACCAGGTCCACGCCGGCATCAAGCCAGGGCACGGCAGTGGGATCCTTGTGGCGGCTGTAGCTCACTTGCTGGTCGGCTACGCGGAAGCCATCGGCGCCGGCGTCGGCATGCACCGCCTGGGGCCAGCGGCCATGCACGGAGTCGAATTCGAGCAGGTGAGCGGCGGTGGCGGCATCACCGGCCGGGTCGTTGACATGCACCAGGGCGATGCCGGGGCGGCCCCAGAGGGCGCGGAACACCAGGCGGCCGATGCGGCCGAAGCCGTTGATGCCGATCTTCACGTTGGACGGAGCAGCGAGCCCCAGTCTTCCATCAAGTGGTGTTGATGGGCTTATGGCTTGATTAAGGAGTCACGGGGCTCCTCGGCATCGCTGGGGGCATCAGTTGATGCCTAAACTGATGCCAGGTTGATCTCTGGATGTGCGTACCACCGTGACCCTTGACGATGACCTGCTGGCGCAGGCCCAGCTGCTTTGCGGAGGCCTGGAGCGCAGTGCCCTGCTGCGGGAGGCCCTCAAGGCCCTTGTGCAGCGGGAAAGTGCCCATCGGCTGGCGGTGCTGGGTGGCAGCGAGCCCGGTCTGCAGCCCATTCCCCGTCGTCGCGGCGAGCCTTGATCCTGGTCGACACGTCGGTGTGGGTGGATCACCTGCGCGCCGGCGTCCCCCACTTGGCCGAGCTGCTGGAGGGAGGCGAGGTGCTGAGCCACCCCTGGGTGATCGGAGAGATTGCCTGTGGGCATCTGCGGGCGCGCCGTCAAGTGCTCGCGCTGCTCGAGGGTCTGCCGACCGTCACCTTGGCCTCGCACAGCGAGGTACTGCTGCTGATCGAGCGGCATCCCCTGGCAGGCCGTGGCATCGGTTACATCGACGCCCACCTGTTGGCGTCCGCAAAGCTGAGCAGGTGTTCGCTCTGGACCCTGGATCGCCGGATGGTGGTGCTGGGAGGGGAGCTGGCGCTGACCTGGGATCAGTAGCCGTTGGCAAGGATTCCTTGACAGTTGCGCCGGGATCCGATTCTCTCTCCGCAATTCGGTTCTGCAGGTATGAGGAGATGATCTGCATGGTGGTAGTCAACAAATCCGCTCTCTCAATCCGGGTCTGCCGGGCGGTCTGATCCTGGGCCGGAAGCTGGATCCGGCTCTGGCGCTGAGCAGGAGGGGGCCTCAAGCAGGCGCCCACGGCCCCACCACCGTCTCCCCGGCGGCTTCCCGCTCGGCCAGCTCCAGGTTGAGATCAAGCAGGTTGCTGAGGATGTCTTCCTTGGCTTTCCAGCCGTAGGCCTTCAGCACCAGAGCATCGAGCGCCTGATGGAGCTTGGCGAGCTGGCTGGCCGGTTCGTGGAAGTAGGCGTTGTAGAGATCGGTGATGCCCCAGTTCCGCCCCAGCATCACCTCATTCCGGTAGTCGTTGAGGGCGGTCATCGCCTGGCGGATCTGCTGCGCTAGCTCAGGGGCGACGATCTGGGGGAAGGGGAAGGTTTCGAAGATCGAGTCATGGGTGTAGGCGATGTCGCCCTTGAGGGTGCCTTTCTGAGCATGCATCCACTGACGATGAACAGATGAGGTAAGAAGTCCAAAAACATAAAAATCTTCGGAGGCCAGAACAACATTCTTCTCTCCTGGCAACCAGGCCTTTTCGAGCCTTAGGGGAAAAGCCCATTTCGACACCCTTGGAACTGCGAAGTAGAAGTCCTTATCTCTTATGGCTGTCCGCATCGCAGGCCTAGGTCTCCAGTGAAGCCACCATCTGACATGTAGTTCTTTGTTTTTATTCGCAAGGCGTACGGGTCTAACGTAATCTTTGAGATGCTGAAATGGCAGCGGAAACGTCTCTGCTTCTTCCAGCACGAGCGTGCCGAAGTCAACAATCCAACGATCTGGCTTTCCGAGGGGGCATTGTGCGAGGTTATACCCCATTGAAAATGGTCTAACAACTTGGGCATTGCGTTGGTCGTGACTGATCCATTCCAGTGCGGTCTCTTCGGGAACATCAAAGCCCGCACCAGTGGGCTGCACTCCTACGAAGCATGTACCTTTATTGGCTTTAAGCTTAGACGCTTCTGTAGCGTCAACTGTGTCTCCCAGTGTAGTATTGATTTCAGATACTGACTTTCCATCCAGGGTGCATCTGCGCGGCTTGCTCTTTCCCCAGTTGACAATGCTTACATGAACTTTTGCATCCCCGGACCACGGCTCGGTTGAGATAGCGTTGTGGATAAATCCTCCGTTGTCACGAATGTAATCCAAAGACGCTCGCCTGTTGTAACCCCTCCTAATCATGTTCGTGCCGACCAGTCCAGCCCTGCCATCCGGCTTCAGGTTGTCGTGAGCAAGTCGAAACCAGTAACAACAAAAATCAGCGAAGTTCGAAGAATCAGGATAATAGTTATAAACTCGCTCGGTGTAGTCGTCACCAAGTTCTGTTCGCATCCGCTTCCCGCCCAGAAATGGAGGATTCCCCACGTAGGAGTCCGCCTCCGGCCACTGGGCGAACAATGCATCGGCCACCCTGATGTTGTTGTCGAGGTTGTCGAGCGGCAGATCCCGTTCGGTGAGCCCTAGGCGGTCGTTCGCCACCTTGCGGGCGATCATCAGCGTCACCCGGGCCAATTCAACGGCGAACGGGCTGGTGTCCATTCCGAAGAACTGCAGCGGCGTCACAAGGCCCAGAACCGCCTGACCCTTCTTCACCTCCGAACGGCGAAGATCTGAGATGCGCCGCAGGATTGACACCTCCAGATCCTTGACGGCGTTGTAGCCCATGTAGAGAAAGTTGCCGGAGCCGCAGGCCGGATCGCAGACGCGGTACTGCGTCAACGCCTGCCGAAGGCCCTCCAGTTCAGCGATGCTGCTGGCCTGGGCAATCCGCTCCTCCCATGGCTCCACGATCGTGGGGCGGATGATCTGCAGCATGTCCACCTCACTGGTGAAGTGCTGGCCATGGGCGTGGCGGGTGGCGGCATCGCTGCTGGCCTCGAATATGTTGCCGAAGATGCTGGGCCGCACCTGCTTCCAGTTCTCTTCGGCGCTGGCGCTGAGCAGATCCAGTTCCTCGGGGAGCAGTTCCAGTCTTGGGATGTGGGCGAAGAGCCCGCCGTTGAAGTAGGGCGTTCCCCGGAATTGCCCGCCCGGGGTGATGCCGGGGGTGTTCATCTCGCCAAAGAGGTTGCCCAGCACGTCGTAACTGCTCTGGCCGCCCTGGCAGGCATCGAGGGCCAGGGTGAACTGCAGATTCGGCAACAGGTTGCGGTCTTCGGCGAACAGGCTGAGGACGCACTGGAGCACGAACCGCTGGGCTTCCAGGGCCGTGAACGCTCCGCTCTTCGCGCCTCGCTGGCGCAACCTCCCGAACAGTTCACCCATGCTCCGGGCCTGGGCTTCGGTCACCTCGATCTGGTTGAGCCCGAAGTGCACCGGTTGCTCGCTCTTGCTGAGGAAGGCAAGGGACGACGACTGGCTGGCCAGATCGGCCACACGCAGCTTCACCAGCGGTTCATCCACCAGCTCGTTGATGTCGTAGACCCAGAGCTCATCGAAGTTGCAGAGGAGGCAGTAGGCGGGCTTGGGAGCCAGGTACATCCAATAGCGCTGCAGCTGCGGGAAATGGGGCCCGAGCGCCTTGCCCCTGCTCTTCATTTCGATCAGCACCGTGGAGCGCGTGCCCTCGATCAGGGCATCGGCCTTGCCCATGCCGCCGCCCAGGCTGCCCTTGGGGATGGGCTTCTCGAAGAACGTGCCCGCCTCCACTGCATCCGCCCAGCCCCAGGCCTGCAGCAGCCGGTTCACGTAGGTCTGCGCTTCGCTGGCCTCATCGCCCCGGATCGAGGCCACCCAGTCGGCGAAGGATTGCAGGGCCTGGGGTGTGTTCAACGGGATGGGCGGCAGTACGGCCGATTGTGCTTCGGCCCCTGGAATTCTGCTGGGGTTGCTGGCGTCTGGGAGGGCGCCCCAGGGAAGTCCAGTGCCATGCTGCCGGGAAAGTCTGAATCGTGGAGTCGCAGTCGATTCCGCAACAATTCGCTGCCGCTCCCTCCAACCGAGCGGCGGGCACTTGCTGCCGCCCATGGTTTCTCATTCCTGGGGCTCGCGTGCGAGTACAACACCTTGCATGGCCTGAGCGCCTCAGCCCAGACCTACCTCAGGGCTCCTGTGCAATTTCAGGACTGTTCTCGCCGCAGCGTTGCAGTACGGCATGAATCACTGCCGGAGCGATCCTGAAGTCACTGTCATGCAGTTGGGACAGCACCGCACGAGCTGACGGGATCAGACGGCGCTGGCGAGCCATGCCGATGACTGCGGCCGTTCCTGCAATCGACAGCCCCAGGCCCTGGGCTACCGACCGCCCTGAGCGCTCGTCGATCAGGAGCAGTGCCGGCCCCAGTTGAGCAAGGGCCAAACGAATGCTGGCCGCTTCTCCCTCATCGAGATCCGGCAGGTCAGGCCCGGCTGGGATGGGGCCTGCAATCTGCAGCCAGCCTGCCTCCAGCGCGGCGGTGATGCGCGCTTCGTCTGCGGGGAAGCCTCCGGTGATCACCTCATCGGCGACCACCGCTGGGATGAGGACCTCCCCAAACAGCTCCCTCAGCCAGCCGACCCCGTTCACGCGGGCCAGGCCGATCAGAGGGCTGGCGTCGCTGATGACGACTGCAGCCATTGCTCCAGGGTGTCAAGGTCGGCGTTGGTTTCGGCTTCCGTCAGACGGATCACCGGTATCCCCAGCCGCGAGAGATGGGAGATGAAGGCGGCGATGTCCATCTCTGCGACCCGGGCGGCGCGGGCCAGGGAGAGCTCACCATCGCGGAACAGGGCGGTGGCCAGCGCGGGCCGCACGCCCGGTGCCTGCAGCAGCCCGCCCTGATCAAGGCCCATCAACACCGCATCGGGATTGTCCCTGTTGAGCACGACGACCATGCCCTGCTTCGACTGGCGCAGGGCCTCGGCCGGATTGTTCTTGAGGCCGCTGACGCTGACGGCATACATGGCCCATCCCTCCAGGGATGATCAGATGGGATGATGCTAAGGACTATTGGCACGAGTCACACCAGAAGCCACAACAAGTGGCTGCCGCTCTCCCCACCTGGGGTGTGTTCAACGGGGTGGGCGGCAGTACGGCCGATTGAGCTTCGACCCCTGGAATTCTGCTGGGGTTGCAGGCGCCTGGGAGGGCGCCCCATGGAGGTCCGGTGCCATGCTTCAGGCAAAGTCTGGATCGTGGAGGCGCAGACCCTGAAAGTGACCGACGATCTCTCGGATCATGAGATGCGGGAAATCCTGGAACTCTCCGGCGAGCGCAAGAAGGGCCCTGCCATCCGGCGCTTGCTTGAGCAGGCCCTCCAGCAGCGACGCCGGGCCCAGATCGCTCAGCGCTTCCTCAGCGGCGAGTGGGGCGTGGAGTTGGAGGGCTATGAAGCCGATCAGGAGCGCGATCGCCAAGCCTCTGGATCGACTTCACCCGTGCCCGCAGTCAGGCTGCGCTGAAGCAGTTCATCGCGCCTTTCGTGCTGGATCCGGAGGCCCACCTGGCCGAACCCGTGCTCTTTGAAGTGCTGCGCCTTCAGCACATGAGGCGTCCTGCCTGACCCCAGGACCAACCTCTGACCCGCTGCCGCAAACCAATCAACTAGCGTTGATGAATCTGGCAGGCCCGATCCGATGAGCGTCGCCACCACATCCCTGCAAAGCGACCAGGCCCGAGCGCTGCTCAAGGCCTTGGCCGATCCGTTGCGGTTGAAGGTGATCGAGGCCCTCGGCGGCGGCGAGCGTTGCGTCTGTGATCTCACCGCCGATCTCGGCTTGGCCCAGTCGAAGCTCTCCTTTCACCTCAAGGTGCTCAAGCAGGCCGGGCTGCTGGCCGACCGGCAGGAGGGCCGCTGGATTTACTACCGCCTGCGCCCCGAAGCCCTCGACGAACTCCGCGGCTGGCTCGCCGCCTTGAGTGCCGACTGCCGCAACTCCGCCAGCCCATGCCCGTGAGCGAACCCGCCCCGGCGATGCGGTGGTTGCGCACCAGCCGCCCGGGCCATGTGACCCTGCTGGCCGGCCTCGTGGCCGGATGGCTGCTGCTCTATCGGATCAACGAATCCCTCTGGGAAGCGGTGCTGTTCGGCTGGCTGGGCCTGGATCCGCAGCAGCGGCTGAGCGAAGCCCTGCGCTTCTTCCTCTACGACTCGATCAAGATCGCCCTGCTGCTCAGCGGCATCATCTTCCTGGTGACGGTGCTGCGCTCCTATCTGAGTGTGGAGCGCACCCGGGCCCTGCTGGCCGGGCGCCGCGAGGGGATCGGCAACGTGTTGGCGGGAATGCTGGGGGTGATCACACCCTTCTGCTCCTGCAGTGCGGTGCCGGCCTTCATCGGCTTTCTGGCCGCTGGCATCCCGCTGGGGGTCACGATGAGCTTCCTGATCGCCAGCCCGATGGTGAACGAGGTGGCGATCGGGCTGCTTTTCAGCCTGTTCGGCTGGCGGATCACGCTGATCTACATCGGCTCCGGCCTGGCGATCGCGATCCTGACGGGATGGGTGCTGGGTCGCCTGCGACTGGAGCGCTGGGTTGAATCGTTCGTCTACGAAACCAAGCTGCACGGGCAGGCCGTGGAGAGTTCGCTAGGCCTTTCCTTCGAGCAGAGGCTGCAGATGGGAGCGGAAGAAGTGGCTTCGATCCTTCAGCAGATCTGGCCCTATCTGTTGATCGGCATCGGCGTGGGCGCCTTGATCCACGGCTGGGTGCCCACCAACTTCTTCGCCACCTACGCCGGCCGCGGCAATCCCTTCGGTGTGCTGCTGGCCGTCGGGATCGGGATTCCGCTCTATTCCAACGCAGCGGGGGTGATGCCGATGGTGCAGGCGCTCTACGAGAAGGGCCTGCCGATGGGCACGGTTCTCGCCTTCATGATGAGTGTGGTGGCCCTGTCGGTGCCGGAGCTGATCCTGCTGCGCAGGGTGCTTCAACCACCGTTGTTGCTCGCCTTTTTCTCCGTGACAGGCGTGGGCATCGTGTTGATCGGCTACCTCTTCAATGCCCTCCTGGTTTGATCCCCTCCCCCTTCACCATGGACATCAAGATCCTCGGTAGCGGCTGCAAGAAATGCATCACCCTGGAGAGCCACGCCCGCCAGGGTGCCGCGGAGCTCGGCATCGCCTCCAGCATCGAAGCGGTTCATGATCCCGTCGCGATTGCCGGCTACGGCGTGATGCGCACCCCTGCACTGGTGCTCGACGGGCAGGTTGTGGTGTCCGGCCGGGTACCAGCCATAGAGGAAGTGCGCGCCCTGATCCGCTCGGCTTCGGGGCGGCCATCCTGAAGGCACCCCAGCCTGTTGCCCCGGTGCTGCTTGCTGCCTCCCAGCCGATCTGGTCACTGCCGCTGGAGCAGGTGTATCCAGGCCTGCGCACCACCCCCGAGGGTCTCAGCCAGCTGGACGCGGAGCAGCGGCTGGAGCACTACGGCGCCAACCGGCTGCCGCCGCTGAAACGCCGGCCCCTGGTGCTGCGCTTCCTCGACCAGATGGTCCACTTCATGGCCCTGCTGCTCTGGATCGCCGGGGCGTTGGCCTTCGTGGCCGGCACACCGCAGCTGGGCTGGGCGATCTGGGCGGTGGTGCTGATCAACGGCATCTTCTCGTTCTGGCAGGAGTTCCAGGCGGAGCGCACCCTGGCCGCTCTCACCCGCGCCCTGCCTCGCCAGGTGCAGGTGTGGCGGGATGGAAATCTCGGCTTCCGCTCCGCCGAGGAACTGGTGGCCGGCGACCGGCTGCTGCTGGAGGAGGGCGATCGAGTGCCGGCCGACTGCCGCATCAGCGTGGGCAATGAGCTGCGCGTCGATCTTTCGGTGCTCACCGGTGAATCGGTGCCGGTGGCCCGTCAGGCCATCGACCTGCCCGCCGCTCAGGCCGAGCTGCGTCTGCCCACCGCTGAGAGGCCCAACCTGCTGCTGGCGGGCAGCACGATCGCCTCCGGCCGGGGCGAGGCGATCGTTTATGCCACCGGCGCCGAAACCGAATTCGGCCAGGTGGCCCGCCTCACGGCCGGCACCCACCGCAGCGCCAGCACCCTGGAGCAGCAGGTGGCCCGGATCGTGCACACGATCAGCACGATCGCCATCACGATGGGCCTGCTCGCCTTCGCCCTGAGCCTAGTCTTCGTGGGCATGACGCCCCTGGAGAGCCTGGTCTTCGCGATCGGGATCATCGTTGCCAACGTGCCCGAGGGTCTTCTGCCCACGGTCACCCTGGCACTGGCATTGAGCGTTCAGCGCATGGCCCGTCGCAAGGCGCTGGTGCGGCGTCTCTCGGCGGTGGAAACGCTGGGTTCGGTGAGCGTGATCTGCAGCGACAAGACCGGCACCCTCACCTGCAACCGCATGGCGGTGGAGGAAACCTGGCTGCCGGTACCCGGCGAGGAGCTGCAGCTGCTGCTGCTGGAGGGGGCCGCCCTCTGCAGCAACGCCCGCCTCGATGCCGGAGGTGCCGTGGGTGATCCCACCGAAACGGCGATGCTGCAGGCAGCGCAGGCCGCCGGCCTCGATCCGGCGGAGCGGCAGCGCCTCCACCCGCGCCTGCGCGAGATCCCCTTCGATTCACACCGGCGGCGCATGACGGTGCTGGTGAGCTGGAACAACCAGCCGTTGCCGATCGCCGCCGGGAGCAGCCTGGTGATCACCAAGGGAGCGCCGCTGGAGGTGCTGGAGCGCTGCGAGGCCTGGCTCACGCCCAGCGGCAGCGAACCGCTCGATCAGATCCGCCGCCGGCGGGTGGTGGCCGCCAACGACGACCTGGCCGCCAGGGGCTACCGGGTGATTGCCGTGGCCCTGAAAGCCGGGGCGGAAGACCTGCACACGGCGCCGGCGGACGTTCTGGAATCGGGCCAGACCATGCTCGGCCTGCTGGGCCTCTATGACCCGCCCCGACCGGAAGTGCCAGATGCCATCCGCCGCTGCCACGACGCCGGCATCAGGGTGACGATGGTGACCGGCGACTACGGACTCACGGCCCAGGCGATCGCTCTCCAGATCGGCCTGCTGGAGCCGAGCTCCGCCCCTGGCCACAGCGCAGGTGCCGATCCCGTGCGGGTGATCGAGGGCTCCACCCTGGCCCAGATCAGCGACGTGCATCTGCGGCAGCTGCTCAAGTACCGCCACCGGCTGGTATTCGCCCGCATGGCTCCGGAGCAGAAGCTGCGGCTGGTGCAGGCCTACCAGGCCCTGGGCGAAGTGGTGGCCGTCACCGGCGATGGTGTCAACGACGCACCGGCCCTGCGGGTCGCCGACGTGGGTCTCGCCATGGGCATCAGCGGCACCGATGTGGCCCGCGAGGCCGCCGACATCGTGCTGCTCGACGACAACTTCGCCACGATCGTGGAGGCGGTGCGGTTTGGCCGCTCGGTGGTGGCCAACATCGGCAAGTTCATCACCTACATCCTTGCCTCGAACGTGCCGGAGGTCGTGCCGTTCCTGGCGATGGTGGTGCTGCGGATCCCGGCCGCGCTCACGGTGCTGCAGATCCTGGCGGTGGATCTCGGCACCGATCTGCTGCCGGCCCTGGGGCTTGGCTCCGAAGCCCCCGAGGCAGGGGTGATGCACCAGCCGCCCCGCCCCCGGGACCTGCCCCTGCTCAACCGGCCCCTGATGGTGCGGGCCTACCTGGTGCTGGGGCTGGTGGAGGGTCTGATCTCGATGGCGGGCTACCTGCTGGTGTGGCACAACAACGGCGTCGACCTCGCCGCCGTGCAGCAGCTGGCCCCCGATCTGCTCCACCACCGCGCCGCGCCTGCGGTGCAGGCGATCCAGCAACGGGCCTCCACGGTGGCCTTCTGCCTGATCGTGGCCGGCCAGATGGGGGCACTGCTGGCCTGCCGCAGCGACCGGCGCCCCTTCTGGGAGCTGCTGTCCATTCCCAACCCGCTGCTGTGGCTGGGTTGGTTGAGCGAACCGGTCGTGGCCGGCATCCTGGTGCTGGTGGCCCCCATGGCCGCCGTGTTCGAAATGGCCCGCTTCCCTATCGCCTACCTCGGCCCGATCGCGCTGGCACCGGTGGCGGTGCTGGTGGCGGACAGCTTGCACAAGCTGCTCATCCGTCAGCGAGGCCGGCGTCAACGTCCGTCAAAACTGGGAGCGGCTGCCCTGCCCACCACCCCCCTTCTCTGAATCCATGGGCCTCTTCGAGCGCTGGCTGAGTGGGTGGGTGGCGCTGGCGATCAGCGCCGGAATCGTGCTGGGGCAGCTGTTCCCCGGGCTGTTCGCCGCCCTGGCCGCTGTGGAAGTGGCCCGCATCAATCTCGTGATCGCGGTGCTGATCTGGCTGATGATCTTTCCGATGATGCTGGCGGTGGATTTCTCCGCCGTCGGCCGCATTCGCGGCGAACCCCAGGCGCTGATCGTCACCCTGGCGATGAACTGGCTGGTGAAGCCGTTCACCATGGCGCTGCTGGCCTGGTGGTTCATCCGCGGCCTCTACGCCGCCTGGATTCCCGTTGCCCTGGCAGACCAGCTGGTGGCCGGCATGATCCTGCTCGGCGTGGCGCCTTGCACGGCGATGGTGTTCGTCTGGAGCCAGCTCTGCCGAGGCAACGCCACCTACACCGTGGTTCAGGTGGCGGCCAATGATCTGGTGATGGTGCTGGCCTATGCCCCGATCGCCGGGCTGCTGCTGGGGGTGAGCCGGGTGGCGGTTCCCTGGGGCACGCTGCAGCTGTCGGTGGCGCTGTTCGTGGTGGTGCCGCTGGTGGCCGCCTGGCTCACCAGGCTCTGGATCAACAGCGAGCGGGCGATCGAGCGGATCGAGGCGCGGCTGAAGCCCTGGTCGATCGTGGGGCTGCTGGCCACGGTGCTGCTGCTGTTCGGCTTCCAGGCCACCACGATCCTGGCCAACCCGGCGTTGATCGTGCTGGTGGCGATCCCGCTGATCCTGCAGACGGTGCTGATCTTCGCCCTCACCGCCCTGTGGATGCGCCAGTGGCGCCAGCCCCACGACCTTGCCGCCCCCGGTGCCCTGATCGGTGCCTCCAACTTCTTCGAGCTGGCGGTGGCGGTGGCGATCAGCCTGTTCGGGGTGCGCTCCGGCGCCGCCCTGGCCACCGTGGTGGGCGTGCTGGTGGAGGTGCCGGTGATGCTCGCGCTGGTCGCGGTCGCCAACCGCAGCCGCTGGCTGTTTCCCTATCGCGCCGGCTGAGGGCCTCCAGCCTCCGGCGGACCCAAGCCCAGGGTCCGGCTCAGGCCCCCTTCGGCAGCACCAGCTCCAGCACGGCGCCGCCACCGGGGTGGTTGCTGGCCAGAACCCGGCCGCCGTGGGTGAGGGCGATCTGCTCGACGATCGCCAGACCAAGACCACTGCCGGAGCGGCTGCTGCGAACCCGGGATGGGTCGCCGCGATAGAAGCGCTCGAACAGATGCTCCAGATCCGCTTCGCTGAAGCCACTGCCGTGATCCCGCACCTCCAGTTCCAACCACTGGTCGGTGGCCGCGATCCGCACTTCCACCGCCGCCTGATCGGGGCTGTAACGCACGGCGTTGTCGAGCAGGTTGAGCAGGGCCCGATGCAGCCGGGAGCCATCCCCCCAGAGCAGCGCAGCCGGGCGATCCAGGAAGGAGAGCACCACACCGCGCTGCTCGGCCAGGGGGCGCAGCATCGACCAGACCTCGTCCACCAGCTCACCGAGATCAAGCAACTCCTGCTGCAAGTCATCACCGGGCAGGCTGTTCTCCAACCGGGAGAGCTCCAGCAGATCGCCGACCAGCTGCTGCAGCCGATGCAGCTCCCGCTGCAACCGCTCGATCCGAGGAGCATTGGCCACGTTGGCCTGCTCGGCCAGGCTGTCGCCGAGCAACAGCAGCGAGGTGAGCGGGGTCTTCAGTTCATGGGCCACATCGCTCACCCAGCGGCCCTGCTGGGTGAGCTGGGATTCCAGCGAGCGCCGGCTGTTCAGCCACATCGCCACCCAGCCCTCCCGGCTCGGCAACAGCGTGGCCTCCATCGGCTCCTCCCCCTCCAGCCACTCCACCCGCTCCGGCCGCTGCTGGCTCAGGGCACTGCGCAGGGCCCGATCGACGATGGCGGAGTCGATCACGGTCTGCAGCGGCTGACCACGGCTGAAGCGGCCGGGTGCCTGGTTCAGCAGCCGCTCCGCCTTGCTGTTGAGCGAATGAAGCGTGAGCTGCCCATCGATCAGCAGCAAACCGAGTGGGGCCGCTTCGAGAACCGCGGACAACTGACCGATCGAAAACGGAAGGTTTTCAGCCGCCTGCCGCCGGCTGCTGCGGCCCCGCGTCTGCCTCGCCCCCAGCCAGAACCCACTGCAGCCCAGAGCCAGAGCCAGGGCAACGGCAGCTGCAAGCGGAACCATCACACCCCTCAGCCGAAGCGGTAGCCGAAGCCCCGCACGGTGAGCAGGTGTCTGGGAACGGAGGGATTGGCCTCAAGCTTTTCCCTCAGCCAGCGGATGTGCACATCCACGGTTTTGGTGTCCACCACGTAATCCGTTCCCCACACCTGATCGATCAGCTGGTTGCGGTTCCAGACCCGGCCGGGATTCTGCATGAAGAATTCGAGCAATCGATACTCCTTCGGCGAGAGGTTCACGCTCTGGCCGTCGCGGGTGACGCGGAATTCATCCGGATAGAGGGTGAGCTCAGCATGCTGGAGCACAACCCCAACCGGGAACTTCTCGCTGCCCTGCTGGGATCGGCGCAACAGGGCCCGGCACCGGGCCACCAGCTCCCGCAGCCCGAACGGTTTGACGAGATAGTCGTCGGCACCGAGTTCAAGGCCAAGCACCCGATCGGTTTCGGTGTCGCGGGCGCTCACCATCAGGATCGGGGTGCGGGAGTCGGAGCGGCGCAGATGGCGGCAGACATCCAGCCCGCCGATGCCAGGCAGCATCAGATCCAGCAACACCAGATCGAAGCCACCGGTTCCCCTGGCCTGGCGGGCATCGAGCTGTTGAATTGCCTGGCGGCCATCCGCCGCGCAGTCCACCTCGAAACCCTCGTGCTGGAGCGCTTCAGACAACGTGGTTCGAATGCTTTCGTCGTCATCGACGATCAGCAGGCGCGGCATGCCGATGGCACCTATCACACTTTTAACGCTAGGCGATCAAGCGAGGCCATCAGCGCCGTTTCGGCAGATGACTGATCACCAGGTGACGCTGAGCATCAATCTTGAGCCAGCCTTCATCCCGCAGCAGGCCGATCACCCGGGTCACCGTGACCCGGGTGGTGCAGAGGGCGCTGGCCAGTTCCTGATGGGTGAGGCGCAGATTGAGGCGCAGTCCCTCATCGCAGGCCTGGCCGTACTCCTGGGCCAGCAGCTCCAGAAAACCCCGCACCCTCTCCTCGACCCGCCGCAGGCCAAGCAGGGAAAGCATGGTTTCCGCCTGGCGGTAGCGGCTCACCACCGCCTGCATCATCGCCAAGGCCAGGTGGGGCGACTGCTCGATCTCCGCGCCGGTCAGGCAGAGCAGGTCGCTGTCGGTGAGGGTGAAGGCTTCGTAGGCCACCACATTGGTGAACGGTTCGCCGAACGGCTCATTCGGGCCGGCCAGCCCCAGCAGAAGCGGGTCGCCGTGGATGGTGACGGCCTCCAGCTTGACCATGCCCCGCACCACCAGCCAGATGCAGTTCTTGAGCAGGGGAACGGCACTTCCAGCCGTGATGTGGAGCAGATTGCGGTTGCGGTAGCTGGTTTCCAGCACGTCGCGAATCGCATCACTTCGGCCGGTATTGCGAAAGGGGCTCGAAACCATGGCCACGACCGAATGACACAAGCGGAGTGTATGGAGGGCGACAGACAGAAGAGCAAAGGAAGAGTGAGCGGTTGGTTAACCCCTGGCTAAGGGCCTGACAAAAAAAAGGGGGCTACCGCCCCCCAGCTGAATCTCGTGAACCACTGCGAGCCGGAGGGCTGGGCGGGTTCAGGAGCCGATGTTGGCCACTGCCTTTCTGGCGCTGTTGAGGATGGCACCACGCAAGGGCACATAGCCGAGGTCATCGGCCTTGCCCTGGGCGCCGGGGCTCAGCAGGTGGGTCATCGCCCTGCGGACAGCAGGAGCCTTGGCCCCATTGCCTTTCCTGTAGGCGAGCGCCCAGGTGAGGGTGGCGATCGGGTAGCTATCGGCACCGGCGGGATTGGGATCCTCTCCAGCCAGCATGGCGTTGAGCTTGATGTTGTTGAGGGCGGCAGCGCCGCTCTTGAGATTGGGGAGGACGAACTTGCCAGCCTTGTTCTGCACGGCAGCCGCCTTGATCTTGCCCTTCACGAAGGCCTGGTTGAGATAGCCGATCGAGCCCGGCGTGTTCTGAATCACGCCAGACACGCCCTCATTCCCCTTACCGCCGACACCCACGGGCCACTTCACGGATTTTCCTTCACCCACCCTGCTCTTCCAGGCCGGGGAGAAAGCCGAGAGGGAATTGGTGAAGGCGAAGGTGGTGCCGGAACCATCGGAGCGATGCACAACCGAGATCTTGCCTGCCTTGCAACCCAGCTGCTTCCAATCGTTGATCACCCCCAGGAAAATCTCCGCAGCCTGCTTCTGGGTGAGTTTGAGGTTGCAACCGGGCTGGTTGAAGGCGATCGCGATCGTGCCACCCACAGTGGGGATCTGCACCACGCCACGGCTCACCTTGGCAGCATCGGCGGCGCTGATCGGTTCATCGGTGGCGCCGAAGTCAACGGTGCCGGCAATGAACTGGCGAACGCCCGCACCGGAGCCCACCGACTGATAATTGACCCTGGGGCCACCGGCAGAAGCAAGATCCGCAAAGGCCCGTTGATAGAAAGGAGCAGGGAATGAGGCGCCTGCACCATTGAGGGCGCTCTGGGCGGAAACCGTTGCACCGGTGCCGAGGACGGCAAGAACGGTGAAGATCGAGGCCTTCTTGGCGAAGGTCATCAGAGAAGCCAATCAAGAGTCCACCGATTCTTAGCAGGCAAGGTGGAGCCACCGTGTTATGCCGTGGTTAAGAGCGTGTCAATAGTTTGGTACACGCCCTTCCGTAGGGTGCCTTGCGGCTCTGTTCGGTCTGGCCGCAATCCCGCCCAAACTGTTCAACTGACCCCTCCGCATGGCGCTCCAGCTCCCTCCCTTCCAGCCGCTCCCACCTCCACCCAACGCTCCGAAACAATTCCTGGAGGTACCGGTGGCCCAGCTGCAACCCACCCAGCTGTGCGTGGGTCTGGCGGAAGTGCGCCACCGCCGCGCTGATTTTGCCGAAGAAAGCGCCAAGGATCGACGCAGCTATCTGCGCGGCAAACCCGTGCCGCTGGTCCGCAACACCGACGGTGGATTGTGGATGCTTGATCGGCATCACCGCCTCAGCGGCCTGATCGCAGTGGATCCCGACGCCACCGCCTTCGGTTATGTGGTTCTGGAGCTGGACCTACCCGATCGCCACGCGGTGCTCCAGGCCCTGCTGCAGCGGGGTTGGCTCTACCTGTACGACGCCCGCGGCCAGGGGCCGCACGCACCGGAGCGGCTGCCCACCGGGCTCCACGACCTGCAGGATGACCCCTACCGCAGCCTGGTCTGGGCACTCAAGCGGGAGAAACGGATCGAGGCGGCGCCGCTGATCCCCTTCCATGAATTTCGCTGGGGGGCCTGGCTGCGCAGCCGCAACCTGCCACCGTTCCGTTCCCTGCAGCTGGAGCCTGCCCTGCCCGCCGCCCGGGCCCTGGTCGGCTCCGGTGCCGCTTCCCACCTGGCCGGCTGGATCGGCTGAGTCCAGGCCCGCCGCGATCGCGCCTGGGAATTTTCAAAAGCAAGGAAGAGGGCCTGCAGAGGGTGAGCACAGGCGGGCAGGGCTGATCCAGGAAGGTGCCCCTGCAAAGCACAATCCCCCAGAACTCCGGCCCTTTTTTGTGAAGAAAAAGGCGCCAACCAAGGCCCGGGAGGATGACAACCAAGCTGACAACAGGCCGAATTGACAGGCCCGCGCACCAAGTGAGCCTGTCAATGGCCTAAAGTTCCAAACTATTCACTCAATCACGCACCAACTGGAATTAAGCGACAACTGGATTGAGGCCCACTGTCCCTTCCTGCGCTGGTTCGGATTTCACTGGATGAGCCCTCATTGCTGGGATCAGAGCGGATCATTCGGCCCAAAGGTCCATGGGATTTCGCAGATGACAATCCGGCTTGAAAAGGTTCCGATCACCGCATCGCTCAAGCCATTGGCATGGCCTCGTCACCGCTGGCGATCCTTGAGCGCGAAGTTGGCGCCAACCATTCAGGCCGAGTGATTCCGATGGCATCGTTTCAGCGCTGCGGCGGCTGCCAGGGCAGAAACGGATCGGAAACAGAGCCAGGCTGAAACTCCAGAACAAGGCAAGGTGTGGGTTCTCCCAGGCGGTCACTGCTTGCTGATGGCACTGCGATGGGCTGGGTGAGCGAACAGAATCTGACTCTGCATACCGGAGCATTGCCGTTCCGCTCAGGACGGAATTCTCTTCTCCGATGAGTGGCGCTGCCCGGCCTGGGGCGATCACTTCTCCCATTGATCTCCCATCGCCTGGCCCGACAGAATTCGGATCGGTTCAGTCCTGCTGACAAAGGAGTTCAATCGGGCGGAAACGCGGTTTCGACCATTGAATATCCCCCGATGGATTGCTATGTTAAATCAGTTACCTCTTCCAAGATCATGCTGACTGGATCCGACCTGCTGACCAAAGTCAAGGAGCTCGGCGATGCTTCCAAATCCGACCTGGTGCGCAGCTGCGGCTACCTGAGCATCAAGAAGGATGGAAGCGAACGCCTCAACTTCACTGCCTTTTACGAGGCCCTTCTCGAAGCCAAGGGTGTGAGCCTCGGCAACGGAGGTGGCGGCGGCCTGGGAGCCAAGGCCGGTCGCAAACTCAGCTACATCGCCACGGTTCAGGGCAACGGCAACCTGTTGGTCGGCAAGGCCTACACCGGCCTGCTGGATCTCAAGCCGGGTGATGAATTCGAGCTGAAGCTGGGCCGCAAGCAGATTCGCCTGGTGCCTGTCGGCAGCGACGAGAGCGACGAAGACTGAGCCCGACCCGGCTGGGACCTCAAACCCCCAGCCCGCCGTCTCTGCCATGGCAGGCTTGAGCCCTGTTCGTGGCGTTCGAGGCAGCAAGGATGTCCATGGAAACCTCTACCCACCGGCCTGGTAAATCGTTCAACGGCCCAAGAGCAATCAGCACTCCGCTGCTTGCTCTTGGGCTTCTCTCGTTCTGGCTTCTGGGCAGTGTTGCGGCCCGCAGCCAGCCGACGGCCCCACCACCGCTGCAATCCAGGCCGGCCCTCAAGCCCGAACCAGCCAGAACGGCTGAATCCAGCGGCGAACTCAACTCCAGCCCCAGCACCGATTCCAGCCCCAGCACCAAAGAGAAGGAGCTGCTGGAACGCATCCGCAAGCTCAAGGCTCCACGCTGGCGAAGCTTCGGTTCCTGTCGTTATGACTGGAGTGCCTGGCGGCTCAGCGAGGGAGATGTGCGCTCCACCGCGGTCGAATGCGGCGATCCGGCGGTTGCCGGCAGCGTGGCCGTGCATTGCCCGAGCCTCAAGCTCACCCGGCGAACCGGCTCGGGAGCCTGGGAAGAGTGGCGGCTGCCGCTTTCAGCCGAGGAGTCGAAGACCATCGGCGGCGAGGACCGCATGGCAGCATCGCTCTGCGCCAACGCCAAACCTGCCGCCGGCCCGGCCGCGACCACATCCCCCCCCAGAACGCCACCGGCAACAGGCGCACCCGCCAAGCCAAAACCGAAGGCACCGTGAACCGAAGGCGCCGGGGCACCGGCGGATTGCGCAACCCCCATCAGCCGATCCGTCACAGAACGCAAGAATCGTGTTACGCTTCGTGAAGTCAACCCCGCACCAGCCATGACTGAATCCACCACCCGCTTTGGCTTTGTTCAGTTCGCCGAAACCTGGAATGGCCGCCTCGCCATGCTCGGCTTCGTGATCGGTATCGCCACCGAGCTGCTCACCGGCCAAGGCATCCTCACCCAGATCGGTCTCGGCTGAAGCCCGAGCCCCGCTCAGCAAACCAGGTTCGCCGAGTCCGGCGGACCTGGTTTTTTAATGTCTGGAATCAGCCGGTTTCCAGCCATCCCGGCCATGGATCCTCTGCTCACCTGGGCCAATGACGAATGCACTGCGTTTTGTTCTCAATCCGGGGCCGCCGGAATTCGCCCAACCGCTGGATCGCTGGTCGGATCTGGTGCTTCGCCAGGAGGCGTCCCTGCGCAGCGGCTTTCACCTGACCATCTATCGATGTCCAGATTCGTGGGCCGGTTCCCTTCAGGATCTGATCGCCAGCGACGCCCTGAACAGTTCCGGAAAGGATCCGTTTGGACCAGGCCTTGAAATCGACAATCCAACCGACCAGCAGCAACGCCGCCTGGTTTGCAAAGCCCTGATCCCAAGCTTCAATCCGGCCAGTCAGTGGCTTGAAGTCTACGAACTGGAGCAACCCGATTCAGCCGATTCCGCCGTCAGGCGCGTCGATTGCCTGCCGCTGCAGGAGGCCAGCAATGACACCTGCTGGTTCTACCCCACTGAGGACGGCCGTTACCTCTCCTGGGAAAATCAACAGACAATCAGCTGCCATCCAGGCCATGTTTTCGAGCAGCTTGATCGTGGCCCAAACCATTGTTATGACAGGGCTGAGCTGAGAGTGCTGTGGTCATTGATGGCGGATCAATCCAACCTGACCTGTGTGGGATTGACCTATCAACACAGGCGGATTGATTTCCCTTTGCTTGGATCAAAGCCGGGCACCACAGCAACCTGGACCACTTTTCAAGTTGATTCGATGAGCGAGAGCCCGCTCAGAAACCTGGATTCCGTTGTGATCTAGGCTCCGATCCGCCAACACCGGCTCAGGCGGTTTCTTCGAGGAGACGCTCCAGACGTTCGCGGTTCAGATCGACATAAAGAAGCTGATCCCCCGGACTGGGGGCCTCCGGATGGGAAGAGGCAGCTGGTGTTCTGCTGCTCCAATCGGTGGCCTGCAGGTTCTGGCGCATCAGCGCAAAGGCACCGCCGGCAATCACGGCGAAGCAGATGAAATAGGCGATCCCGAAAAAGGCTTCCATGCGGACAACCCGAATTGCCGATCAATCTAATGTAAGGATTTGTGAACTGCGGAGGAACCCGGTGGCGGCGGTGACCCCCCAACGGGAAGAAGGCTCAGAGCCCCAGCTTGATGCGACGGTGCTCCAGGGGCTCAGGCACCGACACATCAACCCTGCCTTTCACGTCGGCATCGACCTTGCCCCGCAGCACCGCTGAAACATCGCCGATCACGTTCGCGCCGACGTTGCCGGCGACCTGGGCCTTCACCTCCCCACCGACCTGGGCATTGACGGGCCCACGTACCGACACGCCGAGGCCCTTGCCCAGCTCGGGGACGGAAACCGACAGCGGCGAAGCCAGCTCCACCCCTTCCACCAGGGTGACATTGGCCGCGATCGGCCTGGTCACGATCGGCTCGGTGCGGATCGGGTTCTCGATCCTCTCCACCAGCAGCGGCGTTCTGACGCCGCCGACATCCACCTGCCCGGTGACCGGGAACGGCGCATCCATGACCAGCTGGATCTTGATGGGCTGGGACAGCACCCGAGCGAGCGCTGTTGCCAGGATGAGCGCCGTGACCACAAGGGCGATGGGCCAGCGCAACAGCAACGGCCAGGGCATCGAGCCGGCCCCCTGGCCAGCCGCGGACTGAGCTGAGCTGGGTTCTGTCATGGGATTGGGAAGATCGGACCGGGCACCGATTCTGTTTCATGCGCCTGGATTGACCATCCCTTAACCGGCGGCGGCCAGCATGGGATCCATGGCTTCCTTGCCGATTCAGCCGAGGTTCCGCCAGGGGGCGATCGTGGTCTGCGGACTCGGCTCCCTGGGCCAGGCCTGCCTGCTGCGGCTGCTCGACTTCGAGGCCGCGCTGGTTGGCCTCGACCTGATCGCGCCCACCTGGGGCCACACCGCTCTGGCCGAGGCGCTCGCGGCCAGGGTGGTTCTCGGCGACATGCGCCGACCGGAGATCCTGCGCCGGGCCGGGGTGATCGAGGCCAGGGCCGTGCTCTTGCTGAGTTCCGAGAGCACGGTCAATTTCGAGGCGGCGCTCCAGGTCCGCCTGCTCAACGCCAGTGCCGAGATCGTGGTTCGCTCCTCCAGCCGGGATGCCTCCTTCGGCGCTCTGCTGGAACAACGGCTGCCCGGAATCGCCGTCGTCGATCCCCTGCTGCTCACCGCCGAGGCGGTTGCCCAGTCCCTGCGCTCAGGCGACCAGGCGGCCCAGCTGGAGGTGGATGGCCACCGCTTCGAGGTGTACGACGCCATCGAACCGACCGAGGTGGCTGCCGCGGCCGCCTACGACCGTCAGTTCCGCAGCCTCAGGCTGCCTCCTGAAACCGGCTGGGGAACCAGGCCCCAGGGCCGGATGGTGGTCAGCCCGCTGGGGTTCCGCCGCAGCCAGGCCCTGCCCCAGGCGCGCGCCGACGGCAGGGGAGCCGGCGGCGGCGGCCGGCGGCAACCGGGGGTGATCCAGGCCCTGCAACGCCTGCGGCCCTGGCAGCGCAGCTGGGAATGGGGGCGGCAGCGCACCGCCCTGCAGTGGATCGCCACCACCGCGTTGCTGCTGCTGCTGGCGGGCGGCATCGGTGTGTTTTCCCTGCGGGGCGGCTGGCAGCAGGGCCTGTTCGTCACCCTGGCCCTGCTCAAGGGGGAGTATGTCGATCCCGTCAACGTGCTGCTGGCCCAGAGCCCGAACCAGAGCCTCGCCAGCGTTGATGGGCGGCTGATCGCCGGTACGTTGCTCTACTCGCTGATCGGCACGCTGCTGACCTCCGGCCTGGTGGCGGTGATCCTCGAGCGCCTGCTCAGTGCCCGCTTCGGCATCGCCAGGCCCCGCAGACTGAAGCGTGGAAGTGCCCAGATCCTGCTGCTCCATGGGGGCACCCTGGCCAGTCAGGTGGGCAGGGCCCTGACGCGGGCACGTCTGAAGGTGGTACGGGTTGAGGCCGGCGGCAACGCTGCTGGCGCCAGCGGGGAGGCGGTGGTGGTAGAGCGGCTGGAGAACGCCGAAACCCTGCTGAAGCACTGCCGGGTGGAGGCGATCGGTCTGCTCTCGAGCGACTTGCTCGCCAACCTGCAGGGGGCCCTTTCGCTGCAGCAGCGCTGGCCGCTGGCCAGGCTGGTGATCCTCAGCCATGCGGTGGAGGCGGCCGAGCGGCTGGGGGAACTGCTGGGCGGGGTCACGGTGATCTCGACGATGGAGCTGGCCTGCGATGCCCTGGTGGCCACCGCCTTCGGCGAGCGCGTCGAAGGGATCGCCCGCCTCAACGGCAGCAATCTGCTGGTGGTGCGTTATGAGCTCAGAGCAGGCGACAGCCTCTGCGGCCACAGCATCGCCCGCTTTGAAAACGGCTACGGGGTGACGGTGATCAGCCACTCTCAGCCCCGCACACCCGGGGCCAGGGCCCTGCCGGCGCCGGAGACCGTGCTGCGCGCCGGCGACCAGGTGGTGATTCTCTCGAACCTGGCCGGCCTGCGCCGCATCGAACTCGGCCAGCTGGATCCACCCGGCTGGCGGCTGCAGCTCCAAGCCCATCTGCCGACGGAGGCGCAGTTCGAGCTGAAGCAATGCCTGGGCCGCTATTTCGACAAGCCGCCCGGAGCCATGGCCGATCTGCTCGACGGCGGCACCCACCTCAGCGATCCACTCGATGAAGACTTCGGACGGCTGGTGGAGGGGAAACTCAACCGGCTGGGGGTGCGCTGTTCCCTGCTCAGCAGGGTTGGCATCGAGGGCGACCTGGATCAGGAGCCCGGCTGAGCTCGTGCCCAGCGGGACATGGGGAGCGGACCCTTAAGCCACCGATAAGGACCAGATCGGAGAATCAGCTGGTTGTGCAGCGTCCCGGCGGTTCTGGCGATGGTTTCCTTCCTGTCCCAACAGTTGACCCAGGCCCTGCGAAGCCCCCAGCGGCTGGTGCCGATCAGCCTGGTCGTGGTAGCTCTCAGCACGGCTGCCTGCGGCGGCGGCGGCAGACGCCTGCCCTCGCTGAACGGGGCAGGGGCCTCCTTCCCGGCTCCCGCCTACCAGCGCTGGTCCGCCGACTACAAAACGGAGAAGGGCTTTCTCGTCAACTACCAGTCGGTTGGATCCGGCGCCGGGGTGCGTTCCTTCCTCACCGGTTCCGTTGATTTCGGCGCCACCGATGAGCAGCTCAGCGAAGAGAATTTCAAGGAGGGCATGGCCGGCAAGCGTGGCGCGGTTCAGATTCCGATGCTGGGCGGCACGATCAGCCCGGCCTACAACAACCCCGATTGCCCCGACCTCAAGCTCACCCAGGCCCAGCTGGCCGACATCTTCCTCGGCAAGATCACCAACTGGAGCGCCCTGGGTTGCCAGGCCCGGCCGATCGTGGTGGCCCACCGCTCCGATGGCTCCGGCACCACCTACGGATTCACCAATTCACTCTCCTGTTTCTCGGAGGAATGGAAAACCCGGGTGGGCCGTGGCAAGGCCGTCGACTGGCCGGTGGGGATCGGTGGCAGGGGCAATGAAGGAGTGGCCGGGGTGATCCAGAACACGCCGGGCTCGATCGGCTACGTCAACCAGGCGTTCCTGCGGGGTGTGATCAAACCGGCGGCCCTGCAGAACAAGGCAGGCAAGTTCGTGATCGCCGATTCCGAATCCGGAGCGGCGGCCCTGAATCAGGTGAGCCTCGATGAACGGCTGGGGGGAGAAGACTGCAACCCTGCCGGCGAAGCGAGCTTCCCGATCGTGGCCTTCACCTGGATCCTTGCGTACCAGAGCGGCCAGGGGGAGGAGAAGGCCGAGGCGGTGCGCACCTTCCTGAGCTGGGCGCTGGAACCCGGGCCCCAGAAGCTTGCGGCCGGACTTGGCTTCGTGCCGCTGAAGGGGGATGTGCTGGAGCGGGCCAGGGCGGAGGTGGCCAAGATCAAGAACTGAGCGGCTGAAGGCCGAGGGCTGCTCAGCTCTCCTCGCCGGCGATCTGCGCCTCGATGCGGGCGGCCAGGCTGAGGCAGCGGTCCAGCTCCGCCCAGAGCAGCTCCCGCCGGTCGGCCGTCACTCCGTAGGAGCGGTGATGGAGATCGCGCCCCTGATACCGCAGGGCATCACGGATGCGCAGCCAGTCGTCGCGGCCCAGCTCAAGCGTGACTGGAGACATGGGGAAAAGGCTCAGGGTGGCCGGCGCGGCAGATCACGGAAAAAGCCGCTGATCCACGCAGTGGCTCCATGGTACTTTGGCTGCCAATTCATAGAGAAATCTGTGGTTGTTCGGCTAGTTTTTTCCACTCTGGGTGTGCTGGCGGCAGCCTTGATCGCCGGGCCTTCTCTGGCGGGGCCGGTGATCGAGCAGATTGCCCGGGATGGTGTCCTGACGGCTGGAACCAGCAAAGATGCCTTCCCCTATGCCTATCAGAACGGGGCTGGTGACCTGGTGGGCTATTCCATCGACATGATGCATCGGATCACCGAGGAACTGGCGCTTGAGTTGGGACGTCCGGTTCGGCTGAAGTTGATCGCGCTGGATACCGACGAACGCATTTCCAGCCTGGAGTCTTCGAAGGTCAGCCTGGTTTGTGATGCCAGCAGCTTCACCTGGGAACGGGACCGAAAGGTTGATTTTTCAGTCAGTTATGGCATCACCGGCACCCAGCTTTTGATTCGCCGCGATTCGAATCTCTCCTCCCAGGAATCGCTGGCAGGCAAGCGGATCGGCATCCTGCCGCGAACCACCAGCGAGCTGGCGATTCGCAAGCAGCAACCCAAAGCGATTCCTGTGTTGCTGGAGGATCGAAACAGCGGCTATCAGGCCCTGAAGGATGGCACGATCGATGGTTTTGCCGATGATGGCGTTCTGCTCTATTCCTGGCTGCAGCGTCAGCCCCAGCCAACCGGCTTTCAGGTGGGGGATCGCTCCTATTCCAAGGAAGGAATCGCCTGCATGTTGCCCCAGAGCGATCCCGCCTTTCAGCGGATCGTCAACATGGCGCTGATCCGCTACATGCAGGGATTCATTGCCGGCCAGCCCAGGGAAACGGCGATCTTCGATCAATGGTTCGGCCCCGGCAGCGCCGCCCCCCTCACCCAGGACCTCCGGGATCTCTCGATCGAAACCATGCAGCTGATGGTGGACCTGAAGGAGCGGGTACCACCCAGGAAATCCAATCAGCGGCGCTCTGGCGCCGATGCCCACCGGGGGACTTGAACCCCCACGACCGAAGCCACTGGACCCTAAAACCAGCGCGTCTACCAATTCCGCCAGGTGGGCGTGGCCCCAACTGTATCGAGCGGATCAGAATGGCTTCAACTCCGTCCCCCCACCATGCTCGCCACTCTCGGTGGAATCCTTGCGCTGCTGGCCGGCCTGGTGGTGCTGCTGATCCCCCTGCTGCTGCCGGAGCTGAGTCGTCCCCGCGACGCCTTCTGGGGCGCCCTGGTGCTGCTGCTGGGCCTGGTGCTGGTCACCAGCGCCGAGCGGCTCAGTGGCGCGCCGATGCTGGCGGTGCTCTGCGGCGGGCTGTTGATCGGCCGGCTGGGCAGCGAGGTGAGCCTGGGGCGATGGCGCCAGCTCAGCGGTGAGGAGCAGCAGCGCTTCTGGTCCCCCGAGCGCTGGCAGACCAGCCTGCTGCAGCTCCGCACCGCCGCGGCCAGGCTGCTGAGCCTGGTGGTGGCGAGCCTGGGCGGTGCGGCCGCCTGGCTGCAGCAACGGGCCACAGCCAAGCCGAAAACCCCCAGCAAACGCTGGGTGCGGCCGGAGGAATCCACGGCCCCAGCCCCGACCCAGGCCCCAGTCCCAGCCGCGATCCAGGCCCCGGCCGTGGTGGAGGTGCGTTCCTTCACCGAGATCGACGAGCTGCTCCAGCAGGTCGCCGCTCCCGCCGGCCCCCTGCCTTCGGTGGCAGGGGCCGGCGAGGAGGCTGATCAGCCGGCGGCGGCGTCAGCCGAGCCGGAGGCGGAAGGCGCCACGATCGAAGCCTGATTGGGCCGGGGTTGATAATCCGTGCTTGCTGCCCACCAGGCGCTGTGACCGCCAGCCCGGCTTCCTACAAGGACACGCTCAATCTGCTGAAGACCCCCTTCGGGATGCGGGCCAACGCGAAGACGCGCGAGCCGGAGCTGCAGGCCTTCTGGGCTGAGCAGCGCCTTTACGAGCGCCTGAGCAGCGGCAATCCCGGCCCGGTGTTCACCCTGCACGACGGGCCGCCCTATGCGAATGGCGCCCTGCATGTGGGCCATGCGCTCAACAAGATCCTCAAGGACATCATCAACAAGTACGCCCTGCTGAAGGGGCGGCGGGCGCGGTTCGTGCCGGGCTGGGATTGCCACGGCCTGCCGATCGAGCTCAAGGTGCTGCAGGGCATGGACAGCGAGGAGCGCCGCGCCCTCACCCCGATCGCCCTGCGCCGCCGGGCCCATGCCTATGCCCTCGAGCAGGTGGAGGGTCAGAAGGCCGGCTTCCGCCGCTGGGGCATCTGGGCCGACTGGGACGCCCCCTATCTCACCCTGCAGAAGGGCTACGAGGCCGCCCAGATCGGCGTGTTCGGCCAGATGGTGCTGGCCGGCCACATCTACCGGGGGCTGAAGCCGGTGCACTGGAGCCCGAGTTCCCGTACGGCCCTGGCCGAAGCCGAACTCGACTACCCCGACGGTCACACCTCACCGAGCGTCTACGTGGCCTTCGCGGTCACGGCGGTGCCGGCCCCCCTGGCCCAGCGCCTGGCCACGGTGGGCCTGGCACCGAGCAGTGGTGGCTGGGCCAATGGACAGCTGGCTGTGGCGATCTGGACCACCACCCCCTGGACCCTGCCCGCCAACCTGGCGGTGTCGGTGAACGGTGCGCTCGACTACTCGATCTGCCGGGCCAGCGGGCCCGGCGGCGCGGCTACCTGCGGCCGCCACCTGGTGGTGGCCGCCGAGCTGGTGGACAGCCTGCAGACCAGCCTGAGCCTCAGCCTGGAACCCCTGCTCACGGTGAAGGGGAGCGAACTGGAGGGCGTCACCTATCGCCACCCGCTGCTGGAGCGCAGCAGCCCGGTGCTGATCGGCGGCGACTACATCACGACGGAGGCGGGCACCGGCCTGGTCCACACCGCCCCGGGCCACGGCGTCGACGACTTCAACACCGGCAGGGCCCATGGCCTGCCGGTGCTCTGCCCGGTGGATGAGGGCGGCACCCTGACGGCGGAAGCGGGGCGCTTCGCTGGCCTCAACGTGCTCAAGGACGCCAACCCAGTGATCATCGCCGCCCTGGAGGAGGCCGGCGCCCTGTTGAAGCAGGAGAGCTACGCCCACCGCTACCCCTACGACTGGCGCACCAAGAAACCGACGATCTTCCGCGCCACCGAGCAATGGTTCGCCTCGGTGGAGGGCTTCCGCGCCGAAGCGATGGCGGCGATCGCGGCCGTGGACTGGCTGCCGGCCAGTGGCCGCAACCGGATCGAGGCGATGGTGCGCGACCGGGGCGACTGGTGCATCTCCCGCCAGCGCACCTGGGGCCTGCCGATCCCCGTTTTCTATCACCGCACAACCGGCGAGGTGCTGCTCGATGCCGCCAGCCTCGATCACATCCAGGCGCTGATCGCCGAGCACGGCTCGGACGTGTGGTGGGAGCGCGACGAGGCGGAGCTGCTGCCCCCCGGCCGGGCCGGCGAGGCCGATCAATGGCGCAAGGGCAGCGACACGATGGACGTGTGGTTCGACTCCGGCTCCTCCTGGGCGGCGGTGCTGAAGGGGCTGGAGCCGGAGCGGGCCGAAGGGGATCTCCATTACCCCGCCGATCTCTATCTGGAGGGATCCGACCAGCACCGCGGCTGGTTTCAGAGCAGCCTGCTCACCTCGGTGGCCGTGAACGGCCGGGCGCCCTACCGACGGGTGCTCACCCACGGCTTCACCCTCGATGAGAAGGGTCGCAAGATGAGCAAATCCCTGGGCAATGTGGTCGACCCGGCGGTGATCGTGGAGGGGGGCAGGAACGAGAAGCAGGAACCGGCCTTCGGCGCCGATGTGCTGCGGCTGTGGGTGAGTTCGGTCGACTATTCCGCCGATGTGCCGCTCGGCCCCGGGATCGTCAGACAGCTGGCGGATGTGAGCCGCAAGGTGCGCAACACCGCCCGCTACCTGCTGGGCAACCTTCACGACTTCGATCCAGGGCCGGTGGAAGCGGGAGGCGATGCGCTGCCGGTGGCGGACCTGCCGCTGCTGGACCGCTGGATGCTGCAACGCACCGCCGATCTGATCGAGGAGGTGAGCGGCGATTTCGAGCGCTTCGAGTTCTACCGCTTCTTCCAGGCACTGCAGAACTTCTGCGTGGTGGACCTGTCGAATTTCTATCTCGATATCGCCAAAGACCGGCTTTATGTGAGCGCGGCGGGGTCGCATCGCCGACGCAGCTGCCAGACGGTGATGGCGCTGGTGCTGGAGCGGCTGGCCGGGCTGATCGCACCGGTGCTCTGCCACATGGCAGAAGACATCTGGCAGAACCTGCCCTACCCGGTGGCGGAGCGCTCGGTGTTCGAGCGGGGCTGGCCCCTGGCCGGCCGGGACTGGAAACTCAGCGAAGCCGAACAGGCGGCAATCAGCAGCCTGCAGGGATTGCGCTCCCAGGTGAACCGCCAGCTGGAAGCCTGCCGCAACCTCAAGGGCGACCAGGCCGGGATCGGTTCCTCGCTCGAGGTGAAGCTGCAGTTGCTGCTGCCCCCTGGCGAGGCGGCCGCCGGCCTGCGCGCCGCCCTGGAGTTGCTGGAGCGGAGCCCCAGCCCGGAGGTCGACAACCTGGCCGACTGGTTGCTGGTGTCGGAGCTGCAGATCGGCGGAGCCCCCCTGGCCGAGCCCCTGGTGAACGCCAAGCTGGAGGGCCTGACGATCCGAATCGCTAGGGCCGGCGGCGAGAAATGCGAGCGCTGCTGGCACTACGAAACCGACGTGCAGGACCACGCTCTGACCAGCGAACTGACCGGACGGATCTGCGGGCGCTGCAGGGCGATTCTGGCCGGCGGATAACCACAGGCCAGCAGAAGAAAGCCGGCGGCGCAGAACAGGGCGGAGCCCGGAAACCCCTGCAGTCTGATCGGCTAAATTGGCCTCCCAGAGCAGCAAAGAGGGATGGGCGATCCACTGGATCCGGAGAAGATCCTGCAGACCGGCTTTGGATTCTGGCCAGCCAAAACCCTCCTCAGTGCGATCGAAATCGGCGTCTTCACAGAACTCTCGCAAGGGGAGCTGTGCTTCGCTTCCCTGAGTGGCCGGCTGGGCCTGCACCCCCGGTCAGCCCGCGACTTTCTCGATGCGCTGGTGGCGCTGGGCTTCCTGGTTCGCACGGCTGACAACTATGCGAACACAGCCGAAACGGATTTCTTCCTGGACAGGAACAAGCCCTCCTACATCGGCGGCATTCTGGAAATGGCCAACAACCGCCTGTATCCGTTCTGGGGGCACCTCACAGAGGCGCTGCGCACGGGCACTCAGCAGAACGAAGCCAGGACAGGATCGGCCGGGCTGTTTGAGAGCCTTTACGCCGATCCGAGCCAGCTGCGGGCCTTTCTCGGGGCGATGACCGGCATCAGCCGCGGGGCCAACCGGGTGATCGCCCATGCTCCGATCTGGAAGAACTACCGATCATTCGTCGACGTGGGCACGGCGCAGGGGGATCTGGCCGTTCAGATCTGCCTGGCCAACCCACACCTGCAAGGCACTGGATTCGACCTGCCGGAAGTGGCGCCCACGTTCGAGGATTACGCGCAGAAGGCAGGCGTGGCAGACCGGCTCAGCTTTGAACCAGGCAACTTCTTCAACCAGGCGATTCCCGCAGCCGATGTTGTGCTGATGGGGCACATCCTGCATGACTGGGATCTGCCCACCAAAAAGATGCTGATCCGGAAGGCCTTCGAGGCGCTGCCGATCGGCGGAGCGCTGATTGTCTACGAAGCGATCATCGACGATGACCGTTCAACAAATGCATTCGGGCTGATGATGAGCCTGAACATGTTGATCGAAACGCCGGGTGGGTTCGACTACACCGGTCAGGACTGCGCCTCCTGGATGCAGGAAGCCGGATTTTCCAGGCCGCGAACCGAGCATCTTGTCGGCCCGGATTCCATGGTGGTCGCCATCAAGGAGGGGCCGGACGCCGCCCGGCGCCTGGATCAGCCGCTGGCCTCTGCGGCCTGATGGCCTCACTGGCATGCGCGGATCGCGGCAGGGGCATGAGCGCACAGGGGAGCACGGTGCCCTGCAGCAGGGCCTGGCAGTTAACGATCAGCAGCTCGGTTTCGGTGCTGATGTCCGCGTCGAGGAAGGGCCCTGAGCAGCCGAAGCCCTGACTGCGGCGGGAAGACAAGGCGCGCTATCTCTTTGAGGGCCGCGACCCGAACCGCTTCGTGGAAGAGCGGCTGGATCGTGATGGGAGGCGTTGCTTCTACTCGCCAACTGGCGTGCAGAGTTCAATGAGACAGCCATCCGGCGCTCGAACATACGAAACGATCTGCCCCCAGGCTTTCCGGGCAGGTGCACTCAATTCAATGGCGCCTTCCCCTAATGCATGGGCATGGGCAGCTGCAACGTCAAGCGTTACCAAGCCGATTTCCATCCCCAGGGGCGCGATGGATTCACTGGCACGAATATGGCCACCAGGAAAATTCGTATCGGCAAGTTCGTGCGAAGCGAATGAAAGCGTTGTATCTCCAGTTTCAAGTTCCCCATAGGTTCCTGATTCATGAAGGAAGCGTCGCTTAAACCCAAATGCACGTTCGTAGAAATCAAGGGAAGAAGCGACATCGTCGACATACAGAATCGCGTATCCGAGCTTCATTGTCAAAATCTAAGAATGAGTTTCCACAGATTACCCCAAATGTCTCTCAGTGGCCAAAACTCGGCTTGGGCATACACCTAACGCTTGCCATCACTTGGCCGCAGTGAGTGTTGGCTCATCCAGTTATCCTTGCGGCGGCGCCTCAAGTGGATTGCATTGGTGGCTGGCTCAACGTCAGAGGAGACGCTCATCGAATAGGAAAAGATCATGGCTGAGAAAACGCACTTGTTGTAGCTCAAGATGCCATGGTTGAGTAGGACTCGCTTCTTGGCCATGGTTTTCTCATAGACACCGTAGGCTAACCCCTTCCGCAAAGCTGCACCCGAGCTGCTTGCCGCTCACATACACAGCCCTTAGCTGCGATCACAAGACAACCATGCCGTAAATGGGGTGGATCTTGCAGAATCTCCAATGCTTCACTTGATTAGGTAGCTGGCTCCGCACTCCTCAAGAAGCGTTCCGGCCGAGCGCCGCAGCTGCAGATGGCATGAACCACTCGCTCAGTCATCGTTGCCAAGTTGAAGCGCCGGTTGAAGCGGTAATTGAAGGCACCCAGGT
>NZ_JAHLYV010000013.1:0-66887 GCF_025128115.1 Synechococcus sp. CS-1326 | reverse complement strand
TCCCCACCAAGGACAACCGGGTGGTGTGGTTCCTGGAGGGGATGCTCGATCACCACGGCGGGGCGCTGCTGATGGCCCACGACGCCCTGGCCAAGAGCACCAACCCCACCATCCGGCGCTTCGCCAGAGGGGTGATCGTGGCCCAGCGGGCCGAGATCATCGAACTGCGGCGGATGCTCGCCGTGGGGGGATTGCGTAAACCCGACTATCACAAGTACGACGCCCTGTTCAGCCTTTGATCCACAGCGACCACAACCTGAGCCCAACCGCAACACCGCCATGAGCACCACTCAGGCCTGCCATCACCACAGCCATCCGCCCGATGGCGCTGGCAAGGCGGGCATGGCCAAGGATCCGATCTGCGGAATGGTCGTACCGGTGGCCACGGCTCTCACCACCCAGCGCGGCGGCAGGGCCTACTACTTCTGCAGCCAGTCCTGCCTGCAGACCTTCCTGAATCCCGACCGCGAACTGCGCGTCATGCGCCGCCGCGTGGGATTTGTACTCGGCGGGGTGCTGGCGCTGGCGCTGTTGCGGGCCGGGGCCTTCATTGCCCTGGCAGCCGGGGTCAGCCTGATGTCCTGGGTGCCCCTGCCGGCCCTGCCCTGGATGAGCTGGGGAATGTGGCTGTTCGTGCTGGCCACCCCCGTGCAGTTCATCGGTGGCTGGTCGTTCTACACGGGCGCCTGGGCTGCCCTGAAGCGGCGCGCTCTCAACATGGATGTGCTGATCGCCCTGGGCACCTCCGTTGCCTACTTCTACAGCGTGGTGGTGGTCTTCGCGCCCAGCTGGCTGCCGGTTGGCGTCAATGACCGCGACGTCTACTTCGAAGTCTCGGCGGTGGTGATCGCCTTCGTGCTGATGGGCAAGTTCATGGAGGAGATCATCAAGAAACGCTCCTCAGCCGCCGTGCGCAAGCTGCTCGATCTTCAGCCCGCCACGGCCACGGTGATCCGCGACGGCATGGAGATGACCGTGCCCGCCGATGCCATCGACGCAGGCGAGACGGTGCTGGTGCGCCCGGGCGAGAAGATCCCCGCCGATGGAGTGGTGCTCGAAGGCAGCTCCTCGGTGGATGAATCGCTGCTCACCGGTGAATCCCTGCCGGTGGCCAAACAGGCCGGCGCCGAGCTGATCGGTGGCACGGTGAATGGGGCTGGCCTGCTCCGATTTCAGGCCAGCCGGGTGGGAGCCGACACGGCCCTGGCCCAGATCGTGCGAATCGTGGAGGAAGCCCAGGCCAGCACCGCGAGCGTGCAACGGCTGGCCGATCAGGTCACGGGCTGGTTCGTTCCTGCCGTGGTGCTGATCGCCTTTGCCGCCTTTGCGATCTGGGCGCTGGCCGGCCAGTTCAGCAGTGGCCTGCTGGCCTTCATCGCCGTGCTTGTGATCTCCTGCCCCTGCGCCCTCGGCATCGCCACGCCCGCCGCACTGATGGTGGGTGTGGGCAAGGGCGCGGAGCTGGGCATCCTGATCCGCAGCGGCGAAGTGCTGGAGCGGGTCGAGAAGCTCACCACCATGGTGTTCGACAAGACCGGCACCCTCACCCTGGGCAAGCCGATGCTCACCGATCTGGAGCCCCTTGGGAGTCTTTCGGAGCAGGAGGTGCTTCAGCTCGCGGGTTCGTTGGAACATGGCTCGGAGCATCCCCTGGCAGCAGCGATCGCCGCTGCCGTTGCTGCGCGCCATCTGGACCTGCTGCCGCTGGAGCAGTTCGAGGCCCAGGTGGGGGAGGGCATCACGGCCAGGCAGGCCGGCAGTGTCGTCTGGTTCGGCAACCGTTCCCTGGCGAGCCGCTTCCTGCCCCGCCTTCCCGAACCTGTGCAGAGCCAGCTTGCTGGGCTTGAGGCCCAGGGGAAAACCGCCATGCTGCTGGGGCAAGCCGATCAGATCCTGGGGTTGATCGCCGTTGCCGATACGGTCAGACCCGAGGCCCGCCAAGCCGTGGAGCTGCTGCGGCGCCGAGGGGTGCGGGTGATCATGCTCAGTGGCGACAACCGCACCACCGCTGAATCCATCGCCCACCAGGTGGGGATCGAGGAGGTGATCGCCGAGGTGCGCCCGGCCGACAAGGCGGCAACGATCAAGGCCCTGCAGCAGGCGGGTCAGGTGGTGGCGATGGTGGGCGATGGCGTCAATGACGCCCCGGCCCTGGCCACGGCCAACATCGGCATCGCCATCGGCTCCGGTTCGGATGTGGCCAAGGAAGCCGGCGACATCATCCTGATCCGCAACGACGTGCGTCTGGTGGTGAGTGCGATCGGCCTGTCGCGGGCCACGATGCGCAAGATCCGCCAGAACCTGTTCTGGGCCTTCATCTACAACGCAATCGGCATTCCGATCGCCGCTCTGGGCTGGCTCAATCCAATGATCGCCGGGGCAGCGATGGCCCTGAGTTCGCTCTCGGTGATCGTCAACTCATCGCTGCTGCGGCGGTACAGGGCGGCCTGATCAGGATGAGGATGGTGGCGTGGCTGGTTTCCTGCCGCTCCGTCGGCCCAGCAACAAACCGATTCCAGAGCCGGCGATGAACCGGGTGATCACCCCCAGAACCGTTGGTCTGGGGAATGGCTCGGAGCAGGAGCAAGGAGCGGTGGAGTCACTTTTCCTTGGCGACGGCTTTCTGGTAGATATCGAAGTTCTGGCAGGGCATCCATTCCTTGCCCATCGCAAAGGCACCGCTGCACTTCAGTTCCTTGGCTCGCTGTTCCGCAGCGGCTTTGCTCGGGAACATGTCGTTGGCCTGGGCGCGGGCGGCGCCGGGTGCCAGGGCAACGCCTGCCGAGAGGAGCAGAGCCAGAGCGATGGGATTCACGGACTGCCTGAGGATGAAAAGTGATCGACAATTAGCTTAAACTCTCCTCATGGGTGGAGAGTCAAGACGGTGGCGGTCGTTGGCATGAAGATCGGGGCCCTGGCCGGCCGCAGTGGCCTGCCGGTCAAGACCCTGCGCTACTACGAGGACCTGGGCCTGCTGCCAGCGATCGGCCGCAGCGAAGGCGGTTACCGCCTGTTCGCCGAGCAGAGCCTGCAACGCCTGGAGTTCATCCGTCGGCTCAAGACCCTCGGGCTCAGCCTGGAGGAGATCCAGGGCTGCCTGGCCGTGCACGACGCCGGTGCTCTGCCCTGCGGCGACATCGAGATCCAGCTGGGCAGACAGATCGAGCGGATCGATGGCCAGATCAAGGAGCTGCGACAGCTCAGAAAGGAACTGCAGGGATTGCTGGCCGGCTGGCAGAGCGATCCCGCCAAGGATGGGAATGTGATCTGCCCCAATCTTCAGGTCTGAAAGCTGATCGTGACGGCCGGCCAGCACGGAACGAATGGGCACCAATTCGATGAAGCAATGACCCAGAGCCGTGGCCAGCGCGCTGCAGCGACCCCATGCTGATAACAGCCAGAAGCAAGGGAGCAGAGCTGATGGGCCAGCACCGATGCACGTTCGGCCAGACCCGTTCTGCTGCGTTCAGACTCGCTGCCGCTACAGGGCTGGGAGCGGTCGTCCTTTCAGTGGGGGCTCCAGCGCTTTCAGGGCCGCCCCAGGCGGCGGCCCCAGCAGGAAGCGGGATGGGCGTGGGGCGGATGGGCACCCAGACGATGGATCAGCACTTCATCGTGATGATGATTCCTCACCATGACGGGGCCATCGCCATGGCCGATCTTGCCCTCACCCGCGCGAAGCGGCCCGAGATCAAGGAACTGGCGAAGAGCATCAAGGCCAGTCAGACGCAGGAGAACGCCCAGATGCGCGCCTGGTACCGGCAGTGGTTCAGCCAACCCGTACCCAGCTGGGGACCAGGCACGGGCTGGGGTTGGCAGGGGGACATGGGCGGCCCGATGGGGATGGGTGGTGGCATGGGTATGGGGATGGGACACATGGGCGGGGGTATGAACCTCTCAGCCCTGAGCACAGCCCCGGACTTCGACCGGGCTTTCATCGAGCAGATGATTCCGCACCACCAAATGGGCGTGATGATGGCCTCGATGGCCCAGACGAACAGCCAGCATCCGCAGCTGCGGGCGATGCAGCAGGCCATGGTGAAGGCCCAGAGCCGGGAGATCGAGCAGATGACCCAGTGGTACCGCAGCTGGTACGGCACATCCTGAACACCTCCCATGGATCCGTTCTTCATCCTCGACACACCGAAATCCTTCCTGGAGGCCAGCGCCGCCCTCCAGGAGGCTGCGGTGGATCAGGGCTTCGGCGTGCTGGCCGTGCATGATCTGGGCAACACCCTGCGCAGCAAGGGCCTGCCGTTTCCGGAGCAGTGCCGCATCTTCGAGGTCTGCAACCCCCAACAGGCCGCTGCGGTGCTCAGCACCACAATGGCGCTCAACATGGCTCTGCCCTGCCGGATCTCCGTCTACACCGAAGCCGGCCAGACCCGCATCGGCATGATCCGCCCTGAGGCGGTGCTCGCCAGCCTCTCGGCCGATCCCTCCCTGAGGGAAGTGGCCCGAGCGGTGGAGGCCTCCACCACAGCGATCATCGAGGCCGCTGCGGCTTAGTGGTCCGTGGCAACCACCCTTTCGGCTGACATCTCGATCGAGAAAGCCTGATCCGGCAGCGTTTCGATTGGGCACAGTGGCTGGATCAGCTGGCTTCCGAGAACAGCAACGGCTTTCCATCAGCCAACGATCGGAGTGTCCCTCAGGCCGCAGACGGCGGAGCTCACCGTTCGATCGATGACGAGCAGCTCGGCAACGGATCGGCCTGCGTTGTTGCCTTTCAGCCCATGGCCACGCTGCTGCCCCTGGCTGGCGATCGTGGCCGGTGTGGCGATCGGAATCTGCTGCCTGCTCAGCGGCTTCATCACCGGAAAAGTCAGCAGAATGTGACAAGAACTCGGGGTGAACTGTGCCCAGGAGTTCATTGAAAAACCCGGCGATCGCAGCCGCAGCGGCGGAGCTGATTCAGCCATGGCATTCACAGCCACAGCCGGCGTGGCAGGGCTCTCCGTTGGGGTGCCCCTTGGCGCAGACATCGCTGCAGAACAGCAGGGTGCCGTTGCGGAACGGGCTGTCCGCTTGCACGGTGCAGTGGCAGCCCGGGCAGGCGCACACCAGGGTGGCGGGTCTCTCCAGGGTGGTGGTCATGGACTCTCCTTGCTGAGTGACGTTGCATCCAGTCTGACCCCACCGGCGCTCGGAAGGAGTGGCTTGCCGTACTGACAATCAAAGCTGGCGGATCTATCGATGAATCAGAGGCCACGACCAGGGCAGCTCGCGAGCCCAGACCCTGCATGAGGCCTGAGGGCACCAGCCACGGGGCGCCTTCTCATTGGCCCCTTTCAGGCTGTTGCAGGAGCAATGCCTCAACGCTGGCCACCTTGTCTTCCAGCGTCTGGTCACGATCGGTGCGGGTGTTGAGCTTCACGGTGGTGAAGATGCGGGGGGCGCCCATGGCGTGCACGGCCGCATGGCAGGCCTCGATTGCTGAGAACACCGGCGCCCACTCGCCCTCGATCGCGGTGCCATTGGGGTGCAGCTGGATCTTGAGGCCGGCGTCGAGCAGCACCCGTTCGCAGGCAGCGATGTAGGGCGCCAGGTTGACGCCGACCCCGATCGGCACAACGCAGAGATCGACGATCACCTTCATCCAGTGCCTCCGGAGCCTTCCTTGAGAAGGTTCCATCCTGCTGGCCCCCAGCCTCCGGGCCATCAAGGCAGCTGGCTTCAGCGGCAGAGTGTGTGGCGACAGGCGGCGGTGGATGGCCTCCTCCGCGCCCGGCCTCCCAGTCGAAGCGGCCATGACCTCTCCGCAACTGATCCGTTCCTTTGAGCCAGCCGACTGGCCGGGGGTGTGGGGCCTGCTGGAGCCGGTGTTCCGTGCCGGCGAAACCTTCCCCCACGACCCGGCGATCACTGAAGTCGAGGCGAGAGGCCTCTGGGTGGAGCAGAGCCAGGCGGTGATGGTGGCCGTCGATCCTGGTGGGGCCGTGGTGGGGAGCTACTACCTCAGGCCCAATTCCCTGTGCCTCGGTGCCCACGTGGCCAATGCCGGTTATGTGGTGGCCGAAGCGTGCAGGGGGCAAGGCCTCGGCAGCAGCCTCTGCCAGCACTCGCTCCAGGCAGCCCGGCGGCTGGGGTTCCGGGCGATGCAGTTCAACCTGGTAGTGAGCACCAACACCGCCGGCATCCGCTGCTGGGAGCGCAACGGCTTCCGCACCATCGGCGTTCTGCCCGGGGCGTTTCACCACAGGCAGCTCGGCTACGTGGATGCCCTGGTGATGGTTCAGGAGCTGCTCCGATCGGCTGGCTGAATCGCTGGCACCGGCCCAGAACTGGCCTGATCCAGCAGCGCCTGCTCACAAGCGTGAGGGGAAGGTCGATGCCATCCCTCCACGATCGCGGTGCCTGAGCCCTTCCCGTTTCAGCGCTCGGCGTCAGCTGGATGACGTCCGCATCGGCTCGACGGCTCCAGCCTGAATCAGGCGGCAGAGGCGGTTGAGCTGGGCAGCCTCCTCCACGGTGTTGGCCAGGCCCGAGGCCAGGCTGGGCGAGCCCACCACGATCGAGAGGCATTGGGCGCGGCTGATCGCCACATTCAGCCGGTTGGGCTCCAGCAGAAAGCCGAGGCCACGGGGGGCGCAGTCGCCATCGCTGGCGGTGAGGGAATGGATGGCAACCGGTGCCTCCTGGCCCTGGAAGCGGTCGACGGTGCCGACGCGGGCCCGTTGGCCCAGGCGCTGCTGCAGCCGATTGACCTGAACGTTGTAGGGAGCGGTGACCAGAATGTCGTTTGGGCTCAGCACGCCCCGATGTTCACCACCGCGGCGGGCATAGCAGTAGCCGTTGCCCAGCAACGCCTCCACCAGCTGCTCGATCCGATCGATCTCCGGCTCACAGCAGACGCTGCAGCCGCTGTGGGGCACCGCTTCAAAGACAAGCCCCTGGCCCGGCATGGGCAGGCCGTTGTGGCCGAGGAAGGGTTCACGCCAGCGGATGTGGTTGCTGGCATTGGCTGGATGGGCCTGCAGGCGGCCGTCATAGAAGAGCTCCGAAACCATGGCGGTGAGGCTCGGCTCCATCCGCCAACTGGTGGAGAGAAACACGCCACGATCACCAGGCACCACCGCCCGGCCCTGCATCAGGTAGTCGAGGCAGGAGAGGCCGCTTTCGCCGGGATGGTCGGCCTGGGAGGGCTGGGCCAGTTGCTGCTGATCACCCACCAGCAGGACCCCTCGGGCGCAGCGGGCCATCACCAGCAGATTGGCCAGGGACATCTGACCCGCCTCATCAATCACCAGCCAGTCGAAGGCCTCCTCCATCACGGGGCGAGCAAACATCCAGGCCGTGCCGCCCACCACGGCCATCGAGCCAGTTAGGGCATCGGGTTTGCAGAGCGCCACGGGCTGGCCGACCAGTCCTTTGTCGTCTTTAGCGGTGCTGCATTTCACCACCTGCTGGCTGAGGCCACGGGCGGCACAGGTGCTGTGGGCCTTGAGCAGCAGGTTGTTGATCGCGGCATGGCTGTTGGAGCTGATCGCCACCCGCAGACCGCGCTGCACCAACTCGGCGATCATCTCGGCGGTGACGGTGGTCTTGCCCGTGCCTGGCGGGCCCTGGAGAGCGAGGGTCAGATCGCTGTGGGAGGCCAGAAACCCTGCCAACTCGGCGGGCAAAGCACTCGGATCGGCCGCGAGGGCGGCATTGAGCGGGACCAGCGGCTGAATGGCACGGCGCTCCAGCAGGTGAACGATGGCGGCCGGAATGGGCCTGTCACCATCCACCCAGTTATCAGCCTGGCTCAGCAGGCTTTCCCGCAGAGGTTTGCTGATGTCCTCGGGCACCTTGATCAGGGCCAGGGGACCCTTGGGTAGTTCGACGTCCAGTCCTTCGGCCTGCCGCTTCTCTCTGGCGCTCCAGGGGTACTTGAGCGTGAGGGTGCCCTGTTCGCCGTCGATCACCACGGCCTGGAGCTTCTGGCCGGTCTCGGGGATCTCCAACTTGATGGGCCCATCTCCCAGGGCGACATGGAGTTTGAGGGTCTGACTGGGATCGAAGCAGAAGGTGTGCAGGTCGGCCCCTGTGCGGGCACTGGGAACACTTTCGGCGCTTTGCCAGACGGCGCCGTTGATCGCCTCGCCATCGGCGTCGAGTTCCTCCGGACTCTGCAGGGCCTTGCCCCTGCGATCGAAGTAGGCCCACCAGGCCACCTTGGCCTCGCGGTGATGGAACGGCAGCAGCTGGGCCAGCAGGCGCTGCACCCGCCAGCTCAGGCCTCTTGAACCCAGTTGTTCCTGGGCGAGCAGCTCGGCTTCTGGGGCATTGGCGGCCGGATCGCTCTGGAGCGGCTCGGGCAACTCGGCGATCAACCTGGCACTGATGGCTTCCAGGGGCCAGGGTTCCGCCTCAGGGCGTTCTTCGTCGGGATGGTCAAGCGGTTGCTCGGGCAGGCCCTGAGCACGGCGCAGATCCAGCAGCCAGTCATGCAGCAGCACGGTGGAGACGCAATCGTCGCGGTTGTAGTCCTCGATGGCCTGAAGCCTGGGGCTGGCTTCTGGGGCTGCGCCCGGCAGGGAAGGCTCACCGGAGGACTGCCAGTGCAGGTAAGCGACGACGGAATCACCGGCATTGGTGACATCGGCGCCGCGGGGGCCCATGTAGAGCCCCTCCACCTTCTTGATCGAGTAGCTGCCCTCACCGAGCACGATCGAGCGGGTGACGATCGGCAGCAGGTCACAGAGCAGATCACTGCGCAACCAGTTGTCGATCACCGCCTCTCGGGTGGAATGCTGTTGGGAGAGGCGGCGCATCGCCGCTTTTTCGTAGCTGGCGTAGTGGTAGACGTGCAGGCCTGGATGTCGGCGCCTTCGTTCCTCCACCCAATCCACAAACCCCTCGAAGGCCCGCTTTTCTTCCAGGGGGCTATGGCCCCACCAGGCGATGAAGGCTGCCGGCTCAGCCGGGGCCTCCCGATAGCAGGCCCCGAAGAGGTATTCGAGCTTCTTGGCGGCAACGGCATCCTGAATGCCCTCCATGTCGAACCAGATGTCGCCGGCATCCGCGGCGGGGAGGGCGGCCAGGCCCTTGCCCGGCTGCAGGGGGCGCACCAGGAAGGCGGGCTTGCCATCGGCCCCATGGGGTGTGAGTTGCAGCTGGGCCTGCTGACGTAACTCGAACAGGACCTCGGCCGCAAGGCCAGCGATGCTGGCGCCGGGAGGCAGTGCCGCCAGCTGCTCGATCGTGTGGATGCCGGTGGCCTTGAGCTTGAGGCGCTGGGTCTGGCGCATGTTCGCCACCAGCACGAGATCCCGCTCGGCAATCAGGCGCTCCTCGATGAAGGCGCTCCAACTGCCGTGATCACCGGGTTCATCCTCCGGCGGCGAGGCGGAATCAAAGGAAGCACAGAAATCGTGGTAACGGTTGCGGAGCTGCTGGTACCAGGCCCAGAAACGATCGGTGTCATAGGCCTGGAAGCGGCCACCACCGAGAAACAACTCGAAACGATCGGGCCGGTGCCCCAGCAATGGGGTGAGCAGCTCGACGTAGGCACAGGCCTGGACCAGAAAAGTGGTGCGTGGCTTACTGGCCAGCTTGCATTCGATCGGGATGTAGCTCCATTCGCCCAGGGCCGAGGGCTGGGGAACCCTGCGCAGCACATCGGCCGAGCCGCGGATCTCTCCGTTGTTCAGCGAGGCCTGATGGATGAAGTCGAACCCTGCTGCCATCGCCTCGCGGGTAGCGACATAGTCCACCTCGTTCTGTTTGCCGGCCAGGCGGGCAATGCGATAGCCCTCGGCTTCCAACCGGTTGAGCAACACCTGCTCAAGGCGCAGACCATCGGCGAACAGTTGCTCATCAAGAGATGAGGGAGGTGGTTGCTCACCAGTGAAACGCCCCCTGGCTTTGAGCTCCTCCCACCAGGCACCTATCCGCGGACTGCGGCTAAAGAGGGCAAGTTGGCTGGGGGTGATCAGGCGAGCAGGCATGACAGAGCACCTCGACAAGCAGCGATGACAGGCGGGCGCAACTGGCCTGGCTCCCAACCTCGGATTTATCCGTCAGCGTTACCTGCCCAGAATCGGGAGGGCAGCTGAAATGTACGACAAATTCACAGAGCGGGGCTCCTAGCCGAGGAGTGGGGATGACTCTCCAGGGTGTAAGGCAGCACTGAAGACTTGTCCCACGGGGCGCAAACAGCCGGCGGAATAGGCCAAGGGTGAACCGTATGCAGCAAAATCGGCACCAAATGCTGCCTGCAGGCGTGACATCAGTAGTATACTAACTTGGTATATCCGTGCAAGTAGTGGAAACATACAGTCCATCAAAACTGGCCGCCGACTTACGGAAGCTTCAATCGGCAGGGGTCAAAGTAGATCAGCTTTCACGCTTGCACCACTTTTCAGCCAGTGGCAAGAAAGTCAGTTATGGTGACATCTCTTACTTTGAAGGAAAGGACGAACTTAGAGAAAAGAATCTCCTCTACGCTAATAGATGCAGAATTGTTGTCAAGGGACTGGAGTCCGGGCGCGAGCTTGAGAAACTGATTCAGGAAGCGCTTGAAAAGCATCCTATAGGTGGCACGGCTAATCTAAGCAGAAGTGGAGAATCAACAGAAGACACAATGAACCAAGCGAGCACGACTGCATCTGAACCAGCGACCAACCTGATCCTTTATGGGCCGCCGGGTACTGGGAAGACCTTTAATACCGTAGCCGAGGCAGTGCGGCTCTGCGGCGAGTTGATCCCGCAAGATCGGGTGGAACTCATGACGGCCTACCGAAAGCTCGTCGAAGCCGGCCGAATAGAGTTCATAACCTTCCACCAGTCCATGAGCTACGAGGAGTTTGTAGAAGGTCTGCGGCCGGAGACACCGAGCCCAGAGGGCCAGGAGGCTGACTCTGGCGAAGTGAACACGGCCGGTTTTCGCCTCAAGGTCGAGGACGGCGTCTTCAAACGGATCTGCGAACGTGCGCGCTTAGACCCGGGCAAGGAATCAGGCGATCTGCGACTTGACCGAAAGCGCCCAATCTTTAAAGTCTCGCTCGGTAGACGAGGCCAGGAAGAGACGCAAATCAAGGCAGCTCTTGATGCAAACAAGATCCGCCATGGCTGGGGCGGAACGATCGACTGGTCAAATGCGCGTTTCGATGACTGGACGGAGATCAAGACCGAGTTGGAGAACAATGCAGGGAAAAGGGTCAGCGCCCACGCCGGCGACCTCGTCTGCACCTACTCATTTCGGTCGGACATGCAGGTGGGCGACTACGTCGTTGTCTCCGATGGGCGCGACAGAATGCGCGCCTTTGGCAAGATCACAGGCGATTATTCATTCGATGGGGATGCTGCTTACCATCCCCACAACAGGAGTGTGGAATGGCTCTGGCGCGATGACCTAGGAGAGGATCGCGCACGTTTTTATCCAAATGGCTTCCGGCAGCATACTGTCTACAAGTTGAATGGCGCATTGGTCGACTGGGACGGACTGGAGGGGGTGGTTCTCGGCGTCAGATCGCTCCCGGTGGAAAGCGCTTGCACATACGTTTTGATCATCGACGAGATCAACCGGGCGAACATCTCCAAGGTATTTGGTGAACTCATTACGCTTCTAGAGTCCGACAAGCGGCTCCGGGCTGACAACGAGATCCAGCTCATACTGCCCTATTCTAAGCGGTTCTTCGGTGTTCCATCGAATCTGCACGTGATCGGCACCATGAATACTGCGGACCGGTCGATTGCGCTTCTCGACACCGCGCTCAGGCGCCGCTTCACCTTCCACGAGATGATGCCGGATGCATCCGTGCTTGAAGAGGCTGGCCAGAAATGCGGTATCAACTTGCCGCGACTTCTCGCCACGATCAACGAGCGAATCGAGTATCTCTACGACCGCGAGCATCAGATCGGTCACGCCTACTTCACCGCGTGCCGCTCGCAAGCAGATGTCGATGAGGTCATGCGCCACAAGGTTATCCCACTCCTAGCGGAATATTTTTTCGAGGACTGGGCAAAGATCGCAGCGGTACTTGGTGACTTGGAATCGCACGATGGTGGGATCACCGGCGGATTTCTCACGCGATCGCCCCTGAAAGCACCTCCCGGTCTCGAAGAGGGCGATGCGGTCCCCCGGTATCGCTGGGAGGTTCGTTCCGTGGATGAAGGGTTCAACTATGGGAAGTTAGTCGGGGCATGATCCGCCGCACGATCCGTGAATGGGAGCGCATCGGCTACGGGTCAGGCGACGCTGAGATCCCGGAGGCAGAGGCAGATCGCCTTGCAGCAATCGCACGGGCCTCGGCCTTTTCTGGCCGCGGGGGTGAAGGAGTACTTGAACATGGGCGGACAGGGCTGCGCGCCCGGGGTGTCGTCGGCGTCATTGCCACCCAGGGCTGCCAGCTCGAAATTCTTCCCAAGATCGAGGGTGGCGGCGAAACGAACGTGTCCGATGCCACCCTCCGGGCGCGTCTCATCCACATGCTCGCAGTGACCTTCGATCTGCCGATCGAAGCCGGGGCGATGACGAAACTTGGCTGGCAGCGCGATACCTTGCTCGAGCTGTTGATCCGCTTGTTCTGCGCGAAGCTCACCGACGCGGTCCGCCAAGGGATGCCGCGCCACTACCTCGAACACGAAGATGACCTGCCTGCGCTTCGGGGACGCCTCGAAGTGAAACGGCAATTCTCAACACTCGCGGTCTCGCCACAGAAACTCGCGTGCCGTTTCGATTCCCTGTCGTCCGACATTGCGCTGAATCAGGTCATGCGAGCAGCAATCAGCAAGCTGTCGCGCCTGTCCGGCGCACAGGACACCCAGCGCGCATTGCGTGAGCTCAGCTTCGTGTATGTCGACGTAGCCGACGTTCCACCATGCGCACTTCGGTGGGATCGGATCGTCCTTGACCGTACTAACGGTCGGTGGCGGAATCTCCTGTCCTTCGCGCGCTTGTTTCTTACCGACCGGTACCAAACGACCAGCGCGGGGGCCATCGACGGGCACGCACTGCTCTTCGAGATGAATGTTCTGTTCGAGAGATATGTTGAGCGGATTCTTTCGCGGGCACTAGCCGGCACGGGCTACCGACTATCTTCGCAGGGAGGGCACCGCGACTGCCTGTACGAAGGTGATATTGGTCGTTTTCGGACCCGTCCGGACCTTATCGTCCGGAACACTGACGGGGTAAAACTGATCATAGACACCAAGTGGAAGCGCATGGCTTCGCGGATCGATGACCCGAAGCAAGGTGTCAGCCAAGCGGACGTCTACCAGCTAATGGCCTACGGGAGGCTCTATCGCTGCCCGAACGTCGTGCTGCTCTACCCACATCATGGAGACTTGCCTCCCGATCCGATCCGGCGGCGATATTCAATCGGGACAATGGGCGCGAAGGAGACGCTGATGGTGGCGACACAGGATCTTGCAGGACCACAGCGGAGTCACCACAATGCTCTTCGGCAACTCGTCGAACAGTGCCTGACGCGTGAAGGTCGGTCGGAGGGCTTGCCCTCTGATGACCACAAAGCGAACTTTCAAGCGATATGAGGGACCTTGGCTCCATCCCTCAACTCCTAGCTCTGCTTCCACTTAAGTGATGAATCGCGTGGATCACCACACCCCAGATCGAGCTTTCTTCGTCGTCAGAGAGCAGCACGCTCGGAGTTTCGCCGCCACTGGCCACCAAGCTCAGCCCATGGGCTTAACGCACCAAACGCCTCAGCACAAACCTCCCAGCTAACACCGCAACCACCACCAGCCCTGGCCTGGGCAGTGCGGAGCTGCGCTCTTGGTCTCTTTTCCTTCCCCATGCGCGTCACAGCGATACAGTTACAAGATCCACTGCGGTGCAGTGACTTTTGGCGTATGACGGGAGTCACGCCACCACGTCTTCGCAGATCCAGACACGCTGCTGGAAGGTTGCATCGGTGGGATGCAGGCAGAGGATCTCATCGAGGGTGAGGGCCTGCAGGACTGGAGACAGGTCCTCATCAAACAGCAGGTAATCAAAGGGGCTGTCGATGGCCAGTTCTCACTCCACAGGGAAGTATTCCAAGTAGTGCAGATCTCCGGTTACCTCATAAGGCCGCCTCAATTGGCTCTGGTGAAAGTTCAAACCGCATCGCCGTCAACACCCCACTGCAGAACGCCCCCGTATCAATTCCAATCCGATGCGGCAACCGCGTCACCTTGTAGTCATGCCGAAAGGTATGCCCATGCACCACGGTGTAGGGCAACCCGTGGGGCTTGGTGAGAAACGGCCGCCGGATCCAGATCAGATCGTCTGTGGCCTGGTGCTCCAGGCGGATGCCGGGGCGCACGCCGGCATGGACGAACAGATAGTTGCCGCGGATGGCTGTGAACGGCAGCTGCTCGAACCAGTCCCGGCGCTCGCGGGCCAGGGGCAGGAGGTCGGGGTTGCCGCCGTTGCACAGCCACAAGTTCACGTCCTGGTCCTGCGCTCTTGGCGCCAGCGCCTTCAGCAGCATCTGCTCGTGGTTGCCCCGCAGCACCGTCACCGCCGCCAGGCCGAAGGCGCCAGGGTTCTCCTGCAGCTGCCAGACCCGCTCCAACACCTTGCGGTCGCCCTCGGCTTCGGGGGCCCGATCGATCAGATCCCCCAGGAAGATCAGCTCCGCACCCGTGTCCAGGTGCGGCCTGAGTTCCTGCTCCAGCAGGGAGGCGCAACCGTGCACATCCCCGATCGCCACCAGCTCAGGTCTGTTCATCGTCGCCCTCCCAGACGTTCAGGCTGGAGCGCTGCGACTCCCGCTTCAGGTTCTTGCGGCTGCGCTTCGGGTCGCTCTTGAGCAAGGCCAGCTTTTCGTTCAGCAGGTCGAGCTCCCGCGAGAGCCTGGGGCTGGCTGGCATCGCTGACAGCTCCTCATAGAGCTGGCTCAGGTTGAGGCTGGCGCTGCTGACATCCCCCCGATCAAGCTCGGCGATCACATGTCTGCGCTCCCGGTTGGCCCGCAGCAGCGCCAGTTGTTCAGCCACCACCTCATCGGGGTCCAGCTGCTTGATCTCCTCGCTGTCCATCACCGGCAAGGTCAGATGCTCGATCAGGGTCTGGCGTTCGCTGCTGCCGGGAGCCTCCCAGGCCAGACGCACGCTGAGGATCTCCTGATTGGGGATCCAGGCGGGCAGCTTGAGCTGCACACCCACATTGAGCTCCTGGCCGGCGCGCAGGTTGGGGAGCTGGTGGTTGCCCGCACCGGTGGGCCTGAGGTCGTTGAGCAGATCGACCACCTCGGCGCCATGCTTGCCGCGCACCCCCAGGCTCACCCGCCGCCCGATGGTGGTGGCCAGGCCCTGAAGCTCGGAGGCGTAGAGATCGGCCAGCTGGCTGGGGCTTTCGATGTGGGCCAGGGTGCCATCGCCTGCAGCGGCCATGGCCCCCATCAGGTCTTCATCGAAGTCCGCCCCCAGGCCAAAGGCACTGGTGCTGATGCCCCGCTGGGTGAGACCCGCCACCTTGACGCCGATCTCGGTGGTGTCAGTGAGGCCATGATTCGCCTGGCCATCGGAGAGCAGCAGCACCCGGTTCAGTTGGGCGGCGTCGAGGTGTTCGGCCACCTGGGTGGCTCCAGCCAGCCAGCCATCAAAGAGGGCCGTGGAGCCACCGCTGTGGATCGTGTTGATCGCGGCGATGAAGGGCTGGGGATCGGTGACAAGCGTGGAAGGAACGACAACCTGCACCTCGTCGTCGAAGCTGATGATGGCGAGGCGATCACGGTTGGTGAGTTCACCGGCCAGAAAGCGGGCTGCCTTGCGGGCATAGCTGAGCTTGGTGCCGCCCATCGAGCCGGAGCGGTCGATCACCAGGGCCAGGTTCAGCGGCGGGCGCTGCTGACGTTGGGGCTCAGCCAGCAGGGCTGGGGGTGTGATCGTGAGCAGCAGATCAAGGCTTGACGGGCGATCAGAAGCAACCGCCGGCCGCAGGGGCCGGAAGCGCAGGGTGGGTTGGGTCATGGCTGGGTTGGCGGTGGTACCAGGAAAAAGGGATTCAGCTGAAGGGGTCGTCGATCAGTTCGTTGAGCCGATCCAGCAGACGCTTGAGCCACTGCTGACGGCGGGAACCGGCAGGCGGAAGGGAAACGGATTCGCGGACGTGAACTTCGATCCCGGGGGCGAGGGTGAAGCGCAGCCAGCGGCTGGAGGCCTCCCGAGTGCTGCCCCCGAAGCGGGAGCCAGAGGGAGAGCGTTCCGAACGGGCCTGGGTGGAGAGGGGTTCGCTCAGCATCCCGAGAACGGGACTGAGCGAATGGGTTTTGCTCAACAGGTGGGCAGGGAAGGCGTCGGTGGTTGGGGTGGATTCCCTTGAGGACTGCAGATCCTGGAGGTAGTCGAGGGCGGCACGGGAAGCCGGCGGGTAAGGAACGGTGGCCGCCGCCCCCACCCCATCGAGCTGCTCCAGCTGTTGCTCCAGTTCCGCGTCGGCCAGAACGCAGAGGGGAGCAATGGCCGAAAGACTGAGACCGCGCCGGGCCAGGGCACGCACCAGCACCAGTTGAAGGAGGTGGCGATGGCAATAGACCGCACTGCGCCCCTCCTTGCCGGGGCGATCGATCAACCCCTGGGTGGCATAGAGACGCACGGTGCGAGATGAGATCACCTCTCCCAGCAGCTTGCCGGCAACGAGGAGGAGTTCCTCGAGGCCGTAGAGGGCGTCAGCTGGAGTGGAGACCTTCACCATCGCTCCATTATGCACACTTGCATTGCAGGTGTCAAGCGATTAGGCTTGGTTTCCCAGTGACCAGCTCGCCATCAACCACCCCGACCACGCCCCCGCCCAAGGCCACACCCGCTTGCTGGAGCACCTGCAGCATCTGGCCCGGCCCCGCCACGCCCGCTGGGATCCCCTGGGCCTGATGGCGGTGCGCGCCTACCTGGGTGAACAGCTCGGCGCCCTGGGGTTGGTGGAGGAGCACCACTTCCGCGAGGGGATCGATGCGGGCGCCAACCTGATCCTCAAGCTCCCCGGCCAGCGCCCGGAGCTCGATCCCCTGCTGGTGGCGGCCCACTACGACGGCCCCCTGCACTCGATCGGTGCCGACGACAACGCCTCCGGTCTGGCGGCCCTGATCGAACTGGCCCGCCACTGGGCCGCCGAGCCGCCCCGTAGGCCGGTGTGGATCGTGGCCTTTGATCAGGAGGAGTGGGGCATGCTCGGCAGCAGCGCCCTGGCCCGCGAACTCCAGAGCAGCGGCCAGAAGCTCAAGTTGATGGTGAGTCTGGAGATGCTCGCCTACACCGCTCCCACCCAGAGGTATCCCCACCCGGCGATGCGGGCGCTCTACGGCGATCGGGGCGACTTCATCGCCGTGGTTGGCAACCTGGGCACCGCAACGATGTTGCCTGGCCTGGCCAGCCGCATGGGGAAGCACGTGATCACCAAGGTGCTGCCGGTGCCCGACGGGGGCCGCTCGCTGCCCGATGTACGCCTCAGCGACCACAGCCCCTTCTGGGATGCGGGCTACGACGCCGTGATGGTCACCGACACCTCCTTCCTGCGCAACCCGCACTACCACCAGATGAGCGACACCATCGACACCCTTGATCTGCCCTTCCTGGCGTCTGTCACCGAGGGGTTGAAGGCGGGGCTGGGGGCGCTCTGAGCACCAGTGGTGATGGGGTGTGGCCCAGGAGTGAGGGTTGCCGTACTGACACAACGGCCAAACGGCACGATCCATGAATCAGGAGGAACAACCAGGGCGGAGAGCGAGCCCAGACCCTGCAACCGGTCCGAGCCCTTTGCTTCTGTGCAGCAGATGGCTTCTGTACAGCAGATGGGCGCCCGACAAGGGTCGGCCTGCATTGTTGCTGAGCAACCAAACCACCGGCTCCAAGGCAGGGGCCAGGCCAGGCTGACGGCATCAGGCTGACGGTGCTGGGCTGCTGCTGTTGCCTGCGGTTGGCGGGGAAGTTGACAGGGGCTCTTGACTCGATCAGCTGCTGCGTGGAACAGCTGATTACCATTTCGCTGCTTACTGACATCCGGCATCTGACTTCTGGCCATGGCGCGACCATCCGTTCAGACCATCTCCGCCCAGCTTGGCGTGAGCCTGATCACCGTTTTGGCCTGCGATCCTGGCTGGGCCCAGCAGAAGGGCTACGGCCAGACCTTCGGGACCACCCCAAGAGAGGGTGAGATCTACGACAACTACGTCAAGCCCGGGGCCGGAGGCGGCCAGCCGCTCAGTTCCCCCAACATTCTGGGTGTGCTGGAAAGGCTGAGTGGCGCCCCTGCCAAGCCCAATCCCACGCCTCCCGGATCAGCGATCGACCAGGCCATCAGGTCTTTCGACGCAAAGGCTGATCCTGCCGGCCAGACGTCTCCCCCGCAGTTGCCGATGTCTCTGCCATCCCAGCGACAAGCCGGATCACCAGATCAGACGCAGTGAAACCGACGCAATGAAAGGAGAGGGCCATGGCGTTGCCAGGCAACAAACTCAAAACACAGGACTAAACGCACAGGCCTCAACACACAGGTCTCAACACACAGGCCTCAACGCACAGGCGTAGTCATCCCTGCTGTGATGGTCGCCAGTCGACAGAGCCGTTCTCGTTCGTCCGACAATCAGCAGGAGACCATTGAGGGGTGAGCATCAACCTGGCGCTGCTGGAAGACGGCCTGGCCATCGCTGAGGGCAGGGTGGACAGTCATGAAAAGAGCCCGGCGACAAGGGCACCGGGCTCTGAAGCAGTTTGGTTGGTGGGGGCGGAGCTGCTGACGCTGGCGCCTGGGGCCAGTTGACAAGTGGGACCTCCCGTTGGGCCCGGGGCACCTGAGGCAGAGCCGTTAACGGTGCAATGGACGATGCCGAGGCTGATCAGACAGCCGCGACACACCAGGGAAGTCAGCGATCCGTCGAGCGTGTTGGAGCAGGGACCGGATCGTCAGCTCGCTCCTGGGTGATGCTCAGGTGGGGTGTCTTCCATGGTCTGGAGCCTCCCGGTTGCCGATGAACTCACAATCGGCCAGCCGGCTGGCTGGGGCAATAGGCCTTTATGCCTGAGTCAGCCAGCCCCGGATCCTGGCCAGCCGGCCCGCTTCCTGGACCGCCACGACGGAGCGCTTGGCACGGCGTTTGAGGTCGTCCTGGACCTGGGCCCGCAGCAGGTAGGCCTCCATCACTTCCGGGGTTTCGATCACGGTCAACCTCCAGGAGTCGGCCATTGGTTGCTGAAATTGGATGGTGTGAGCGGCAACAAAGACAAGGAGCTGGAGGATCCCCAGGGCTATGGGGTGATCGAGTTCGCCTACAACCAGATGGCTGAGGCTGCCGGGATCACGATGAGTGAATGTCGCCTGCTGGAGGAAAAGAACCGCCGCCATTTCATGACGCGACGCTTTGATCGTGATGCCGCTGGAGCCAGGCTCCACATGCAATCGCTTGGCGCCATGGCCCATCTTGACTACAACGAACCGGGCAGCTCCAGCTACGAGCAGGCCTTTCTCGTGAAGCGCCAGCTGCGCCTGCCTATGCAGGCCACCGAAGAGCAGTTCCGCCGCATGGTGTTCAATCTTGCCGCCCGCAACCAGGATGATCACGTCAAGAACATCGCCTTTCTGATGGATCGCCAAGGCCAGTGGTCGCTTTCACCGGCTTTTGATGTCACCTGGAGCTTCAATCCCCAGGGCGATTGGACGGCCACCCATCAGATGTCTGTCAATGGCAAGCGCGATCAATTCAACCGCGCCGATCTTGAAGCCGTTGGCCGCACGGCCCAGCTCAAGCGTGGCCGCGCCGAAACCATTGCCGAGCAGGTCATCACCGCGGTGCGAGCTTGGCCCCGCTTTGCGGCGGAAGCGGGAGTGCCTGAGGCCACCTGGAGCGAGATTCAGAGCAGCCACCGCTTAACCCTCCTTCAGCCCTGACCAGGCCTGGCCTGCTGCTTGGGCCGCCGCAACTGACGAATTGGAGCACTTGATGGCCTGAAGTCGTCATGGCTGACGATCTGGCTCAGTCGATTGTGGGGCTGATGGCCGTCAGCGCACCAGTCCCGGATGCCTGCATCCCTGAGCGATGCTGGTGCGGGAGTGCTTTGATCGATCGGCTCGCCGATCACGACAACCTGGCGGTGCCGAGGGCCACACCGGCCACGATCACCAGCTGGGAGCAGCCTTCAGTTGGAGCCGCCGCCTGCGCAAGCACATGTCGACAGCCAAAACCACCCAGCTCAGCTGAATCGCCACATCTGCGTCAGGCACGTTTCTGTAGCCGGAATTTCTGATGCCCTTCAGCTGTAGGGGCTCGTGACGGCAAGCTGCCTGCTCTCGGCGACGCCATCGCTGATCAGCAGCGCCTGATGACCGGTCCTGGACTGCCGCCGCCAGGCCTCCCCGCCGGTGAGCAGGGCGGAGCCGATCAGCAGGGCGGCAAAGCCACGGCGCAGCTGGCGGTCGGGGAGGTGGGGCGCCAGCCGCTGGCCGATCACAGCACCGACGAAGCCACCCAGCAGCAGCGGGAGCATCAGCGGCAGGCTGGCAGCGGGCCAGTGGCCCAGGGCGGCCATGGCCACCAGGCTGTTGATGGCGATCAGCAGCAGGCTGGTGCCGCTGGCCAGCGGCATCGGCAGGCCAGCCAGGAGCACGAGGGCAGGCACGATCGCAAAGCCACCACCCACCCCGGCGATACCGGTGAGCAGGCCGATCAGCACACCTTGGCTGCCCAGAAGCAGGAGGGAACCCACCTCACGCCTCGCCGCCACCTGACCGGTGGCCCTGCGCCGGGTGAGCAACCAGGCGGCCAGCAGCGCCGCCGCAGCGAACACCCCCAGCTGAACCGGTTCACTCACCTGGCCGGCCTTCACGAAGCTGCCGCCGATCCAGCTGCCCACCAGGGCCGGAACCCCGAGGATCAGGGCCGGTTTCGGGGCCACCTGGCGGCGCCGCAGGTAGGGCCCGAGATTGCCAAGGGCCATCAACGTGACCACCAGCAGCGACAGGGGAACGGCCTCCCGGGTGGGCAGCGCCGCGCCACTGATCAGCAACGGCATCAGCAGGATCGAGCCGCCGGCACCGAGCACGGCGAGCAGGAAACCGATTACGGCCCCCCCGACGCCGAGCAGAACCAGAACGGAGGTGATCACATCGACACCCTGCTCCAGACCATCCGGCCCGGGGGAGGCTGTCGCCAGCTGGAGAAATCCGCCCTGGTGATGGGCAGGCGGAGCCTGAACCGGCCTGGAGAGCGGTCGGAGCTCCCGGGCCGCAGGGGATTCCGGTGAGCAACAGAGAAGGCCATCAAGCACTCGCTGACAATTATGACGCTAGCAACATAAAGGGCGCAAACGCAAGCAGGCCGCCGAGCCGATCCGAGCCCAGAAGACGAACCGCCCCACCCTGGGAATCGCGCTACTATTGATAAGTCATTATGTCGTTAAAATCATGGCATTGAACAATCGCTTTGGGGCGCTGCTGAAGCGGGGAGTGCTCGGCGTTCTGCCGCTGTTGATGGCCGTTCTGCTGGGGGCAGCTCCAGCTCAGGCGGCGGATGGCTGGTCGCTCAAGGACCAGGCCGGCCATCGCCTCAGCGCCCAGATCTTCGAGCAGCCCTTCCCGGACTACGCCTCCGGCCTGCGCATCCGCCTCAACGCCATCGACACCCAGACAAGCCTGGACCACAGCGCCGACCTGCTGCTGAGCGATTCGATCGGCCAGGAGTGGAGCCTGCCCAACCGCAGCGAAGAGATCGTGCCAAGGGATGGCTCGGCGGTTCCGAGCGGATCAGCCCAGTTCGATCTCGATGCCCTGATGCCACGGCCCAGTGAAGCCCTGCCACTCCACCTGACGGTCACCGGCACGAAGGCGATCCTGAACTTTGATCTCAGTCCCGAGCAGGTGATGGAACTCCACGCGATGGGCTCGGTGCCGCGGCGCAGCGACCAGAGCTGAACGCCGCGGGGGTGATGCACGCCAGGCCGTTGTCAGCCGGCCATGGTGACGAACTCCTCGGCCACCGAAGGGTGCAGGGCCATGGTGCGATCGAAGTCGGCCTTGGTGGCGCCCATGCCGATCGCGATGGCGGCCATCTGGATGATCTCGGCGGCATGCTCGCCCACCATGTGGACGCCGAGCACCCGGTCGGTGGCCTGCTCGACGATCAGCTTGAGCAGAACCCGAGGGCCACGGCCGGGCAACGCCTGGCTCATCGGACGGAAACGGGCCCGGTGCACCCGGATGCCGTCGGCTCCGCAGCGCTCGATCGCCTGCTCCTCACTGAGGCCGACGCCCGAAAGCTCCGGCTGGGAGAACACGGCGCTCGCCACCAGAGCGTGATCCACCCGGCGCGGCCTGCCGCCGTACACCGTGTCCGCGAACGCCCGTCCCTCATCCACCGCCACAGGGGTGAGGCAGATCCTGTCGGTCACGTCTCCCACCGCGAAGACATGGGGGAGGTTGGTGGTCTGATCGGCATCGACCGGGATGCGATGGCCAGCCGTGGCGATCCCGGCGGCTTCAAGGTTCAGTCCCTGCAGGAAGGGGCGGCGGCCCGTGGCCAGCAGCACACCACCGCAGGCGATGGTCTCACCGCTCTGGGTGGTGACGACCCGCTCGCCGGAGGCGGTGGCGGTGATGGCTGCCGGACTGTGGCAGAAGCGAAGGTCGATTCCAGCCGCCGCCATCGCCTCCTCGACCGCCTTGCCGGCTTCCCGGTCGAACCCGCGCAGCAGGTGATCACCGCGCACCAGCTGGACCACCCTCACCCCCAGGCCGTTGAGGATGCAGGCGAACTCGCAGGCAATGAAGCCGGCACCCACCACCACCACGGTGGCTGGGAGTGATTCCAGCAGGAACATGTCGTCGGACACCCAGCCCAGTTCGCTGCCGGGGATGGCGGGACGATGGGGGCGACCGCCGACGGCGATCAGGATGCGCTCGGCGGTGAGCTGGCGCGACCCGCCACCGGAGAGGGTCACCTCGATGGCACTGGGTCCGCAGAAGCGCCCCCAGCCGCTCACCAGCTCAACGCCAGCTGTTTCCAGGAAGCCGATGTGCAGGGTGTTGAGCCGATCCACCTCGGCGCGGACGTTGGCCAGCAGGATGGCCGGATCGGGGCGGCTGGAGCCCAGCTGCCAGCCATAGCTGGCTGCATCGGCCAGCAGGTGGCGATAGGCCGAGCCGTAGACCAGCAGCTTCTTGGGGACGCAGCCGCGAATCACGCAGGTGCCTCCCACCCGGTCTCCCTCCACGATGGCGACGCGGGCGCCGTGGGAGGCGGCCCGCTTGGCGGCTGCCAGGCCGCCGGAGCCGGCACCGAGCACGATCAGATCGAAGGGTTCGCTCATGGGGCAGCCGAAGGAGACAGGTCAGACCTTCCTAGGTTCCTGCAGGGAGGAGGCGGCATCGATCCGGTTCCAGGGCATCGCGGCCAGCAGCCGGGCCATGCCGCAGAAGCCGCTGATTCCCGCGAAGGTGAGGCCGGCGCCCACGAAGCCACTCAGCCAGATCCAGCCTGGGGCCACGTTCTGGCTGAGGATCACCCCCAGCAGCACCAGGCTGCCGGCGGCGATCTGCACCTGGCGCATCAGCGGCAGGGGGGCGCCCCTGAGTTTGCGGACTGGAAAACCGGCCTGCTGCCAGGCGGGCACGCCACCGATCAGGTCGGCCACGGGTTGGGAATGACCATCACGCAGCAGCTGGCCGATCGCCTTGGTGCTGCGGTTGCCGCTCTGGCAGACCAGCACCAGCGGGCCCCGCGGCAGATCGGCCTGGGTGATGCGCGCCAGTGGCACATTGAGGCTGCCGCTGATGTGGCCGGAGGCATATTCCATCGGTTCGCGCACATCGATCACGGTGACGCCTCGTGCCGCCAGCTGGTCGGCGAGGTCGTGGGCACTGATGCGGGTTGGAGTTGCCGTGGTGGTCATGGCTGATAGGGGGAGTGGGAAAGCGGGAAACCCTCGGCCGCCCAGCGGCTGAGGCCACCGTGGAGGTTGGCCACCTGCTGCCGGCCGGCCTTGAGCAGTTGCTGGGTGGCCAGGGCTGAGCGGCTGCCGGAGTGGCAGACCACCACCAGCGGGCGATCGACTGGGATTTCGCCGAAGCGGCCTTCCAGCTCCGGCAGGGGGATCAGCAGGCTGCCGGCCACCCGGCCGTCCGGCCCGTTGAATTCCTCGGTGGAGCGCACATCGAGCACGGTGAGATCGCTCTGATGGGCGACCACCCAGGCGGGGTTGAGTTCCGGCAGGCCGGCATAGCTGCGGGCCACCGGCGCCCAGGCGGGCGCGGCTGCCGCCTGGCGGGGCTTGCCGGAGCGCATGTTGCCGGGCAAGGCTTCGGCGATCCTGTGGGGATGGGGGAGCTTCATGGCCTCCATGTGCCCCACGAAATCCCGCTCGGTGGCGTTGCCGCCCAGCCTGGCGTTGAAGGCTTTCTCTTCTGCCACCGAGGTGACGCTGCGGCCGGTGTAGTCGTGGCCGGGATAGAGCAGGCAGGTGTCGGGCAGGCTGAGGATCTGCCCGGTGATCGAGGCCCAGAGGGTGTGGGCATTGCCCTGCTGGAAATCGCAGCGGCCGCATCCGCGAACCAGCAGGGCATCACCGGTGAAGGCCAGGGCGTGGTCGTCGAGCACGAAGCTGAGGCAGCCATTGGTGTGGCCCGGGGTGGCGCGCACTTCCAGGTACCGCCCGCCGAAGGCGATCTGATCGCCATGGCTCAGCGGGCGGGTGACGTTGTCGGCACCGGCGGCGGCGGCCAGGCCGATGGCACAGCCGGTGGCCTCGTGCAGCAGCCAGCTCCCGGTCACGTGGTCGGCATGGGCGTGGGTGTCGATCGAGGCCACCAGATCGAGGCCCAGCTCGCGGATCAGGGAGAGATCACGGCCGTGCTGCTCGAACACGGAATCGATGATCACCCCCTGGCGGCTGGGCACATCGGCCAGCAGGTAGGTGAAGGTGCCGGTGTCGGCATCGAAGAGCTGGCGGAACAGCAGCGGCGCGCCGCCGGCGGCGGCGGCCAGGGAGAGCAAGGGCGCAGCAGCGACGGCCATGGACAGGTTCATTCACCAACTGCTATGAGCATAGCCGCATTAAGCGCATCAAAGCCAATGGCTGGGTAGTTGCTGCCTGCAGGCCGAAGCCATCGACGAGCAGAGCCTGGGAAAAGCGATATCAACGGCAAACACCTGGATCCAACTGTGGATCTGAGCTGCACCAACCTGTTTGACTTGTTTGTGCCTGCCTTCGGCGTAGCTTTGTTGGACTAGGGGCACTGGCCCGCTTTGACGCCAATGCCACCTTCCCGCGGCTGCCGTTCGAGCCGGTCGACCAGGACACTGACACCCGCCTGCGGCAGGAGGTGGCTGCCCGCTACCGCACCGCTGATTTCTTTGAAGCCGGATCCTTCAGGGCGAATTACTATTGAGGCATTGGGGTAATTCACGCTATGCGCAGCACGATCACCGCCCGCGGCCAGACCGTGGTGCCCGCACCGATCCGCGAGCGATTCGGCCTCGGGCCCTCCACCCGCCTGGAGTGGATCGTTGATACCGACGGGTCTATCCGCGTGGTGCCTGTGGACCTTGACTCCATCCGTGCCTTCCGTGGCTCCGGCACCAGCGGTAGCACCGCACGGCTGCTGGCGGAACGACGGAGCGACCGGCAGCAGGAGGGCTGATGGCCGCCAGCTGGCTGCTCGACACGTCCGCCCTTCTCGCCCTGCGCGACGACGAGGACGGTGCCGAGCGGGTGGCCCAGTTGCTCCAGGCCGCCCAGAGCGGCCAGGCAGTCTGTTTTGTCTGCTTCATGAGCCGCATGGAGGTGCTCTACCGCGTCTGGAAAGACGAAGGCGAACGCCACGCCCGCCTCGCCGATGCCCAGGTGCAATCTCTCCCGATCCACTGGGTGCCCTGCAGCGATGCGCTGCTCGAGCTGGCGTCCGCCATCAAGGCCTGCCATCCCCTCTCTGTGGCCGACGCCTGGATCGCCGCCGCCGCCCAGCAGCAGGACGCCGTGCTGGTGCACAAGGACCCGGAATTCAGGCCGTTGGCCCAGATCGCCCAGGAATGGCTGGGTTGTCCATGACTTCGCACCCAGGCAACTACGTCAGCCTGCTGACTGACATCCGGCAGCAGGTAAGCCGGGCGCAGACCCACGCGGTGATGGCCGTCAACGCGGAATTGATCCAGCTCTGCTGAGAGGTCCGCTCCCTCATCGACTCGCTCCCAAAGCAGGAGGGCTGGGGCGCGGGGGTGATCCCTCGCCTGGCCCGCGACCTGCACAACGAGCTGCCGGAGGAAAAGGCTTTCTCCGAGCGCAACATCAAGCGGATGCTGGCCTTCCATCGTTCTTATCCGCAGCTGGGCCTGGGGCCACAGCCCGTGGCACTTTGTGCGCCGGGCTTGAGCAGCCTGAAGTTCTTGTCGGCAAGATCCCGAACAACAGCAGGCAAGGCCTCGTAGCAGCTCCAGAACCTGCTCGATACCGTGTGGTTCACAGGGAGCGGTGGGGCTGGCTTCAAGCACCCGCAGGCGCTGCTCCAGCTGCTCGATCACCTCCTCGGGCCCGGTGGGGTTCAGGGGAAGGTCAGACATGGCTGGGTTCTCCGGTGAGGTGGGCGCGGGGATCGAAGCTGGCGCTGATAGCGAGCTCCTCGAACAGCTGCTTCTCCTTCTCGCTGATCACGCTGGGGGTGACAATCTGCAGCACGGCGTAGAGATCGCCGCGAGCGCCGGGCTTCACGGTGAGCGTCAGGCGCCCGTCCTGGCCGGAGCCGAGCTCCGCTCAGCCTTGCCCAGCTCGTGAGCCTGCTGGCATCCTGAGGGGACAAAACTCCCCCACCCGTTGACCTACGCCGCTGAAAGCCCGCAGAGCGACGCCGGCACCAACGATGACCTCCACGACGAGTTCCTCGGCGCCCTGGAAGCCCTGGGCGGATCAGCGGGCAACGGCCGCCTGCGGGAAACGCTGGAGTGGGACGAAGCCAGCTACGAAGCAGTGAAGGCCGACCTGCTGAGCCGAAGGCTGATCGTGCCCGGCCGTGGCAGGGGTGGCTCGGTGGCCCTGGCGGATTGGTCTGCGGGAGAGGTCTCCACCAATGGCCAGGCCGCCAACTCTGCCCCCTCCAGCCGCACCCTTTCCCCGAGCGGTGCCCGCGCCGCCGCCCCCAGCTCCTTTGAGCAGGCGTTCCGCGCCATCGACGACTGCCTGCGCAAGGAGGCCGGCTGCGGCACCGAGCTCGACTACACCGAGCAGACCTCCTGGCTGCTGTTCCTCAAATACCTCGACGGGCTCGAAGACGACAAGGCCGCCGTGGCCGCCCTGGAGGGCCGCAGCACCACGCCGATCCTCGATGAGCCCTACCGCTGGAACAGCTGGGCAGCACCGAAGAACGCCAGCGGCCAGCTCGACCACCACGCCGCCCTCACGGGCGACGACCTGCGCGACTTCGTGAACCAGCGCCTGTTCCCCTACCTGGAGCGCTTCAAGCAGAGCGCCAGCGGGCCGAACACGATCGAGTACAAGATCGGCGAGATCTTCGGGGAACTGCGCAACAAGATCAGCAGCGGCTACAACCTGCGCGAAATCATCGATGTGATCGATGGCCTGCGTTTTCGCTCCCAGGCCGAGAAGCATGAGCTCTCGATGCTCTATGAGGAAAAGATCAAGCGGATGGGCAATGCCGGCCGCAACGGCGGGGAGTACTACACCCCAAGGCCGCTGATCCGCGCCGTGATCCAGGTGGTGAATCCACTGATCGGGGAAACGGTCTGCGATCCAGCGGTGGGCTCAGCCGGGTTTCTGTGTGAGGCCTTTGATTTCATGCGTAGCCGCGGGGATCTCTCCACCGCCGATCTCGAAACCCTTCAGACCCGCACCTTCATCGGCAAGGAGAAGAAGAGCCTGGCTTATGTGATCGCGATCATGAACATGATCCTGCATGGCATCGAAGCGCCGAACATCCTTCACACCAACACCCTTGCCGAGAATCTGGCCGATGTGGAGGAAAAGGATCGTTTCGATGTGATCGTCGCCAATCCGCCCTTCGGCGGCAAGGAGCGCAAGGAAGTGCAGCAGAACTTCCCGATCCGCACCGGCGAAACCGCCTTCCTCTTCCTTCAGCACTTCATCCGCGTGCTCAAGGCGGGCGGCCGCGCCGGCATCGTGATCAAGAACACCTTCCTCTCCAACACCGACAACGCCTCTGTGGCCCTGCGCCAGAAGCTGCTCGAGGAGTGCAACCTCCACACCGTGCTCGATTGCCCCGGCGGCACCTTTCAAGGGGCGGGCGTGAAGACCGTGGTGCTGTTCTTCGAAAAAGGCTCGCCCACCCGCAAGGTGTGGTTCTACCAGCTCGACCCCGGCCGCAACCTGGGCAAGACCAACCCGCTCAACGACGCCGACCTCGCCGAGTTCATCGCGCTTCAGAAGACCAAAGCCGACTCGCCCAAGAGCTGGAGCGTGGACGTGGCGGCCATCGACCCGAACAGCTTTGATCTGTCGGTGAAGAACCCCAACGGCAGCGAGGAGATCGCGCACCGCAGCCCTCAAGAGATCATGGAGGAGATTGCGGCGCTGGATGCTGAGAGTGCGGAAGTGTTGGGCAAGATCAAAGCGCTGTTATGAGGGAGGGTTGGCCAAGAAAAACTCTTGGTGAAGTCTGCCAGTTCCGAGGCGGGGGCACGCCATCAAAATCAGTCGAGCAATATTGGCGTGGCGACATTCCTTGGGTTTCGCCGAAGGACATGAAGTTCGACATTATATCCGATTCAATCGACCACATCTCGCAGGAATCGATTGAAGACAGTGCCACCTCACTTATTCCGAAAGACTCAGTTTTGATGGTTGTTCGGTCTGGCATCCTCGCGAGGATCGTTCCCATCGCCATCACCGGGTGTGACCTCACCATTAATCAGGATTTGAAAGCACTTTGTCCCAGCGGAGCTATAGACACTCGGTTTCTTTACCATCTGCTCAACTGGAAGATGGACGCGCTTCTCTCAATGGTCAGTCGCGGCGCGACAGTTCACAGGCTGATGACCGAGCAGATTCGGGCAATAGACTTTGTCCTTCCCCCGCTGGCTGAACAGCAGCGGATCGTCGGCCTACTCGACGAAGCGTTTGAGGGCCTCGCCGCTGCCAAAGCCAACGCCGAACAGAACCTCCAAAACGCCCGCGCCCTCTTCGAAAGCCACCTCCAATCCGTGTTCACTCAGCAAGGCCCAGGGTGGGTGGATCGGCAGCTTTCCTCACTCTGCGTCGAGATAACCGTGGGCCACGTCGGTTCGATGAAGGAGGAATACAAGGATAGCGGCACCCCCTTTCTTCGTTCGCAGAACATCCGCCCGTTTGAGGTTTCGATGGAGAACGCGATGTACATTGACGAGGCATTCCATCGTGCTCTCAAGAAATCTCAACTACGCCCCGGCGACCTCGCTATTGTGAGAACTGGCTATCCGGGAACTGCTGCCGTCATTCCGCCAGATTTGCCGGATTCAAATTGTAGCGACTTGGTGATCGTCCGCCCGAGCCAGGAAATTAATCCACATTTCCTAGCTGCATTTTTCAACTCCGCTTTCGGAAAGCAGCTTGTCTTAGGTAAAATTGTCGGAGCGGCGCAGAAGCATTTCAACATTACAGCGGCCAAGGAAGTGATGCTCCATGTTCCACCAATTCCAGAGCAGGGCATCATCGTCGCGATGGTCGAAGACCTCCGCGAAGAAACCAAACGCCTCGCCCGTGTTTATGAACGCAAACTCGCCGCGCTGGAGGCCCTGAAAAAGTCGCTGCTGCACCAGGCCTTCAGCGGCGCGCTCTGAGCCATGCGGGTTGGCTTCCTGGCCTCCGTTCCTACAGTGAGCTTCTGAGCTGCGTTCTCCTATGGTCGCCCAGGTCATCAACCCCTGCTCCAGCCGCGATGAGGTCGTGGCGGTACTGCGTGAGCATTACCCAGATCTGGCCAGAGAGTTCAGCCTCAGCACGCTGGCCCTGTTTGGCTCCTTTGCCCGCGATGAGCAGACGGCCAGCAGCGACGTGGACATCCTTGTGAGCTTTGTCGAGCCCATCGGCTTCGGCTTCATGCACCTGGCCGATCGCCTGGAAGGCCTGTTGGGTCGCAAGGTTGATCTGGTGGCTGCCGACGGGATCAAGGAGAACCGTCGCCCGTTCATCTTGAGCAGCCTGGTCCATGTCGCGCCGTGACTGGAGCCTGTTCGTCGCCGACATGAAAGAGGCATGCAACAAGATCAGCGGCTATGTCACAGGGATGGGACTCGAAGACTTCCAGGCTGATCCACGAACGGTCGATGCCGTTGTTCGCAATCTTGAAATCATTGGAGAAGCATCCAATGGCATCCCAGACGAGGAGAAGCTACTGAAGCCTGAGATCGATTGGGCCGCCATCAAGGGCTTACGGAACCGCATCGTTCATGAATACTTCGGTCTCAGCCTTTCGGTGATCTGGGCCATCGTGCAAAGCGATCTTCCAGTTCTCTCGCAACAGCTCAACGACTGGTCTAAGGATTCTTGAAATCAATCCAAAGCCGTTGGCCGCTCATCACTCTCAAACGTTGCCGCCTCTGATCACCGTCGGCATTGATGTGGGCGGCGCCCGCAAGGGCTTCCATGCCGTGGCCCTCTGCGGTGGTGCCTATCACTCCCGTTGCACCAGCACCGATGCAGCGGCCCTGGCCCAGTGGTGCGTTGACACCATCGGCGCCCAGGTGGTGGCCGTGGATGCCCCCTGCCGCTGGAGCGCGGATGGCCGCAGCCGCCCCGCCGAACGCCAGCTGATGGCCGAGCGGATCCAGTGCTTCTCAAGCCCCAGCCGCCAGACGGCCCTCGAGCACCCAACGAACTACTTCGGCTGGATGCTGCGCGGCGAAGCGCTTTACCAAGCCCTGGAGCCCAGCCATCACCTGCTCACATCCCTGCCCGCAGCCGGAACGCGCTGCTGCTTCGAAACCTTTCCCCACGCCATCACCTGGCACCTGCACCAGGCCCTCGGGCTTCCCCCTCCCCAGGCGCGCCGCAAAGTCCAGGAGCGCCGGGCTCTGCTGAAACGGCTCGGCCTCGATGGCCGCCAGCTCACCAACATCGACTGGATCGATGCGGCCCTCTGTGCCGTCGCCGCCCAGCAGCTGGCGATCGGTGGCGCGTGCGTTGGCTACGGGGAGCCGCAGACGGGCTGGATCGTGGTGCCGAAAGGGCATGAACGGGCGCCATTCCCTACCTTGAACCCATGACAGGTGTCGACATCCGCTGGCAGCAACGCTTCGGCAACTTCCGCCAGGCACTGGCGCGTTTGAGGGAAGCGGTGGAGCTCTCCCAGCAGCGCAGCCTCAGTGACCTGGAACGGCAGGGGTTGATCAAGGCCTTCGAGTTCACCCATGAACTCAGCTGGAAAACCCTCAAGGATTTCCTGGTCTCCCGCGGTGTGTCCGACCTCTTCGGTTCCCGCGACACCACCCGTGAAGCCTTTGCCCAGGGGTTGATCAACGATGGCGAAATCTGGATGGAGATGATCCGCCATCGCAACCTCAGCGCCCACACCTACGACGAGGCGACGGTGCTGAAATCACGGCTCCAGGCAGAGGAGGCCCGGCCATGACCTCCCAGGCTTCCGCCACCCGCTACGGATTGCCCATCGCCGCCGTGGCCAGGATCCAGGCCACCCTCGCCGCCTTTCCTGCCATCGAGCAAGCCACCCTCTATGGCTCAAGGGCCCTCGGGCGCCACCGTCCCGGCTCCGACATCGACCTCACCCTCTCCGGCGTCGACCTCGATCAGCGCACCCTTGCCCGCCTCGATGTCGCCCTCGACGATCTGCTGTTGCCCTGGCGCTTCGACCTCTCGCTCCTGGCCGCGCTCCAGTCCCCCGAGCTGATCGATCACATCCAGCGAGCGGGGGTGGTGTTTTACCGGCGTGGGGATCGGCCCTGAGCAACCTGAAGGGGTTGTGAGCCATGCTCGGTTTTTCCTGCATCAGAAAGTCCGTTTGATCTGCATCAGAAGTTCCGTTTTTCCTGCATTAGGATCCCGGTATCCACTGCATTGGCTGCCGCCCCATGGCCTCCGGCTACCGTCCCCGCATCGCCGATGCCGAGTTGCGCGCCTGCCTGGGCTCCGCCGGCGCGGTGGTGATCGAGGGACCCAAAGCCTGCGGCAAAACCCGCCTGGCCCAGCAGCTGGCCGCCTCCACGGTGCTGCTGGATGTGGACATCGCCGCCCGCCAGGCGCTGGCGGTGGATCCCGCTCTGGTGCTGGCGGGGCCTCGGCCGCGCCTGCTGGATGAGTGGCAGGTGGAGCCGGCGCTCTGGAACCAGGTGCGGCGGGCCGTGGATGCCGCTGAGGCGCCTGGGCAATTTCTGCTCACCGGTTCGGCGGTTCCAGCCGATGACGCCGACCGTCACACCGGAGCGGGGCGCTTTTCATTTCTGCGGCTGCGGCCGATGAGCCTGGTCGAAAGTGGCGCCGGCCAGGGCGGTGTCTCGCTGGCGGCGTTGCTGGAAGGGGAGCCGGTGAGCTGTACCGATCCAGGGCTGGCGGTGGCGGATCTGGCCGAGCTGGTGTGCCGCGGTGGCTGGCCGGCCCAGCTGGAGCGTCCCCTGGCGGCGGCCTGTCGGGCCGCCCGCGATTACCTGGAGCAGGTGCGCCAGGTGGACGTGCAGCGGGTGGATGGGCGGCGGCGGGATCCCCAGCGGCTGGGGGCCCTGCTGCGCTCCCTCGCCCGCAACGTGGCCACTGAAGTGAAGCTCTCCACCCTGGCGGCCGATGCCGGTGGCGTGGATGGCCCGCTCGACCCGCGCACCGTGGCCGACCACCTGCAGGCCCTGGAGCGCCTGATGGTGCTGGACAACCAGCCCGCCTGGCGGCCCCATCTGCGTTCCAAGGCGGCCCTGCGCCAGGCGCCACGGCGCCATTTCTGCGACCCCTCCCTGGCGGTGGCGGCCCTGGGCGGCAGCCCCGATCGACTTCTCAACGACCTGGAATGGCTGGGGTTTCTGTTCGAGTCGCTGGTGATCCGCGACCTGCGGGTGCTGGCCCAGGCGCTCGATGGCGAGGTGTTTCATTACCGCGATGACTACGGCGTTGAGGTGGACGCGATCGTGCAGCTGCGCGATGGCCGCTGGGGTGCGATCGAGATCAAGCTTGGCCCGGGCCAGGTGGAGGCCGCCGCCGCCGGCCTGCTGCGCTTTCGCCAGCAGATCGATTGCCGCCGCACTGGCGAACCTGCCTTTCTGGCGGTGGTGTGCGGCAGCGGCTACGGCTACCGGCGGGCGGATGGCGTCGCCGTGGTGCCGGTGGGGGCGTTGGGGCCGTGATCAGGCAGCAGGCAAATCCAACCAGAGCGAGCCAAACTGGCCCCATGACGCCCACGGCCCCACAGAGTTCGTACCGCTACGTGGTGGATGAACCGCTGCTGGCCACCATCGCGGCCGAGATCCAGGCGGCGATCCCCGGCGCCGAGGTGCGCCTGTTTGGCTCCCGCGCCAGCGGCACCGCCCGGCCCGACTCCGACATCGACCTGCTGGTGACGGTGCCTGACGACTGGCTCGCCACGCACTCGCGCTTCGAAGAGACGGGTGATCTGGGCTGGAAGCTGGCCAATCACCGCATACCCATCGATCTCCTTCTGTATTCGCACCAGGAAGTACAGGATCGGCTTCATCAGTACAGGCAGCACGTGGTGACGAAGGCCTATCGCCACGGCAGAGAACTCCATGCCGGCTCACCATCGTGACGTGGTCGCGCTGATCGCATGAACGAGGCCGAAACCCGCGCCGAGCTGATTGATCCGCTGCTGGCGGCGGCCGGCTGGGGCGTGGTGGAGGGCAGCCGCATCCGCCGCGAATACTCGATCACCCCGGGCCGGATCGAGGGCGGTGGCCGCCGCGGCAAGCCACTGATCGCCGACTACGTGCTCACCTACCGCAACACCCAGCTGGCGGTGGTGGAGGCCAAGGCCGACAGCCTGCCACTCACCGAAGGGGTGGCCCAGGCCAAGGATTACGCCACCAAACTGCAGATCCGCTTCACCTACGCCAGTAATGGCAAAGGCGTCTACGCCATCGATATGGCCAGCGGTGAGGAGGGCCCGGTGGCAGCCTTTCCGGGCCCTGAGGAGTTGTGGGTCCGAACCTTTGCCGAGGACAACGCCTGGCGTGATCGCTTCGCTGCCATCCCCTATCCCGACAAGGGCGGCAGCTGGCAGATCCGCTTCTACCAAGACATCGCCGTGACCCGGGTGCTGGAGGCGATCGCCTCCGGCCAGAACCGCATCCTGCTCACCCTGGCCACCGGCACCGGCAAAACTTCGATCGCTTTTCAGATCATCTGGAAACTGTTCCAGGCCCGCTGGAATCTCTCCGGCCAACCCAGCCGCCGGCCCCGCCTCCTGTTTCTGGCTGATCGCAACAACCTCGCCGATCAGGCCTTCAACGACTTCACCGCCTTTGCCGCCTTCGAAGAGGGGGCCCTCGCCCGCCTGGAGCCGGATGCCCTGCGCAAGAAGGGCCGGGTGCCCACCAACGCCAGCGTCTTCCTCACCATCTTCCAGACCTTCATGAGCGGGCCGCCGCTGGATGGCAAGCCCTCCCCCTGGTTCGGCCAGTACCCGCCGGATTTCTTCGACTTCATCGTGATCGATGAATGCCACCGCGGCGGCGCCAACAACGAATCCACCTGGCGCGGCATCCTCGAGTATTTCGCCCCCGCCGTGCAACTCGGCCTCACCGCCACCCCACGCCGCAAGGACAACACCGACACCTACGCCTACTTCGGCGAACCGGTGTTCACCTATTCCCTCAGGGAGGGCATCAACGACGGCTTCCTCACCCCCTTTCGGGTCAAGCAGGTCACGACCACCCTCGATGACTACGTCTACACCCCCGATGACACGGTGGTGGAAGGTGAGATCGAAGCCGGCAAGCTCTACAAGGAAGCCGACTTCAACAGGATCATCGAGATCAAACAGCGCGAGCAGCAGCGGGTGGAGATCTTCATGGCTCAGATCGATCAACGCCAGAAAACCCTGGTGTTCTGCGCCACCCAGGACCACGCCCTGGCGATCCGCGATCTGATCAACCAGCTCAAGGCCAGCCCCGATCCCAACTACTGCCAGCGCGTGACGGCGAACGACGGCGAACTGGGCAACCAGGCCCTGCGTGCCTTCCAGGACAACGAAAAAACCATCCCCACCATCCTCACCACCTCCCAGAAGCTCTCCACCGGCGTGGACGCCCGCAACGTACGCAACATCGTGCTGCTGCGGCCGGTGAACTCGATGATCGAGTTCAAGCAGATCATCGGCCGTGGCACCCGCCTCTACGACGGCAAGGACTACTTCACGATCTACGACTTCGTGAAGGCGCATCATCACTTCAGTGATCCGGAGTGGGATGGCGATCCCCTTCCACCCGAGGAACCAGACATCTGCCAACAATGCGGCCAGGCCCTATGCATCTGTGTGAAACCTCCCAAGCCGTGCTCGGTCTGCAGGCAAGACCCTTGCATCTGCCCTTCGCAGCCCTGCCCGAAATGCCATCAGCTTCCTTGCATCTGCAGGAAGCGGGTTCGGATCAAGCTGGGCGATGGCAAAGAACGCTCGATCCAGCACATGCTGGTCACCAGCTTCTGGCATCCCGACGGGGCGCCGATGAGCGCTCAGCAGTTCATCACCTTGCTCTACGGCCAGTTGCCGGAGTTTGTGAAAGATGAGGCCGAACTGCGCACCCTCTGGAGCCTGCCTGACACACGCCTCAAGCTGCTGCAGGGGCTGGCGGAGAAGGGCTTTGGGGCCGAGCAGCTGGCCGAGATGCAGAGGATCATCGCAGCCGAGAACAGCGATCTGTTCGATGTACTCGCCCATGTGGCCTACGCCCTGCCGCCGATCCCCCGCCAGGAGCGCGCCAAGCAGGCCCGCCTCTACATCCATTCGAAATTCACCAGCAAGCAGCAGCTTTTTCTGGATTTCGTGCTCCAGCACTACGTGACCGTGGGCGTGCAGGAACTGGCCAGCGAGAAGCTCCAACCGCTTCTGCTGCTGCGCTACCAGAATTCGATCGCCGATGCCGTTGCCGAGCTTGGCCAGCCCCAGGAGATCGGCCTGTTGTTTACGGGTTTTCAGCGCTATCTCTACCAATCAAAACCTGGGACTGCCTGAACAGGAAAGGCTTGGCAAAGCTCTGCTGCCTGCCGCCATGACGAGTTCAGCCCAAGGAGTGCAGGCCGATCGGGTTGCCCTCGGTGTCGATCACCACCGAGATGAAGCCGAACTTACCGATCGCCATCTTGGGGCGGCAGACCTGGCCGCCGGCGGGAACGACACGGCCTTCCTCCACGGCGCAATCCTCACAGCTGAAATACACCATCGTGCCGCCCTGGCCCGGTTCACAGCCCGCCATCTGCATCAGTGCGCCACCGGCCCCCACCCGACTGTCATCCATCGGGAAGCACCAGTAGGCCATCTCCGGACTTGACATGTCCTCGAACTCCACCTCGAACACGGCTGCATAGAACGCCTTGGCGCGCTCCATGTCGGACACGTTCAGCTCGAACCAGGTGACCGGGTTGGGTGCCATGGCCGGGGCGGCAGTGGGGCAGTTCGGATTGTATCTTCGGCCGCTGATCAGTCTTGCCGGCCGGTGTTCTGGCCTACCTCCCAGCGCCCACCGGGCAGCAGGAGCGGCTGGGCGGGAGCGGCTGGGCGGAAGAATGAAGCCGATGCCCGCACCCCCCGCTTCCCGCATGAACATCGAAGGCCGGCCCTGGCGCACGATCTGGTTGGAGGAGGGGGGGCGCTCAGTCGGTGTGATCGATCAGACCCTGCTGCCGCACCGCTTCGAAACCCGCTCGCTCGCCACGCTCGATCAGGCGGCGACAGCGATCGCCACCATGGTGGTGCGGGGGGCGCCGCTGATCGGTGTCACCGGGGCCTACGGGCTGATGCTTGCCCTGCAGCACGATCCCAGCGATGCGGCGTTGGCGGCTGCCTTCGAGCAGCTCAACGCCACCCGGCCCACGGCGATCAACCTGCGCTGGGCGCTGGAGAGGGTGCGGACGCGCGTGCTGCCGCTGCCGCTGGAGCAGCGGGCTGAGGCTGCCCGCGCCGAAGCCGCCGCAATCGCCGAGCAAGACGTGCAGATGTGTGAGGCGATCGGCGACCACGGCCTGGCGCTGCTTCGCGCCATCGCCACGGCACGGCCGAGCGAGCGGCAGCACGAGCCTCTCAACGTGCTCACCCACTGCAATGCCGGCTGGCTGGCCACCGTCGACTGGGGCACGGCCCTGGCGCCGATCTACAAGGCGCACCGCAGCGGGATGCCGATCCATGTGTGGGTGGATGAAACCCGCCCCCGCAACCAGGGAGCCAGCCTCACGGCCTTCGAGCTGGGGCGGGAAGGGGTGCCCCACACCGTGATCGTCGACAACGCCGGCGGCCACCTGATGCAGCACGGCGAGGTGGATGCCGTGATCGTGGGCACCGATCGCACCACCCGCAGCGGCGATGTGTGCAACAAGATCGGCACCTATCTCAAGGCCCTCGCCGCCCACGACAACGGCGTGCCCTTCTATGTCGCCCTGCCGTCCTCCACGATCGACTGGACAATCGACGACGGGATCGCCCTGATCCCGATCGAGGCGCGCTCAGCCGAGGAGGTGACCCACATCAGCGGCAAGCCGGCGGGGAGCTCCGCAGACCCTGCCGCCGCCCAATCCGCCGCCACCACGGTGCAACTCACCCCCGATGGCAGCGCCGGCTTCAACCCCGCCTTTGACGTGACCCCCGCCCGGCTGGTCACGGCCCTGATCACCGAGCGGGGGGTGGCACCGGCGAGTGAGGCGGGCCTGCGGGGCCTCTACGCCGAGCCCACGGAGTCTTGCCCGATGGCCATGGAGGGAAAGGTGGTGGCGGCTGCGATCAACACCGTTGGTCGCAGCCAGGAACGGTAGGTTCGCCGCGAAGCCCTCACCATTGGGTCAGCAGGATCGGCCATGCCTGGGATCGGTTGTTCATGAACCCCAACCACGCCCTTGAGCGGCTCAAGGCGGGCAATCATCGCTACGTGAGCGGGGATGCCTCCCACCACCATCAATCAGGCAGCCGGATGCGGGTGATCGCAGCAGGCCAGCACCCGTTCGCGATCATCCTCGGTTGCGCCGATTCGCGGGTACCACCCGAGATCATCTTTGATCAGGGCCTCGGTGACCTCTTCGTGATCCGGGTGGCGGGCAACATCCTTGATGATGCAATTCTTGGCAGCATCGAATATGCGGCAGAGGAATTCGGCACCTCCCTGGTGGTGGTGCTGGGCCATGAGCGCTGTGGCGCCGTGGCCGCCACCCTCAAACACGCCGAGATCCCCGGCCACGTGAGCACCCTGCTCAGGGCGATCCAGCCAGCCGTTGATCGGGCCAGGGATCAACCGGGAGATCTGCTCGACAATGCCGTTCGCGCCAACATTGAACTGGTGGTGGAACAACTGAAAAGCGCGGCGCCTGTGGCCGAAAGGCTTGCAACCGAACAGCTGAAGATCGTTGGAGGCTTCTACAACCTCGATTGCGGAACCGTGTTGATCGGGGAGTGATGGGCCGGAATCACCAGCAGGACAGATAACGATCGATAAGCCGAGGGTACGGCTGGCGAAAGGTAGGGCCGATCGGATTCGGTCCCTGAGATTACGGCTGGCAGCAATGGCGGCAGCTCCGCCCAGAACCGGCAGTAGCCCCTGAACAGGACCATGGCTGCTCTCCACGGTGAGCCGGCGGAACTGAAGGCATACAAAATCGTCGATTGGTGAGTGGTGCGTGCTACGGAGATCGGTGTACCCGCTTCTGCAACAAATTGGCTGCTCAAACTCGTTGTGGCAAAATCACAAAGTTTGATTCGATCGAGGTGTCACCAGCCTGGCTTAAGGTGAACACCTGCCCACTGGCACCTTCCGAAATGAAACCCACTTCGTAGGAGATCAGCTGGACAGGCGCCGAAAAGGCCAACTGAGAACTGATTAATCAGGGTCAGAAGGCCAGGCCGACTCCTGAAAAAGTGAGGCACAGGCCATCATCATCGGCAATGGTTGTGGCAGTCGGCTAAAAGTTGATGAAGGTGAGTGTAAGGCCGTCTACAGTTTTGGAGACGGATGTGAGATTAGTGTCACCGCCATCGAAGAGAAATGGGATCGGAGCGACACTTGAGCCAAGTCATCCAAAACATTTAAAATATATCGGCCAACTTTCAATCCACAGAGCAGTAAGCAAAACACCTCCCCCGAATGTCCGGCGCCGATGGCCCCGCCTCGGCGGCGAAGTCAGAGCCGCTGGTGCAGTTCGATCACGTTGCGGTCGGGATCCCGCAGGAACAGGCCTTGGGCCTTGCCACCGAAGTCCACCGGCCCGGCGCTCGGCTCCAGGCCCAGGGCCCGCAATTCCTTGATCGCGGTGTCGAGGTCGTTGCAGAGCAGGGCGAAGTGGGTGATACCCGCGGGCTTCTCCGGGCCGTCCATCAGAACGTTGGTTCAGCGGCCGTGGGGGCATTGAGGATCAGATTGATTTCCACGCCACTGGGGTGGCTGAGGATCGCGACCGGTTCCGGCCCGATCGGCCCGGCCACAAACTGGAAGCCGAGCCTGGCGTAGAACGCCGCTGATCGCTCCATGTCGTGAACGCGGATGCCGATGTGGGCCAGGCCGCCGATGCCGGAGAGCGTCTGTGCCATGCGGGCGTCTGCTCGGAGTGAAGGCATGCATCCTGCCGCCACACCGCTCCACCTGATCAATGTTCGGGAAGGCGCCTGGGGAGATCCTTGCAAGCCTCGAAAACCTCTCGCTTGCCTTCCCACCCTGGGTTGAGCAGTCCTTGTAGGGCCAGTTTCTGGATCAGCCGGAACTCTCCAGTTGTCAGACTTTTCGCCGCTGGGTCGGGGCCGCTGCTGGGTCGGGGCCGCCGCTGGGTTGAGGGGTGGTCCACGGCAGCGCAGAAGGGAGCGCAGAAGCGGGCGCAGGAATGCGCGAGCAGGCCATTTCATGCCGCACAAGGTTTCGAGTGTGAACCCGAAACCACTGGCAACGACTGCCTTTCTTGAATGGAGCCAAGCGGATTCGAACCGCTGACCCCCTGCATGCCATGCAGGTGCTCTACCAGCTGAGCTATGGCCCCTTCATTCGCCAACATACATGCCGGCGGGCAGCTCAGACCTGGCGCCAGACCGCCACCAGCCGGCCCTGCACCGACACCTGATCGGCCTCCACCAGGATGGGCGCATAGGCGGGATTGGCGGCCTCCAGCCGCACCTGGGAGCCCTGGCGATGGAAGTGCTTGAGGGTGGTGCCGCTGCCTTCCACCAGGGCGGCCACGATCGTGCCGGGCTTCAGCCGGCTCGGCTCCGGCACCGGCTGCATCAGCACCACATCGCCGTCGTCGATGTGGGCATCCACCATGCTGTCGCCGTTGACGGTGAGGGCGAACAGGCCCCGGGTGTCGAGCAGCGGCTTCAGATCGAGCCGCTCCTGGATGTCGTCGTAGGGCTCCACCAGGCCGCCGGCCGCTACGGCTCCGAGCACCGGGATGCCCTGGAGCTGGCCGCCGAGCAATTGCAGGGTGCGGGCCTGACCCTCCTGCCAGGTGATCCAGCCCTTCTGCTGGAGGTGGCGGAGCCGGCTCTGGATCGGTGCCGGCGAGCGCAGCCCCATCGCCTCCATCATCTGGCGGATCGAGGGGCTGTGGCGGTGGCTGCCGATGTAACCGGTCAACCAGTCGTAGAGCTCCTGCTGGGCGGGTGTGAGGCTGGTGTGGGGCTCAGGGGCCTGAGCATTCAGAGAGATCACCGTCTGGGTTCAGGCGCCGTCAGTACATTTGTGCCATTGATCGACTGATTTGTCCAGCCCCGCTCCAGCCCCGCCGGCTGGCCGGGGGTTCAGAGGCCGCCCAGCAAGGCGGCCAGCAGGGCCTGCTGGACGTGCAGGCGGTTCTCGGCCTGATCGAAGACGCGACTGGCGGATCCCTCGATCACACCGGCGCTGATCTCCTCGCCGCGGTGGGCCGGCAGGCAGTGCAGAACAATGGCGCGGGGATCGGCTTCGGCCAGCAGGGCCTCATCGAGGCAGAACCCCTCGAAGGCCTGCTGCCGCTCCCGTTGCTCCTCCTCCTGCCCCATCGACGCCCAGACATCGGTGTAGAGGGCCTGGGCACCGCGCACGGCGGCCAGCGGGTCTTGCGTCACCGTGATGCTGCAGCGCCCCGCCGCCAGCTGCCGGGCCACAGCCAGCACGGCCGGCTCCGGCTCGAATCCAGCTGGGCAGGCGATCCGCACATTCACCGCCAGCAAGGCGCCGCAGAGCAACAGGGAGTGGGCCACGTTGTTGCCGTCGCCCACATAGGCCAGGTTCAGGCCGGCCAGGCTTCCAAAGGCTTCCTGCACGGTGAGGTAATCGGCCAGGGCCTGGCAGGGGTGCTCCAGATCGGTGAGGGCGTTGATCACCGGGATGGAGGCCCAGTGGGCGTAATCAGCCAGATCCTGCTGCGCGAAGGTGCGGATCGCCAACGCATCCACATAGCGGCTCAGCACCCGGGCCGTATCGGCGATCGGTTCGCCGCGCCCCACCTGGGTGACGGCGGGGTTGAGGTCGAGGGTCTGGCCGCCGAGCCGGGCCATCGCCACCGAGAAGCTCACCCGGGTGCGGGTGGAGGCCTTGGTGAAGATCAGGCCCAGCACCTTGCCCTGTAGATCGATGCGGCGCTGGCCGCTCTTCAGATCGGCCGCGAGCTGCAGCAGAGCGAGGGTTTCGTCACGGCTGAAATCAGCGCTGGAGAGCAGGTCGCGACCCTTGAGGGGCGCCAGGGCTGGATCGGGGCTGGAGAACGGAGGGTTCATGACCCCTTCACCAAACAACCCTTATCCGGGATCAGGGGCCCCTCCGTCAAGGGGAGGGGCCGCAGCGCTCAGGCCCCGACCGGCACCGGTTCAGCCAGGACGGCGGATTCAGGCAGGTTGCTGGATGAGAGCAGGGCCTTGAGTTCATCGCCCTCGATCACCTCCTTCTCAAGGATCTTGCTGGCGATGTCATCGAGCAGGCCCCGGTTGCTCTGCAGAATCGCCAGAGCACGATCGTGGGCCCGGTCGACCAGGCCGCGGACCTCCTTGTCAATCGCCTGGGCGGTGGCATCACTCACCGAGCGGCGCGGGTTGGAGCCGTTGCCGAGGAAACGGTTGCCGCCCTGTTTGTCGTAGGCGAGCGGGCCGAGCGTGTCGCTCATGCCATAGGTGCCCACCATCTGCTCGGCGATGTCGGTGGCTCGCTGCAGATCGTTGGCCGCGCCGGTGGTGACTTCTCCGAACACGATCTCCTCAGCCGAGCGACCACCGAGCAGGGTGGCGATCTGGCCTTCGAGGTCTTCCTTGGAACTGAGGAACCGCTCCTCCTGGGGGAGCTGCAGGGTGTAGCCGAGGGCGCTCATGCCCCGGGGCACGATCGAGATCTTGGCCACCTTGCTGCCGCCAGGCATCAGGTGCCCGACGATGGCGTGGCCCACTTCGTGGAAGGCCACCACACGCTTCTCGTCGTCCTGGAGCACGCGGCTCTTCTTCTCAAGACCTGCCACCACCCGCTCGATCGCCTCATTGAGATCGGCTTGCTCCACTTCGGTGCGGTAGGCGCGGGCCGCCAGCAGGGCCGCCTCGTTCACCAGGTTGGCCAGATCAGCGCCGGCGAAGCCGCTGGTGGCCTGGGCGATCTTGTCGATGTCGATGCTCGAGGACAGCTTCACCTTCTTGGCGTAGATGTCGAGGATCTTGCGGCGGCCGGAGAGGTCGGGGCGATCCACCAGCACCTGCCGGTCGAAGCGACCGGGCCGCAACAGCGCGGCATCGAGGGTTTCGGGCTGGTTGGTGGCCGCCAGCACGATCACCGGTTTGTCCTGGCCGGTGAAGCCATCCATCTCGGTGAGCAGCTGGTTGAGGGTCTGCTCCCGCTCGTCGTTGCCGCCCACCACGCCCATTGAGCCGGAGCGGCTCTTGCCGATCGCATCCAGTTCGTCGATGAAAATGATGCAGGGCGCTTTTTTCTTGGCCTCTTCGAACAGGTCGCGGACGCGGGCGGCGCCGGCGCCGACGAACAGCTCGACAAACTCCGAGCCGGAAATAATGAAGAAGGCCACGCTGGCTTCACCGGCCACGGCCTTGGCCAGCAGGGTTTTGCCCGTTCCCGGAGGCCCCACCAGCAGCACACCCTTGGGGATGCGGGCGCCGATGGCGGTATAGCGCTCGGGGGTTTTGAGGAAATCGACGATCTCGTTGAGTTCGGTCTTGGCCTCATCCACGCCGGCCACATCGGCGAAGGTGACCCGGGATTCCTCATCGGGCACATAAACCTTGGCCTTGCTCTTGGTGAAGCTCAGGGCCCCCTGGGCACCGCCCCCGCCCAGGCCGCTGCGGCGGGCGAAGAACTGCAGCACCAGGATGAAGATCAGCGGCGGCACCACCCAGCTCAACAGGGTGGAGAAGAAATTGGGCCGCTTCGGCGGTGCGGCGGCGAACTCCACCCCCTTCTGCTCCAGGCGCTGGGGCAGACCCATGTCGAAGATCGGCGTGGTGGCCAGCACCGAGGGGCTGCCTTCCGGTGCGTTGCTCAGCTCGTAACGGATCTGGTCCTGGGTGATGAAGGCCCGCTTGACGTTGCCGTCGTCGACCTGGTTGATGAACAGGGAATAGGGAACCCGCGGCACCTGGGCGGACTGGTTCGGCAGGAAGTTGCTGAGCAGCAACAGGACGCCGAAGCCGATCAGCACAAGGTTGATGATGCCGGATCGCCTGTTCGGGGGATTGTCGTCCTGGCGGATGGCCATGAATTGCCGCTGCTCACTGGGGCCAAGCTAGGCCGAGCTGCCCGGGCCCCGGCCCCTGACCCGGGGAGTGAGAACCGAACGTGATCTTCTGCTGCCATGTGCGGTCGCTATTCCCTCAGCACCGAACTCGATCGGCTTCTGCCCCGCCTGAGGGGCAGCCTTCCAGGCGAGCTCGCCGCCCATTACGCCCCGGTTGCGCAGGTCAGCCCGGGCCAGCCGGTGCTGGCCCTGCGCCAGGAACACGGGGTGATCGGCAGCGCCCTGCTGCTCTGGGGCCTGCTGCCTGAATGGGCCCGGGATCCCCTGGCGGCAGCACGACCGATCAATGCCCGCCGTGAAACGGTGGCCGAGAAAGCCACCTTCAAAGGGGCCTGGCGGCATCGTCGCTGCCTGCTGCCCGCCGATGGCTTCTACGAGTGGACATCCCCCCGCGGCCGACTGGGCAGACAACCCTGGCTGATTCAGCGACGCGACCGGCAGCTTTTCTGGCTGGCCGGCCTCTGGGATCGCTGGATCGGACCGGACGGCAGTGAGGTGGAGAGCTGCTGCGTGCTGACCACGGCCCCGAACACCCTGGTCGCCCCGATCCACAACCGGATGCCGGTGATCCTTCCCGATGGCCTGGAGGAGGCCTGGCTGGCCCAGACCGACGGCGCGGGGCTGCGGGCACTCGAACCGCTGATGGTGGGCTGGGACCCCCGGGAATGGGAAGCGCTGCCCCGGGGACTCGCCCCGCCTCGCCAACGGGACCTGTTCGACTGAACGGCAGCGGCGCGCTCCGAGAATGGGGCCACGTCTGCACACCCCCATCGGTGCCGCTTCCTTACGACCAGAGCCTTCCTGCTGGAGCGCGGCTGCGCCGCCGCCACCGCTTCTACAGAACCCTGCTGGTTCTCACCCTGCTGGTGATGATCAGCCTGGCGGTGCCGTCCAGCCTGCGGGTGCTCGGGGCGATCGGCTACAACCTGATCTGCTTTCTGCTGGTTGTCGAACTGGGAGGGCGGTCGCGCCAGGCAGCCGAAGCGAAGCGCTGGGATCTGCCCTACCGGCTGCTCGGCGCCGCGGCGATCATCTCCCAGTGGTTCTGGTACGTCACGCCGGTGGCGAACCGGCAGAGCGGCCTGCCCCTGCTGGTGCTGATCACCCTGTTCATTGGACTGAGCCTGGTGCGGCTGGTGGGGTTCCTGGCCGAGGAACGCACCGTGAACGGACAGGTGCTGATGGGTGCGACGGCCGGCTATCTGCTGCTGGGGCTCACGGCCGGACTGCTGGTCACAGCGCTGGAAACAGTTCAGCCCGGCAGCTTCTCCAGCCTGAGCAATCCGCAGGGCCTGCTGCAGGCCGCCGGAGCGACTGGCTACCCGCAGACGAAGGTGTGGGAGCTGGATTTCGTGTACCTCAACTACTTCGCCTTCGTGAGCCTCACCACCGTGGGGTTCGGCGATGTGCTGCCCCGCACCCCCATGGCCCAGATGACGAGCATCGCCCTCAGCGTGATCGGACCGATCTACATGGCGATGGTGATGGGTCTGCTGATCAGCCGCTTCACCATGCAGGAGGTCCGGGAGGGCTCCGGCGAAGACCCGCCGGAACGCCGTGAGCCGATCCGCTAAAACGGGTCGTGTGAAAGCGGAAGATCCATGGGCCTGCCCCAACTCGATGCCTTCCTGCGCCACGCCCAGCTCAGCCCAGCCATCTCGGCCGAGCTCGCTGAACCGCTCGATCTGGCCAGCTTCCTGGCCCTGGCCCGGCGGGAGGGGTTTGAGGTCGAAGAAGCCGACCTGCTTCAGGCCAGGGAACGGGATGAGGCCCAGCGCACGGCCGCCGAGCTGCAACAGCGGGCCGGCGCCGAGGCCCGGCGTCTGCGCAGCTTCATCCACGGCTGAACGGGCGCAGTTCCCAGTGCTCCGGGCTCAGCGAAGCGTCTGAGGGGCCGGGGGCCAGGACGGCTGATCCCGCCCGCTCAGCTGGGCGAGATGGGCGCCCACCAGCAGCAGCAGGCCGAGCGGCAAGGCCCAGCGCCAGATCCTTCCACGTCCGGCGCCGATCCCCGAGAGGCGGCGACGCCGGCCGCCCAGCGAGGTTGCCTGGCCCTTGCCCAGGGGCATGCTGCAGTTTCCGCAGACCATGCGACCGGCCAGGCTGCGATCCCGGCGAACATTCCAGCTGCCACAGCGGGGACAGGACATCGGCAACAGCGGCAGGAAGCGCGACAGAAAGGTGGAGGACGTGGCCGAGACCACTCAGGATCGACTGGGCCGGCTCGGCTCACGGTAGACAGCCAGGGCGGCGAGCACGCCACCGGCAAAGCCGGAGGCATGACCGATCCAGCTGATTCCCGGTGGGGAGAAGAAGGGCAGCAGGCCAGGCAGGAAGCCGCCGTAGCTGATCAGGCTGAACACGGAGAGAGCGAGCGCCAGGGGCCGCCTCTCCAGGAAGCCGATCACAACCAGATAGCCCAGCAGGCCGAACACCACCCCGGAGAGCCCGTGGCTGCCAGCGGGCCAGAACAGCCAGACCGGAATCGCCAGCAGGTAGGTCCCCAGCCAGACGGCCAGGTAGTCGCGCCGACTCTTGAGCAGCACCAGCCAGGAGAGCGGCAGGAACCAGAAGCTGTTGCCGATCAGATGATCGAAGCCGCTGTGGCTGAACGGCGCGGTGAGAACACCGAGAAAGCTCCCCCCCGGCAGCATCGGCAGGTTCCACCGGCCGCCGAAGAGGAGTTGATCGGCCAGCTCCTGACCCCAGGCCAAGCCAAGCGGAATCAAGGGAATCAGGGCGGTGCCCCCCAGCCGGGCCAGGGCCCGGTCGAGGCGGATCGACAGCCGATCGGAAGGAGGGAAGGCCATGCTCACGACATTGTGGTCAAGGATGGTTGCCGATGAGGCGCTCCGGTGGCACGGAATTCAGGGGGATTGGGCTGATGGACCGGGCTGAACAACGGCATTCCAGCCAGGCGGGGGATGTGGAGCGGGCCGCCGACTATCCGCGCCCTCCGGCCCTGGTGGCCTGCGACTCCCATGTGGTGGTGCGCGCCCTGGGCGAACTGTTCTGTGACACCCGCCGTTCGCTGCGGGTGCTGGAAACCTTCCACCCCCCCACCTACTACCTGCCCCCGGACCACCTGCGGCTGGAGTTGCTGCAGCCGGTGGCGGGCGGGAGCTTCTGCGAATGGAAGGGGGTGGCCTGCTACTTCGATCTGGTGGTGGGCCAACGGCGAATCCAGCGGGCCGTCTGGAACTACCCGGCACCAACGCCGGCCTACGCGCCCCTGGCCGGCTGGTTTGCCCTCTACCCGGGCCGGATGGAGGGCTGCTGGGTGGATGGCGAGGCGGTGCGTCCCCAGCAGGGCGGCTTCTACGGCGGCTGGATCACCTCCCATGTGGCCGGACCGTTCAAAGGGGACCCCCTCCATCCAGAACTGATCTGATCTGATCTGATCTGATCCAGTTGCTGTTCGTGTTGCAAAGGCCTTGCCACGGACTATGGTCAATGGAATCGGCCGAAGCTCCGCGAGGGGCCGATCACGTTCAGCCAACATTCCGGTTCAGCCAGCAGTCACGTTCAGCCAACAGTCACTCTCAAGCCCGCGCCCGCCTTCCAGGCACCAGCGAGCCAGCGGACACCAGTCAGATCCCCTGATCGCAGCGCTTCAGCGACAGGCCAAACCCCTGACCGGGTTTCTCTTTTGATCATGTTCTGAAACCAGGCCAGAGCCTGGGAGCACCAGCCAGCGGATGTTGATCCATACCCCCTTCTCAACCCATGAAAACCAAGTTCATCCACCCAGATCAGCAAGCCGCTCCCGGTCGCCGGCACCGCCGCCAACGCCCGGGCGCAGTGGCCAGTCCATTCAGCCGGACCTCGCTGAGCAAGCCTGTCAAAGCCAAAGCCAGCGACGATTTCACGCCGATCAGCACAGCCCCCACCTGGGCAGAGCTGCTGGGTGAACGCTGAACAGAAGCTGTTGCATTCAGCCCGGCACCAGGGCCGCGGGGCTCAGGCCCCAGCGGCCTGGGCAGCCTGCTGCACCTGAGCCACCGACTGCAGACTGTCGGTGTCTCGATCCCAAAGAATGAATTTGAAGCATTCGGGGATCTGCCGGATCGTGAGTGTGGTGGCGCTGCTGAGCAGGGAGGCATTGCGCTGATGGCAAGCCTGGAGATGGTAATTCGGGATCCTTGAGCAGAGGTGATGAATGTTGTGGTAGCCGATATCGGCGGTGAACCAGTTAAAAATGGCGGGAAGCTTCAAAAGGCTGGTGCCTTCAATCGCACCGGTGAGTGAGCTCCAACCCTCAGTGCGATGGGCATAGGACCCTTCGAAATTGTGCTGCACAAAGAAGATGCAGATGAACAGAGCGGCCGAGCAGGCCATCACAATCGAATAAAGAGTCCAGAACAGAGCAGTTCCGATCAGCTGGCTGAGGAGGATCCAACTCCCCACCACGCAGATGTTGTTGAGAAGAAGATCCTGAAATTCCAGATCGGTGTACCAATACTTCGGCTTGTAGGTGCTGCGAATCTGCTTGAAGCCGATGCCCAGATCACTGCGCCAGCAACGAATGGCATGGCCGGCAAAATCAACGCTGCCGAGCAGGAGGGCAAGCCTTGGCTTGATCACCAGATAGAAAAAGCCACCTGGAAAGAGCATCAGGGGGTGGCGTAGAAACTGATAAAATCCCTGCTGAAATGGCCCCATCGCCAGGAAAGTTTCGGAGCTCACCAAAGCCGAGGGACCGCGATAGAGATCCCAATTTCCATTGTGCTTGTGATGGAAAGCGTGGCCGCGGGACCAGGGATACTGAGGAATCGCATTGACCACTCCCAACAGAAAACCCACTCCACGATTCACGGCCTTGGAACGGAACAGGGACTGGTGACCGCAGTCATGCATCAGGGAGAAACAACGCCCCGAGAACAACACCGTCAGCACCAGCAACGGCGGCACCAGCCATGGGGAGAATTGCGCCGCCTGCACCAGCAGATACCAGAGCAAGGCATAGGGAACCAGGGTGTTGGCGATCTGCCAGGTGGCCCAGAGGTTGTTGCTCCTCACATAGGGAGCCAGAACGAAATCAGCCCGCTGCACCGATCTGCTGCCACCAGATTCACTGTTCTGGCTGGCGATTGGCTCGGCCAGGGCTACGGATTGATCGCTGGGATTCGCCAAGGGGGGTGACGGAAACAAGGAGTGGGGAACGAAAGCAACGGGGAGCTTGGCTCCACCAATGGCTCAGAGATTCAACTCAAAAACCGGCGGTTTGGTGGGTGACAGGGTTTATGTGAACTATCCACGTAGTTAGTCTAGCGTTTGGCAGGCAATTCAGGGGCGCCTCCGGGATCCTCTCCACAAGCCTTTCATGACAGAGTGCGGCATAGCCATCAGCGCAGAACCTGCAACGGCCTGAAAACCGGCCTTCGCCTCGATTCGAGCAGCCGCTGAACCGCCCCATCAGGCTTCGCTCAGGCCAGGCGGGCTTACGCTGCTGCCAGCCAGCTGAACGCCATGAATCGGGAAGAGTCCGCCCCCTGGGCCTCAATCAACAATTCCAATCTCGTTCGTTTCCTGTTGCTGTTTGCCTGTGGCTGGGCAGGAGTGGCCCTGATCGCCTTTTTCTATCCTGTTCTTTCGATCTTCATCCTGGCGGCAATTCTGGCCGTGTTGATGGATTACCCCGTTCGTTTCCTCACCGCCTGGCTGCCACGCTGGCTGGCCATCGTGATCGTCTGCATTGGAGTGGTCAGCGTCCTGACTGGATCCATCACGATCCTTGGGTTTCAACTGCTCAACCAGGGCAGCAGTTTGATCAATGATCTTCTGGCCAGTCTGAAAGATTCGGACTTTCCCTTTCACAGCTACTTCAAGCAGCTCAATATCGATCAGATCATCACCGTGATCAGGACCAGCTTCGGCACCGGCTTTGGCGTGCTTGGAGGTGCAGTTGCCAACCTGTTCACGGCCATCATCCTGCCGGTGATCACGATCTACATGCTCGCCGATGGCACCAGGTTATGGACCTCATTGCTGGGACTGGTGCCGATTGATCATCGTGAGGGTTTCGACCGGAGCGTGCAGAAAAATGTGCTCGGCTTTCTGCGCGGCCAGATGACCCTGGTGCTGTTTCTATCGGTAACCAGCTTTTTGATTTTCGCCCTGCTTGGTGTGAAGTTCTCCCTGGTGCTTGCACTGGTAGTGGGGGTTCTCGATGCCATTCCCGGCATCGGCGCCATCCTGGGTGTGATCACGATCACCAGCCTCGTGTTGCTCACCCAGGGGCCATGGATGGCCCTTTCTGTGGTGGTTGCCTCGATCATCCTGCAGCAGATTCAAGACAACCTGATCCATCCAAGAGTGATGGGGAAAGCCCTGAACATCAGCCCGGTGGTGGTGTTTTTTGCCCTGTTCATCGGCGAACGGGTGGCGGGGTTGCTGGGGGTGTTTCTGGCCATCCCGATCGCCGGGATGATCGTGGGCTGGCCGGAGCAGGCGGAGGCTCAGCCGCGCACCTGAACACCTTTCCAGAAGGCGATGCGGCCCTTGATTTCGGCGGCGGCTTCCTTGGGCTCGGGATAGAACCAGGCGGCGTTGGCATTCACTTTCTCGCCCACCACCACGTCGTAGTAGTGGGCCTCCCCCTTCCAGCCGCAGACGCTGCGGTGACTGGAAGGGCGGAAATGGTCCTGGACGAGGGCTTCGGCGGGGAAGTACGCATTGCCTTCCAGCTTGACGATGTCATCACTGACAGCCAGGACGGCATCGTTCCAGCGGGCTTCCATGGTGCAAATCCGGCGAGGTCCTTCATCTTGCAACCCCTGGGAGCACACTGCGTCGAAACCAGCCCTGGGGCGGCACGGGCCTGAGCAGCTGGGCCAGCACCGCCACCAGAGCGAACGGTTCGAACGGGGCCTGACGCCGGGGCCAGGTGCCCTCCCCCCGGTAGAGCAATCGATCCAGCGCTTCGCTCTGGGAGTGGCTCAACGGAGCCCAGCGACAACCGAGCCGGCGACCGATTCGGCAGCCGCGGCGGCCTGGCTGGATCCGCTCCAGATGCAGGGGAAGGGGGGGCAGGTCGAGGCCCGGCCAGAGCAGGGCAGCGGGCGCACCCAGCTCGGCTTCGGCTGTCATCACCAGCTCCACCCCCTGCTCGCTGATCGCCAGGATCCGGGCGGGCCCCAGCCCCCGCTTGCCACGCAGCTGCACCAGCGGGGCATCGAGCGAAAACCAGGGAATCGCGTCCTCCTGGGGACGGTCCCAGCAGGTGCGGAGCGCCAGCAGCAGGCTGGCGGTGCCCAGGGCCGCCCAGTTGAGGCCGAGCGCCTGGCTGCTGAAACCGAACGCTCCCGGCCGGACGATCAGCAAGGCCAGGTTGAGCCCCTGCAGGCCGAGCAGCAGCAGCAGGGGGACCAGCAGGCCGGGATCGACAGCCCTCTGCCCAGCCGGCGCCAGCGTCTTCGGCGTCACCCGGAAGCGCGGCGGCCTGCCGGCGATCGCGCCGAGCACGGCCGTCACCAGCGGCATCAGGAAGATCCAGCGGTAAAGCTCCGGCAGCAGGGCGTTGCGGGCGCCACGGCTGAACCAGCGCACCAGCAGCAACTGGCTCAGGTAGAAGGGCAGGGCCATGCTCAGCAGCCCGGATCCCCGCACCACGATCGGCAGCACCCCGAGCAGACCGAAGCTGAGCGGCATGAGCAGCAGGACCAGCTGCGGCACCACGTTGAACCAGTGCAGGATGCCCTCCAGATAGGCGATCCGCTGCCAGGGGGTGAGGCCGGGGATGCTGAGCGGACTGGCGCCGGTGCGCAGGGTCTGCAGGGTGCCGCCGGCCCAGCGGCAGCGCTGGAGGGCCATCGCGGCGATCGACAGCGGTGCCAGGCCGGCGCTGAGCTTGCTGTCGAGATAGAGGTTGCGGTAGCCGGCGGCGGCCAGGCGGATGCCGGTGGCCAGGTCTTCGGAGGGTGTGCCGGTCTCGAAGCCTCCCACCTGCAGCAGGGCCGAGCGGCGCATCACGAAGGAGGTGCCGGCGCAGACCACCGCCCCCATCGCCTGGCGGGTGGGCTCGATCCAGCGGTAGAAGCTCTCCTCATCGGGCATCAGCCAGGGCTCGAGCCGCAGGTTCCGCATCACCGGATCCGCGTTCATCGACGACTGCGGCGTCTGCACGAAACCCACCAGGGGATCGTCGAACAGGCCGACGGTGCGACGGAGAAAGGAGCGGCGGGGAACGACGTCGGCATCGAAGACCACCAGCAGATCAGCGGTGAGCCAGGGCAGGGCATGGTTGAGGTTGCCCGCCTTGGCATGGCTGTGGTCCGGGCGGCTGAGGTAGCGACAACCGAGCTGACGGCAGAGCAGGCGGAGCGACTCGCGACCGCTGTCATCGAGCAGCCAGACCAGGTGGCGCGGGTAATCGAGGCCGAGGCAGCCGCGCAGACAGCGCTCGATCAGATCCAGCGGCTCACCCCGGCTCGGCACCAGCACATCCACCGAGGGCACCTGGGCGGGCTGCCAGGCGATCCGCCGCTGCAGCGCCCGCTCGGCGGCGGCCGCTTCCTCGGCCACGGGCGGCTGGCGGGCCCAGGTGAGCCAGAGCTGCAGGAGGCCGGTGACCAGCAGGATCAGTTCAGCCGCCAGCATCGTCAGGCTCAGCGCCGTGCCGGCGGCACTGGTGAGGTTGAGGGTGGAGCCGATCCGCCAGATCAGATAGCGCCCGCCCAGCAGGCTGATCACCAGCACGGCGGAGCGACGGGCGGCCAGCGGCAGCGACTGCTCCGGCCGCCTGGCCAGCAGCACGGCCCAGACCGTGATCGCCAGGGCCGGAGCCCAGGCCGGGAGCCCTGCCCGGGGGGTGGCCAGCAGGGCGACCAGCAGGGGCCCCGCGGCCCAGAGGCCATAGCGCAGCCCAGCCCCGCAAGGGGAGTGCGGGGCGATCATCGGCTCACTCCTGACCAGGCGACCACGAATCACAACCGCTTGATGGACTACCGCTGAGGGGCTCGATCGGATCGAGAAAGGCCTGCAGCCCCCCGGTCGCAGGATCAGGTTCAACGCCTGTGTTCATCATGCTGACCGGGGGAAGACACTGCTGGACCCTGATCGCCTCCTGCCTGAGAGACATCGGCAGATGGCGCAGATCAGCGGGCACGTCGATGTCGTGCAGCAGGGGCTGGTAGAGCGACGACCAGCCCAGGGCGGCCAGGCGGCAGCGTGTTTCAGCCAGCACCGCGTCGGTGCTCCAGGGCATCGCCCGAAACAGCGTCGGATGCTGGCGCCGCAGGGCGAGCAGGGCATAGCCGCCATCGGCGGTCGGCACGATCGAGGCGTCGTGGTGGATCAGATCGGCGGCGGCCTGGCAAAGGACGGCGGCACCAAGCGCTGGACAGTCGGTGCCGATCAGGATCACCCGCTCGCCACCGGCCAGGGTGCGAACCGCTGCCTCCTCCATGCGACGGCCGAGATCACCCGGGCCCTGATCGCTCCAGGCCAGGGTCGGCGGCAGCGGCAGCGTGGCCCAGATCGGCTGCCGAGCCGGCGGGGTGACGCACAGCTCAACGGGGCCGATCCCGGCCGCCAGGGCGGCGTCCACCGTGCGCAACAGGAAGGCCCTGGCCAGGGCGGCGGCACCCTCGGCACCGAGGGCGGGGATCAGGCGGGTCTTGCAGGATCCGGCGACCGGCGCCTTGGCCAGAATCACGATCCGGCAGAGGGAGGGGCCGCTCATCGCGCCAGGTTCATCGGTAGAAGCGGGCCAGCATCGAGCTGGGCACACCGCAGGCATAGGCCAGCCGCAGCCACCACATCGTGACGATCGTGCGGGTGATGCCGTGACGCCGCCAGCGGCGACTGGAGGTGACCACCTTCGCCCGCAGGCAGACAGGCGACGACCGCCGCCGCAGCCGGGCCGAGAGTTCGATGTCTTCCATCAGCGGTTGATCGGGAAAGCCGCCGATGGCCTCGAAGCACTGGCGGCTGACGAAGATGGCCTGATCGCCGGTGGCGATGCCACTGAGCCGGGAGCGGACGTTGATCAACGCCGCCACCAGGCGCAGGCGCCAGCCGCCGCCGTCCAGCTCCAGATCGAAGCGACCCCAGCCATGGCACCCCCGGAGCGCCTGGCGCACGAGATCGAGTCCGGCGGCCGGCAGGCGGGTGTCGGCATGGAGAAAGATCAGCAAGCCACCCCTGGCTGAGGCGGCTCCGGCATTCATCTGACGGGCCCGGCCCCGGGGCGCGGTCAGCACGGCGAAGCCGTCCCGCTCGATCAGCGACACCGTGGCATCGGCGCTGCCACCATCGACCACGACCAGCTCGGCGCCAGCCTCTCGCAAAGCCCGCCAGTGGGGCAGCAGCAGGCCGATCTCGCCGGCCTCATCGAGCACCGGGATGATCACGCTCAACAGCGACGTCTCGTCAGCGAACCGCTCTCCTACCAGGGCAGCACCGATCCATTGGCGTGCCAGAACGTACCCGAATTCTCCAGGTTGAGCGCATCGATCCGGGCGATCAGGCCCTGCACCGATTCCATGGCCGTGATCCCCTGGGAGCTGAACCCGGTCATCGCGGTGCTGACCAGGCCGGGATGGAGGATCGCCACGGCGATCTGCCGCCCCCTGAGGTCGATGGACAGGGATTTTCCGGCCATGCAGAGCGCCACTTTCGACATCCGATAGCCATAGGAGCCACCGGAGCCGTTATCGGCGATCGAACCCATCCGGCTGGACATCAGGATCAGCTTGGCGCCCGGCTGCAGCTGGTCGAGCAGGGCGGCAGTGAGCTGCAGCGGCGCGATCGCATTCACCTCGTACTGACGACGGAGGCTGTCGCAATCCAGGGGCTGCAGGCCGGTGGGCTCAAGGATGCCGGCGTTCTGGATCAGCAGGTCAAGCGGCAGGCCATCCAGCCGCTTGACCAGAGCGGCGATCGACCCGCTGCTGGTGACATCCACGCCCGCTTCGACCCGCACACCGAGATCAAGCAGGGCGCTGGAGGGTTGGCGGCAGACCGCGATCACCGCGACGCCCCGGGAGAGCAACTGCCGGCAGTACTCCAGGCCGATGCCACGGTTCGCTCCTGTGATCAGCGCAGTGACCATCGGCAGCTGACCCGGCAGGCGAACGATTCCCCGGATCGTATGGCAGTCAGCTGCCTGAGCCAGCCGGGTCCATAGGGTTGCGGGATGTACGGATGATCCGGCCCGTGCCCAAGCCCCCCGCTCCGGCGGCCCTCCTGCCCTGGGGCGAGCGAACCTTCGTGATGGGAGTGCTCAACCTCACGCCGGATTCGTTCAGCGATGGGGGGCGTTACCCCACCCCGGCAGCGGCGCTGCGCCAGGCACGGCAGATGGTGGCCCAGGGGGCTGATCTGCTGGATCTCGGCGGCCAGAGCACCCGCCCCGGGGCGACGGAGATCAACGCCAGCAAAGAACTCGCCCGGGTCCTGCCGGTGCTGGAGCTGATCCGCGCCTCATCTGGGTCGGGAGGCGGCGGCCCACTGATCTCGATCGACACCTTCCGGGCCCCGGTGGCCGCGGCTGCTCTGGCGGCCGGCGCCCACTGGATCAACGACGTGAGCGGCGGTCGCCGCGACCCCGGGATCCTCTCGGTGGTGGCGGAGTTCGGCTGTCCCTACGTGCTGATGCACAGCCGCGGCGACAGCCGCAGCATGGATGGGCTGGCCGCCTACGCCGATGTGGTGGCCGAGGTGCGCGAGGAGTTGCTGCGCGCCAGCGAGGCGGCGCACTTGGCAGGGGTCCGGACTGATCAGCTGATCTGGGACCCGGGCCTGGGCTTCGCCAAAACCACCGAGCACAACCTGGCGCTGCTGCGGGGGCTGGCGGACCTGCGCCGCGAAGGGTTCCCCCTGCTGGTGGGGCCTTCGCGCAAACGCTTCATCGGCGCGGTGCTCAACGAACCCAGACCCCGCGCGCGGCTGTGGGGCACGGCGGCTGTCTGCGCCCAGGCGATCACCCAGGGTGCCGATGTGCTGCGGGTGCACGATGTGGCGCCGATTGTGCAGACCGCCCGGATGGTGGATGCGATCGTTCGCTCCGCGCCGCCGGTGCCGGCTCGTGAAGGACCCGACGCTCCGGTAGGCGGTTTTTCCGCAAACGCTTAGGAGAAGCGATCGAGCGTCATCACCTTGTCCCAGGCCGAAACGAAATCGGCCACGAACCTGGCGGGTCCATCGTTCTGGGCGTACACCTCCGCGAGGGCCCGCAGCTGGGAGTTGGAGCCGAACACCAGATCCACCCGGGTGCCGCTCCAGCGCAGCTCGCCAGTGCGGCGGTCGCGTCCTTCGAAGCTCTCGCCGGACTCTGTGCTGGGCGTCCACACCGTGTCCATGTCGAGCAGGTTCACGAAGAAGTCGGTGCTGAGGGTGCCGACGCGGTGGGTGAACACGCCATGGACTGAGCCGCCGGTGTTGGCCCCCAGCACCCTCAGGCCGCCCACCAGCACCGTCAGCTCCGGCGCGCTCAGCCCCAGCAGCTGGGCCCGGTCGATCAGCAGCTCTTCCGCCCGCACCTTGAAGGCCCGCTTCTGGTAGTTGCGGAAGCCGTCGGCCTGGGGCTCCAGCACCGCGAAGGAGGCGGCATCGGTCTGCTGCTGGGAGGCATCGGTGCGGCCAGGGCTGAAGGGCACCTCAACGGCGTGGCCAGCGGCGGCAGCGGCGGCTTCCACTGCCGCGCCACCGGCCAGCACGATCAGATCCGCCAGCGACACCCGGGTGCCATCACCCTGGGCCGCGTTGAAGCTTTGTTGAATCCCTTCCAGCACAGCCAGCACCCGCGCAAGCTGCTCGGGCTGGTTCACCTCCCAGTCCTTCTGGGGCGCCAGGCGCAGGCGGGCGCCATTGGCACCGCCGCGCTTGTCGGAGCCGCGATAGGTGGAGGCCGATGCCCAGGCCGTCGCCACCAGCTCCGGCACCGTCAACCCCGAAGCCAGCACTCGGGCCTTGAGCTCGGCGATGGCAGCGGCGCCGATCAGTGGATGGCCCGTGGCGGGGATCGGGTCCTGCCAGATCAGATCCTCATCCGGTACTTCGGGGCCGAGGTAGAGCACCTTCGGGCCCATGTCGCGGTGGGTGAGCTTGAACCAGGCGCGGGCAAAGGCATCGGCGAAGGCCTGCTGATCCTGGTGGAAGCGGCGAGCGATCGGTTCATAGATCGGATCGAAGCGCAGCGAAAGATCCGCTGTGGTCATCATCGGCCTGTGCCGCCTGGTGGGGTCGTGGGCGTCGGGGATCAGGTGCTCCTCGCGTACATCCTTCGCCCGCCACTGCCAGGCGCCGGCCGGGCTCTTCTCCAGCTCCCACTCGTAGCCGAAGAGCATCTCGAAGTAGCCCCGGTCCCAGGTGGTGGGGTTGGGCTTCCAGGCCCCCTCGATGCCGCTGGTGGTGGCATCGGCGCCCTTGCCGCTGCCGAAACGGTTGTGCCAGCCCAGCCCCTGCTGCTCGAGGCTGGCCCCTTCCGGAGCGGGTCCCACCAGCTCCGGACTGCCGGCCCCGTGGGCCTTGCCGAAGGTGTGGCCGCCGGCCACCAGGGCCACCGTTTCCTCATCGTTCATGGCCATGCGCGCGAAGGTTTCGCGCACGTCCCGGCCGGATGCCACCGGGTCTGGTTCACCGTTAGGGCCTTCGGGATTTACGTAGATCAACCCCATCTGCACGGCGGCGAGGGGGTTCTCCAGCTCCCGATCGCCGCTGTAGCGCTCATCGCCGAGCCAGGTTGTTTCGCCGCCCCAGTAGATGTCTTCCTCCGGCTGCCAGATGTCGACGCGGCCGCCGCCGAAGCCGAAGGTGGCAAAGCCCATTGATTCGAGGGCGCAGTTGCCGGCCAGAATGATCAGATCGGCCCAGGAGAGCCGGTTGCCGTAGGTCTGCTTGATCGGCCAGAGCAGCCGCCGGGCCTTGTCGAGGTTGCCGTTGTCGGGCCAGCTGTTGATCGGCGCGAAGCGCTGGTTGCCGGTGCCGCCACCGCCGCGGCCATCGCCGGTGCGGTAGGTGCCGGCGCTGTGCCAGGCCATGCGGATGAACAGACCGCCGTAGTGGCCCCAGTCGGCCGGCCACCAGTCCTGGGAGTCGGTCATCAGCGCGTTCAGAGCACGCTTCACGGCAGCGAAATCCAGTTCGTTGAACGCATGGGCGTAGTTGAACTCAGCCCCGAGCGGATTGGAGGCCGGCGCGTGCTGGTGAAGGATCGAAAGGTTGAGCTGGTGGGGCCACCAGTGCCGGTTGGATTGGTCCCCGGCGGTAGTGGGGGCCCCGGAGCGGCCTGCGAAAGGGCACTGGCTGATGGCCGTCATCGTCCGTCTCCTGTTGGTATTGGAAGGAGTTCACCTATTCGGAACCTAGGCAGACGACCGCCCTGCGGAACCACTGCGTCACATCCCTTAGGGCTTGCGCCCCACCGTGCGCGAAACCAGCCAGAACTGCTCTCCAAGTGCTTGGTGGCAGGGTGAGTTGATCTGGCGAATCGGCTCTGGGAATGGATTCTCAGGAAGCTTGGGTCGTCGATGACTGGGTTTTGCTGTGCTGTTGTTCATTCACTTGACCAATGAATGCCAGAAATCCCATGCCGTCGTCGTGCAGGTGGGTGCTGCAACTTCGACCCAGAGGCGAGGCATTCAATGCAGTTCGCATCTGAAGTGCAGGCGAGAGGCCTGGTCATCGGTGGCTATCGCTTCAGGTGATCAAAGTGGGAAAAATACTGCCATCAAAGGGACAAACGAAACATGACGGCTCCAGTGGAACCATCACGATCCGGGAACAGATACCCAGAATTACTGGCTCACTTTGACGGGAAGGTCGCACTGATTAATGTGCACATTCTGGATCAAGACCCAGGTGGGGTGACGAGCCCAGCGGACTTTTTCGTTCGGTGTGAACATGTGGTTCGCGGACCCGCCCATGAACCCAACGCCGAGGAGACAAATCTTCCAAAAGCCCTACGCTGGTGTACGTCCTGCGCAAGGGCCGATGGCCATGGAGGCATCTTATGCGGCCAATGAGCCCGGATGGGGATGGATACCGGACCCGCCGAAATACTGTTAGACATGTCTATGACAGCCACTCCAACAACTCTCTCTGATGCTCAGGCCAAATCGATTCTTGATGTGCGTTGGCCACGCAGAACCAATACTTGGCCAATCCCCGCATACACGGGCTATTGGATGCGTGCTTGCCCATCGAATTCCCCGCAGCCTTTTATTCACCCTGCTGGCGCAGTCGCCCAGACAACACGTCCTGATGGCATGTATATCTATTCTCATATTCCTAGTGGGTTTATAGATGTTATTGCAATTGAGGTCTGCGTCTCAATTCAAAACTTCAATGACAAGAGATCTAGGTACACACCTACATCAGGAAATGTCCAGCTTACCCTTCCCCTGGGGTGGTTGAACTCGACAATTGCAATACAGCGGGGACGCAATAGTCATATCTGGCGAGCATCCGGATGGTTTGATTCGGCTCCCACTGCTGACGTTCGTTTGACTATTCGACATCTCAGGGCATTATTTGTTCTCAGAGAACCAGACTACAGAGCCTTTGGGACTAATCATCTGCCAGCAGGGCATGAATATTTCTGCATGCATCAGGATCTGAATCAGATCAATAACCAGTACATGCAACGGTTCGTTAAGAGCATGGCATTGATGAATCACTTCAAGAGAAAGCCTTAGGATGCGGCCGTCAATTTTCCAATGAATGTCTAACATCAAGATCCAGCGGCCGGGACAAAAACTGTGTGATGAACCCTTAAGCTCCTGACCGCCGCTGATCTTGAGCGTTAGGCCCACCTGAAGACTGCTTGTTTAGACGAAGTTGACGGGCGGACTTTCCGTAGCTACGATAAAGCGTGCAGTTCGATTTCGACCCTGGCAAGGACGCGACCAACCTGAGTAAGCACGGCCTCTCCTTGGCGACTGCAGCTGAGCTCAGCTGGGATGCAGCACTCGTCTGGGTTGATGATCGGGCTGACTATGGAGAAGTAAGGATGGTTGCCTTGGCTCCAATTGGAGACATACTCTTTTTTGTAGCCTTTGTAGAACGCGAGCCAGCAAGGAGAATTATTAGCCTACGCAGAGCCAATCGCCGTGAGGTCAATCACTATGTCAGAGCCATTAAGGAAGGTCAACCTGAAGATGCCGACACTTGAGGAAGATCAGTTGATTACAGCGGCAGCGGAATCAGATCCTGATGCCCTTCCGCTTACAGACGAGCAGATGAGCGCGATGGTCCCCATGCGAGCGCTGCGCGGCCGTCCAAAGTTGGCATAGAAAAAAGCAGCTGGTTTCAATCCGATATAGTCCTGAAGTTATTGACTATTTCAGAGCTTCTGGAGCTGGCTGGCAAGCCCGTATGGATGCTGTGCTTAAGGAATATGTCGAAGCTCACTCCACTTGCGATGCGAAGGGTGCCTAACATCAAGATTCAGAAGACGGGAGCGAAGGTTGTCGCCTATGCAAAAGCCACAGCCCGCTTCTGATCTTGAGCGTTGGGCAGCAGCATTCACGAACCGCATTCGGCCGTCCAGCTAAGCTAAATAAGTCGACGCGACATCAATATGGTGAGTGCCAGCATCATGGCTTACCCGATACGAGTCATTAGAACCAATTCCTGTTTGGCTGTTCATGCCGACATTGATGCATTGCTCCGCGTTTGGGGGGGCGATAAGACCGCACTGTTTATGTGTCTGTCTGCTTGGATGCACAGAGTTAACCAGCTCGACGAAATACACCAGCTTCTGATCGAGCACGAACACAATTGCTACACTTCGGCTCCAATCTTGATGCTTGCTGGCCTAGTGTCAGAGGGACACTTGTTCTTCAGAAAAAAGGGAAAGGTCAGCACTCACTTCAGAGAGGAGATTTTAGCGGATACTCACCTGCGAGAAGCGGTCGGTGCACTTCAGAAGTTCCACTCTCGGCCCGCAGAAGGAACACCTGAAATGAACATGGTGAGGCACCTTCGGAACAAATATTCGTTCCACCCAAACGAATATGCTGCGGTATTGGATGCACTTCAACATTGGCGAGAATTTACAAATGAAAATGGCCAGCCTAGAGAAATGGCGATATATCGTATAGATTCCGAACGGCGTCCACATTTCAACGCAGAAGGTTGTAATGCCCTATACTTGCTTGGCTTATTTGACTCTACAAAGGGCTCATCGTTAGTGTCCTCGTACGCCGAAGTGATACGTCGGCTTGGCCAGGACGTGGCCAGGCTTCGGAACCTCACGGGTGACTTTTTTAACTGTCTGGGAGAATATCTTGAACAACACCAAGATTCGTCATTCGACTAGACATTATGATGAATCCAGAGGGGAAACATAGCAGTTACATGCAAGCGTTGCCCAACAAGCCCCTCGAGTGGACAGGCCACCAGCAGATGACTGCAGCTCCGCCTTATGCTCCATGCCTGCCACTCAGGGGCAGCGTTCGAAGGATCGTGGCTTGTCTTATGAGAAGAGACCATCTGGTGGCGCTTCCGAGTCCTCACGACTGGCTCGCCCGGTGAGCGTCGGCCATTGTTTCGAAATCCATTCGGCCCGCCAAAAACAGACACTTTGTAAAAAAGTAATAACAATTAGATCCACCCCCTGCCCCAGGTCACAATCCAATTCAGATGCCCTATCAATCAATGCATACATCCCAGCGTTTACGTTGGCATCTCGGGAAAACAGCACAAAGGATCCTGATCGTATGCGCAGGGGCCGCCGACCTCGCACAAACTAGCCAGCCTCGCCCCCCTCACTCCTTTAGCCCGGGCCCAACCCTCCGAGCAGGGGCTGGAGCAAGCCTCAACGGTTTGGGGCACCCTGGGGGTTGGGGGTGCTGAGGCTGATGGAGGGAAACCTCTCAGCGCTCACGCCGGAGAAGAGAGCCAAAGCAGGCCTTCGCAGCCAGATCGCGATCGTCAAAAAAAGCACCATTTATGACGCCATTCGCAGCTATCTCGATGACTCCAGCGTGAGAAACTCTTTTGCTGAGGTTGATCAAGAAGGCATCCTTCTCACTGTAGTGAATGCTGGCCAATCCACGTTCAGCCACAGGGTATTTTGGCGAGCCAACACACCAAGCACGCAAGACACCCAGCGCCAGAGCCGTCAACAATTTGAACAGAATTACATTGCCGATGACAACTTCGGCTACACAACCGCTGATTTTGCCAGAACCATCAAACCCTTCTCTACCAACAGCGAAGATGCGTAGTACGCCACATTTACACGCATAGAAAATGGAGGTATCCTCGCTCAATATCCAGCATCAATCCCTACAATCGGCTATACCCCACCAATGGCCAAATGAAGGGCAAGCCCGTTCAAATCCCTTGTTATCCGCCATCATTCAAGCCAACCCTGATATGCGTGGCCTCATCGGCTACCAATACGGCTTTGACATCAGTCCAAACGGGGGTTCTCGCGGGTGCGAGCTGAGTCTGAGCGTGACGTAATATATACCCTATATGAAATTCATTGTCTTCAATCCTAACCAGGATCTCGCCACTCAGCCCCTGCGCCTCCAGCTCACGGTCAACCGCGCGGATCAGAGTGCCTACGTCATCAGCAGTGCAGACAAGTCCATATCCCGATCCACCCGCACCCTGGACATCCAGGCAGACCACACCCTGAAAACAGGCACATCCTTGATCCTGCCCGTGGAGTTTGGCTTCCAGTACATCCCCGATCGCAACACCCCTACATCGCAGCCCTGGATATCAATCCAGCCTTCATCTTCTCAGCACCCACCAATGGCTCATTACCCACCTATGGCCTGGAAACCGTGAAGCTCTCGGCGCCCTTCATCGCCGCCATGCCCACGGATGAACGCCTAATCCCTATCAGCCACCGCCTTGTTGTGGGTTCTACCTTCAACCGTGTGACCGTGGCCTCAGCCCCAATGCGGAGGATGGAATGATGCATCCCAGACTCACAACCCCTAACTATAGCAAACTCTTTACGGGATGATCAATCCTCCGGGTAACGATCACGGCATGTGAGCCAGGGTTCCAGCAGCGCCAGATGGCCGGTGGCGGGATCGCCCGGCGCGAGGCGATGCCGCTCCCGCCACTCCCGCAGGGCCGCCTCGCGCAGGGCGAAGGGGAGGTCGGCCAGTTGCTTCAGGCTGTCTTTCGACCACGCGTCATCTTGGCGACTCTCCAGCAGATGCACCAGTTGCGCCCGCACCGGCCGTGACGCCCCCAAGCTGGCGTAGAAGAATTCCAGCAGGTTGAAGCAGCTGCTCATGTAGCCCGCCAGGGCGGTGATCATCGCGGCTGGCGCTGGCTGGCGAGAGATCGAGAGATCGAGCGGCGGCAGGGCACCCGGCACATGAGGGGGCTCCTGCACGTGCCAGCGGCCGATTTTGATGATCCGCTGATTCTCCAGCTGGTTCGGCTCATACCAATGAAACCCCTTCACCCACAGCGTGGTGCTCAGGTTGGTGGCCATCTCGCAGATCAGCGGGATCCAGGAGTAACTCTCTGCGTCCTCCCCCTCTTTGACGGCGCAATGGTCCCGCAGCGCATCCGCCAGCTTGGTGTTGTCCTGGCCGGCTGCGTCGATCGCTTGGTCGAGCATCTGCCGCACGTCCATCACCAGCTGCCGCAGCGTTCGATTCGGGTGGTCCGCCAGCGGCCCATGATCCAACGGATCGCGGGCCCTCATCTCCAGGCTGCTGGTGAGCCAGTCCCACAGGCAGGCGGCCCGTACCAGTTTCAGGTCATAGCAGCTACTCTCCAGATCACCATCCCGCTGCGAGGCCTGCCGTGGCTGCAGCAGTGCCATGGCGAGATCCAAATTGGGAAAGTCTTTCGGCTCTGGGACAGCGGCCGTCGCCCTTCCACCCTCAAGGGCTAACAGCAGATCCCGGGCATATGCCGCGTGGCGCAGCTTGCGGAAAATCGGCTGTATTGTTATCTCGTCTTCACGCCGCCGATAATCACGCACCGGCAGGGTAATCAGATCCACGGCCTCGGCCGGATCCACATCAGGCCCTGGCTGCAGCTCGAAGATCATGTTGCGGATCAGATGGCAGCGTTGGCTTTCGGCCAAGCGCCCATCTGCCGGTTCGTAGCTCTTCTCCAGGTAGCCGTACGTGAGCGAACGGGTGCGTTTGAGATAGCCGTTGAATGCGGGCAGCAACTGCCCGATCCGCCGCTCTTGGCTGGCCCTCCACAGGTTTGCCAGGCTGTTGGAGCGCCTGGGAGAGCGCAACAGCATGTGCCGCAGGTTCTGCAGCAGCTCCCGCAGCAGTCGGGAGACCGACACCCACAGATCAATCGCGCCGCTCTGGCGTTCGAACTCCGGCGACAGCCCCAGCGTTTGCCGCAGGTCGATCCCCTCCAGCCACGGGCGGGAGAGGCTTACTAGCAGCTTGCCACCCACCACCATCGCGATCGCGATCACCACTCCAAACCACACCAGCAGCATCCCCAGCGGTTGTGCCAGGCGGGTCGCTACGAGCCCAACGATGAAGCCCAGCAGCGGCAGCGCCGCCACCAGGATCAGCGGGGGGATCCAGAAAGGCAGGCCCCGGCGGCCTGCGCCGCGTGAGCCGGACTTCTGGCTGGGCTGGTTGACACCTAGGCGCTGATCAAGGCTGGGCTCGCCGTAGAAGCCCAACCCTGGCTGGATGTTGTCCACGTCGGTGGCGATCACGTAGTGGATCGGCTGCTCACGCTCCTCAGGCTCCCCCCTGCCGTGATGGAAGCGGTGCCGCAGTTCGAGGTCCTCGCAGCGCTTGGCCAGGAACCGGCGGATGTCCTCCACGCTGGCCAGGCCGAGATTGTCGTACAGACCCCCATCGAGAAGGGCCACATAGGCACGGCGATCGCAGATCAGCGAATGGCGGAAATGGGCGCATGCCTCCTCCGTCGCCTCGTCATCGTCGGCCGATCCATCGGAGCGGAAATAGTCGTCGGGGAAGATCAGCGGCTCGAATCCTCCGGGGAAGTCGAAGGACGCGGCGACGCAGTCGCCAAGACGCAGCTGCTTCGCATGGTCATACAGCTTTCTGGCCTCCGGGGTTCCGCCGCTGGAGGGGAGGAAATAGCGATTCAACACATACACAGGCTCGGCCTCTTCCGCTTCGCCGCCCCGCTGGATGCCGAAGCGGAAAAGATCGAGTGAGGAGATATTAGCGGCGTTGAAGAAAACGTAATCCGGCGACAGCGAACGGTTACGCAGCATCTGTGTGATCGCTCGATTGCCCAGGCGAGCCTCCTGCCCCAGCAGGGTGTTGAGAAAACGTTGGGTTTCATCAGCGGCGCCATGGATGAACTTGCCGCCATCCAGCAGCAGCGGCAGCCGCATTAAGGCCCGGGCCAGATCCTCCGTGGCCAAGGCCTCCATCAGCGGCTCCCAAAGGCGCTCATAGAAATGGAAATCCGCCTCCTGGCTGAGATTCGCCCCGGCTTTGGCGCACAGGTAGGCCCCCAAAGCCAGGGAGCCCCCCGACACGCTGGACATCACCCGGGCCCGCCCGAGCAGGTCGAGGTCCTGCAGCAGGGCCATTGTGCCCAGCGAAAAGGCGGTGGCGCGGTAGCCGCCACCCGAGAACGACAAACCGATGTTGCCCCGATCCGACATTGTCTGCAGCACGTTCTGGTGCTCTGGAGCCATGGATGCGAGCACAACACCCCACTGTACCATGCTCGACTGATGCACTCTCCGCTGCATACCCCCCCCCCGAGTGCTCGCCAGATCGTGCAGGGCGATGGCCAGCCCACCGCGGGTGAGCTCCCGCAGGCAGTGCGGCCGCACCCCCTCCGCCAGCCGCCGCTCCACCAGGGGCCAGAAAAGTGGGTGCAGTCGCTCGCCAGGGGCCTTTGCAGCTCCAGCCCGTGGCGGCCCAGGTCGCCGCTCACCAGCACCACGTCGCCCGCTTCGATGCGCGTCGGATCGATCGGCTCGGGCGCCTCCACCAGGCCGATGCCGCTGGTGTGCACGGAGATCCCGTCGCCCTTGCCCCGCTCCACCACCTTGGTGTCACCGGTCACGATGCTCAGCCCCTGCTGACGGGCCGCCTTGGCCATGGAGGCGACCACCGATTCCGTACGTCCCCAATCCCTTGGTGATCTGCCAGCCAACAAGTGCTCATTAATGCCAACAAGTACACGCTGACCCTCACTATGGGACAAACATCGCCATTGAGCGGCTTCTGGTCGATCACGATGTACATGGTCGACCAGAAGCCGAGGTCAGCGGACGTTGCCTTTGGGGACGCGACTCTTCGAACAAGCCCCTTGAGCGAACAGGCCACCAAATAATCTCAGCTTCGCCACCCAAGCTCCCCGCCTGCCACTCAGGACCAACGTTCGAGGGATGTGTCGTCGTTGATGGGAGCCAGCAAGGCAGCGTTGCGTGACCTTGGCTACGCAGCTACAGGAGAAGCATGTTTGAAGTCCGCCATGCAGAGCTGTTCTCCCACTGCTATGAGATGCGTCCTGATCAGATGTCTCGACCTATGGTTCATACCTGAGTCAGAGGCTTCATTCTCTGGCAAACCGGTGGCTTCAAGCCTATTTACGTCACCGGTCAAGAGGCTTGTGGTGAGAAAGCATGGACGACATCTGCTGGTCACAAGGGATCACCAACTCGGCCAGAACTCACGCCTTTCCATGTAGAGCCTTTTCCAGTAAGTACCAGGAGAGCATTGCCCAAGCCTCTACACCGTCCGCAAGATTGTCTCGGTTATGAACCGGAACCTGGGCGCCAGTGTGAGAATTCAAGCGGTGGTTGTCTGAGCTCTGCTGGCGAGGCCAAGGTCCGCAGACGCTGCCTGTTGAGAAGCGACACCTTCGAACAAGCCCCTAGAGTGGACAGGCCGCCGGCGAGTCTGCATCGATAGCGATAGCTTCTTGCCTGCCACTCAGGGGCACGTTAGGCATACTGGATGAAATCTCCTTAAGACCCTATGGCCCCACTGAAATACGCCAAGCCAGAACGGATTTGGCTTAAAGCTCATCCCGAGCTTGATGAGAAGTGGCTTCAGGAAAGGATTGGTGAAGATCCGGCAATTCTTGGCCTAGGGAAGCTCTGGTCAACAAGCCTTTGGCGGCGCCTTACGCCGGCAAAATGTTCAAACCAAACGACTTGTTGCGGAATTTTGACAAATTCAGCCTATTTCGCTGATTTTGAACCCATTATCCCCTCTTTGTGGTGCCCC
>NZ_JAHLYV010000012.1:0-175664 GCF_025128115.1 Synechococcus sp. CS-1326 | reverse complement strand
GTAGAGCTCGATAAACTTGGGCAGAGACAGACCCGACTGGAACTGGATCCGATTCATAGCCATGGCAATCAGAGCTGGTACATGTGTATCAGTCTAGGCGACAGGCAGCAGGCGGCGGATCTTGCTACCTAATCAAGAGACCAGATGCAATTTCTCTCTGTATAATTTCTGCGAGACCGTCGATTTCCTTGCGATCATCACCCCACTGAACAATTTGTACAATCCCATCTTGATTCTGCGCGTATGCCTGGAGAGATCCAAGAGATCTATTAGGATTTTTGGAAATGAGAGCTGAAGCCATTTCAGTGACCTTCTTGGGACATCTTCTTATAGTGTCAAAGGTTACGTCTGTGAAATCACCAAAAGTCACGTCGATCGAACGAATTCCCTCGGGATGAGCGAATTTAAAGCTATAGATCGATTGATCATCGTCTCCTACGATAACGATATCAGAGCCTCCGCGAAAGAGTCTTATAAACTCCTGCTCAGATTTGTTGAGGTCTTGGTATTCGTCTACGAGTATTGCTTGATACTTTCCAATTTCTGGAGAAGCAGGGTTGTTTCTAAGATAGCGCAATGCGAGTGGAATAACCTCGCCTACGAGTAATGCTCCATGCTCCTTCAGCCAGCTGACTAAGGCATCTTCAAATTCTTGTTCATCCAGATCTCTTGCATATCCTGGCTGATCTGACTGAAGAGTCGCCCAGCCAGAAACAAAGGATGCGACCAATTCTTTCTTCTTTCTCACGTCATGGCCATCTGGTATCTGAATGTCTCGAAAAGCCGGCGACAGCTCATGTTCGATGATGATGCGAGGCCGGCGATCAAGCAATTCCTGGGCTTCTTGGCGAAGCAACATTTGCATTGCATGGCTATGAAGCGTCCTGGCTACAACCTTTTCGGCTCCAGCACTCTCTATGGTTGCAATTTCATTTCTTAAGTCCGCAGCGGAAGTCCGGGTGAAGGTAATTGCCAGGATTTCTTCGGGAGGAACCCCCGTTTCCATCAATCGAGCGATTCTTCTTTTGATTGCAAAGCTTTTCCCAGACCCTGGACCTGCAAGTGACCTTATGACGTGTGCATCTGAGCTTGCCAGCAAAAAGCTTGGAGATTCGCGGTCAAGGTTGTCGTCCCAAGGCATTGGCTACTCCGGTTATCGTGGATAAATCTAACTTGTTCTTGGACAGTTCCGCAAACTACACCCCATAGACGGTCTCCTTCTGCAATCAACAGGAACAACGCCTTCACAAGTATCGCGCACGCCTTGTGCTGGAGGGGTTTTGGTCAGTCTGCTGAGATGAGCCATTGTGGTTCGCGGGTCAGATAACCACTTTTCAGAATGATACAAAGCCGGCTGGCCTCTTCTAAAGGAAAGGCTTCTTCAACCACACTTTCAAGCCATGGAATTCGGCCACCCCTCTCAGCTTCTAAGCCCTTAAACAGAAGGAACACTCACGCCCCATCAGCCTGCTCCACAACTCTCCACTTCCCTCCATCCAGATCAAACCTTCGCCAACGTCACCCGCTCCGGCTGGTGCTGGTATTTGCCGGCACGGTCGCTGTAGGTGGTCTGGCAGGGTTCGCCTTCGAAGAACAGCAGCTGGCAGATGCCTTCGCTGGCGTAGATGCGGCAATCAGCGCCGGAGGAGTTGCTGAACTCCAGCGTGAGATGGCCTTCCCAGCTGGCTTCAGCCGGGGTGGTGTTCACGATGATGCCGAGGCGCGCATAGGTGCTCTTGCCCAGGCAGATCACGGTGATGTTGGCCGGCACCCGCAGCAGCTCCAGCGCCACCCCCAGGCCGTAGGAATGGGCGGGCAGGATGAAGTAGTCGCCGTCGTCGTCGTGGTGCAGCGGTGCCGGCTCCAGGTTCGCCGGGTTGAACCGCTTCGGGTTCATCACCGTGCCCGGCACGTGCCGGAAGATCAGGAATTCCTTCGGCGAGAGCCGCAGGTCGTAGCCGTAGGAGGAGCAGCCATAGCTCAGCACCGGCGCCGTGCGGTTCTCGGCATCGAGGTGGCGCACCAGCGTGGCCTGGAACGGTTCGAGCATGCCGCTCGCGGCCTGTTCGTTGATCCAGCGGTCGCACTTGAGCATGGGGTCAGCAGTTGCGGCGGAGCTGGGTGACCTGATCCGCCATCGCCAGCAGCCCCTCGGGAATCGAGGGGCCCGTGAGGATCACATCGAGGTTGGGCGGGCGTTGGCGCAGGCTGGCCTCCACCTCCGCCGCTTCCAGGTAGCCGAGGCCGATCGCCAGGCCCAGCTCATCGAGCACCAGCAGGCTGAGTTCGCCGGTGAGCAACTGCCGGCGGCTGAAGGCCCAGACCTGCTCGACCGCAGCCCGTTCCACCTCATCGTCGGCTGGTTCGGTCAGGCAGGCGGGCACCGCCGGACGCATCCACTGCAGCCGGCCGCAGAGCCAGAGGCTGTGCTCCGGCCCCTGGTCGACACCGCCCTTGAGGAACTGACTGATCAGCACCCGGCTGCCGAGCCCCGCGGTCCGCAGGGCCTGGCTGAACACCCCGTCGAAGCTGCCGCGGAACGGGGCTGTGTGCACCTGCAACAGGCCCTCCGTCTGGGCCAGGCCAGGAACGGAGCGGAGCGGGCGCACCTCGACGCAAGGCTTGATCAGGCTGGCCGTCATCAACACCCTTCAGAACCGCGATGCTGAATGTAGCGGCGCCGTCCGCCGAAACAAGCTGCTTGCCACCACCCCTAGTGCAAACAGATGTACCAGCCAGCGGCTGTCCAGCTCATGCCCGCCGCTTCGCCGCTGCGCCCAGCCAGGCCCTGACAGGCCGGAAGCGGGTGGTTAGTGTCATCGGATACAGGGAGCACCCGGGGCGCTCCGTAGCTTCCAGCCACTTGTTCCGCCGTCATGGTCGGCGCTATGCGCGGATTCAGCCGCACCAGCACCACCCCTCCCCCCAGCTCCGGCGGACTGCCCCCCCCCGCCAATGGGCCGGCCACCCTGCTTGAGGTGATGCGTGGCCTCAACGGCAGCACGCTCGAAACGGTGGAGCGGGGAAAAACGATCTTCTTCCCGGGTGATCCGGCCGAGCGGGTCTACCTGCTCCGCCGTGGTGCCGTCCGGCTTTCCAGGGTGTATGAATCGGGCGAGGAGATCACCGTGGCCCTGCTGCGGGAGAACAGCCTGTTCGGCGTGCTCTCCCTGCTCACCGGCCAACGCTCCGATCGCTTCTATCACGCGGTGGCCTTCACCCGTGTCGAGATGGTGGCGGCACCGGCCACCTCGGTGCGGCGGGCGATCGAGCAGGACGCCAGCGTCGGTCTGCTCCTGTTGCAGGGGCTCTCCTCCCGCATCCTCCAGACCGAAACCATGATCGAAACCCTCACCCATCGCGACATGTCCTCGCGGCTGGTGAGCTTTCTGCTGGTGCTCTGCCGTGATTTCGGCGTGCCGGGCACCGATGGCATCACCATCGACCTGCGGCTCTCCCACCAGTCGATCGCCGAAGCGATCGGCTCGACCCGGGTCACCATCACCAGGCTGCTCGGTGACCTGCGCCAGGCCGGGCTGGTCCAGGTGGACCGCAAGAAGATCACCGTGTTCGATCCGGTGGCCCTGGCCAAGCGCTTCAGCTGATCTCCCCCTGGCTGGGCGGAGGTCCGCCGTCGATACTGGATTCCCCTGCACTGGGCCGTGTCCGGCTGGCTGCTGATCCTTGCCCTTCTGGTGCTGGGTGGTGTGCTCGCCACCCTGGGGGATCGGCTGGGCAGCCGCATCGGCAAGGCCCGGCTCAGCCTGTTCAACCTCAGGCCGCGCAACACGGCCGTGCTGATCACCGTGCTCACCGGCAGCCTGATCAGCGCCATTTCGCTGGGATTGATGCTCGCGGTCAGTGAACGCCTCCGGGTGGGCCTGTTCGAGCTCGATGCCTTGCAGCTGAAGCTGCGGGAAGGGCGCACGGCCCTGGATCGCAGCACCGCAGCGCTCGGGGCCAGCGAAAGCGCTCGCCTGCGCAGCGCCACGGCCCAGCGCCAGGCGCAGCAGGGCGTCGTGCGGGCCGAGCAGGGTCGCGCCCAGGCCCGGCAGCAGCTGGCCTCGGTGGAGGTGCAGGCCACGCAGCTGCGGCGGGAGCTGCAACCGCTTCAGGCCCAGCGTCAGGCCCTGCTCAGCCAGCGGGATCGGCTCACGGCGGAGATCAGGGGCCGCGATCGCGACATCCGCAGCACCGAAGCGGAGCTGGCCCGGGTCAGGCAGCAGATCAAGGCTGGTGAAGCCGAGCTCAAGGGGCTGGAAACCAAGCTGATCGCCCTGCGCCAGGGGGATGTGGTGATCACCAGCGGCCAGGCCCTCGCCACCGCCAAGGTGGCGCTGAAACGGCCTGCCGAGGCCAGGCCGGTGATCGAGGCCCTGCTGCGCCAGGCCAACCTCAAGGCTTTTGAGCGGGTGCTGCCCGGCCAGCCCGCCGACAGCCAGATCCTGCTGGTCCCCCGCGCCGACATCGTCAAGCTGGAGGGGTTGCTCGGCAAAGGCGGCTCCTGGGTCGTGAGCATCCTCTCGGCCGCCAATGTGCTGCGGGGGGAGCGCCAGGTGCTGGGCTTCCCCGACCTGCGGCAGAACCGCACGGTGATCCGTCAGGGGGATGTGATGGCCACCACGTCCCTGGAGGGCGACGAGCTCTCCGCCATCCAGGTGCGCAATCGCCTCAACCTCCTGCTCACCGCCTCCTTCGCCAGGGCCCAGCGGCAGGGGTCGGTGGCCGATGGGGTTCAGTTCGATGTGAATCTGTTCAACCGGCTGGGCCGCGAGCTCAGCGAGCGCCCCGGCGGGCAGAGCGTCAGGCTCGAAGCCGTGGCGGTGCGGAATTCAGACACCCCTGATCCGATCTTCCTCGAACTCCGTCGGGTCGGGGGCACCGCCGCTGGAACAGCTGCTTCCGTGCAACCTCGGCGGCCATGAGCGAGCTGCCAGCCGAGGGGCCCCTGGCCGGCCTTGATCCCGGCCGCAGCAAGTGCGGTCTCGTGCGCACCGATGCCAGCCGCCACCGGATCGAAGCGGCCCTGGTGCTCAGTCCGGATGAAACGCTGCAGCAGCTGAGCAGCTGGATTCGCCGCCGCCAGGTGTCTGCTCTTGTGCTCGGCAACGGCACGGGCAGCCAGGCCTGGCTGCAGCGGCTGCAACCGCTCTGCCCGGTGCTGTTGGTCGATGAGCGGGGCAGCACCCTGGCCGCCCGGCCGCGCTACTGGCAGCTCCATCCAGCCCGGGGCTGGCAACGGCTGCTTCCCCTCGGGCTCCGGCAGCCACCGCGACCCTGGGATGATGTCGTTGCCCAGGTGTTGCTGGAGCGAACACTCGGCTATCGCCTCGACTGTTGCCTCGATCGCCCCTCCCCTGGCCCAGGCGTCGCCCCATCCCCCTAAAACTTGGCCCGCACGGTGAAGGCATAGTCGCTGCCGGGTTCCAGCTGGTAGTCGGCCTTGAGCAGAAAGCGCAGCAGCGCGTCCTGGATCAGGGCGCGGCCGAGCGAGGGCTCCACGCTCAGCTCGCCGCGATCGAAGGCCCAGCGGAAGGTCCACTGAAATCCGCCGGCGACCACCTCGCCTTCGAGCAGCTTCTGGCTGAAGCTCTGGTGCAGGACCCGCAGCTGGGCGGTGGTGGCGGGCAGGCGACTCACGGCGACAACGTACGGGGCAGGCTGGGCAGGGTGCCGTTCAGGCAGGGGCGGCCTGAAAAGCGTTGATCCGGTTGCCGGCCCGCTCGTAGCCAAGCGCCTGGATCAGGGCCACCCCGTCGAGCACCTCGTCGAGCACGGCATCAAGCACCGACTGCTCGGCAGGGCTGAAGCGGCCGAGCACATGGGACACGGTGCGTTCCTTGCGCAGGCCGGGCTCCGTGGCCGGAGCGCCGATGCCGATCCGCAGCCGGGCGAACCGCTGGGTGCCGAGTTGCTCGATCGTGCTGCGCAGGCCGTTATGGCCGCCGGCACTGCCCTCGCGGCGCAAACGCAGCCGGCCCAGGGGTAGATCCATGTCGTCGACGAGCACGAGCACCTGGTCAGGTCCCAGGCCGAACCAGTCGAGCGTGGCACGAATCGAGCCACCGCTTTCGTTCATGAAGGTGCTGGGCATCAGCAACCGCAGACGGCGCTCGCCCTGCCGCAGGTCGGCGAGCTGGCCCCTGAGCTTGCCGTTCTGGCGAAAGGTCACCCCCTCACGGCGGGCCAGTCGCTCCAGGGCCATGAAGCCCACGTTGTGGCGGGTGCTGGTGTACGCGCTGCCGGGATTGCCAAGCCCGACCAGCACCTGGAGATCCCCATCCCGGGGCGGCGTGGTGGTCATGACGGGTCGACGGAGCGGGACCAGCGAATCCTCGGCCAGGACGGCTGCGATCAGCCGGGCGGGGTGGAAGCGATCGGATCTGCGGCCTGCTCCGGTTCGCTCGACACGGGCGGAGCCGCCTCCTCTGGTGTGGCTTTGGAAGCCGCTTCAACGGCCAGAACCGGGGCGCCAGTGGCCGCCTGGATCGGCAGGTCGTTCTGGACCGGCAGGTCGTTGATCACGGGCTGCTCTCGCTCCACCAGCTCCCGCTCCGTCGTGGTGACCCTGACCGTTTCGGTATCGATGGCCTGGCGAAACTCCTGCTCAAACTCCCGGGAAGCGGACTGAAAGCCCTTCAGGGTGCGGCCCAGGGTGCGGCCCAGCTCCGGCAACCGCTTCGGGCCGAACACAAGCAGGGCGATGGCGGCAATCACCGCCATTTCCGGCAGACCGATCCCGAAGACATTCATGGGCAGTGCGATCGCCAGGTTGGCGGTGAATCAGCTTGACGGTGAATCAGCCGAGGCCGTTCCAGTTCACAGTGATGCCATCAAGCAGCAACGACTTGTTGTACAGCTGCAGGATCACCAGCAGGAACACAAGGAACAGCAGCATGATCACTCCCATCACGGGTGTTGTTCCCCAGCCGGGCACGACCTTGCCGTACTCGGAATTCAGGGGACGAAGCAGGTCTCCCAGGCGGGTGCGTTGGGCCATGGCGGCTGAACCTCTCTGGAACGGGGATCGGAATCACTACTGTAAAGGTCTCGATGCTGCACCGGGCCGCCCCGGTCGAGAGTTGCAACAGGAACCGGTCGCGACCATTCCTGTTGAAACCTGATCCGGCCCGACCATCCAGCCCTCCGTCCCCCTCCCTGCCCGCCGCACCCGCCCGTGACCGACACCTCCCCTGCGCTCTCGATCTCGATCACCGTTCTGCTGGTGCTGTTCGCCCTGACCGGTTTTGGCGTGTATCTGGCCTTCGGGCCGCCATCGAAGGGGCTCACCGATCCATTCGACGATCACGACGACTGAGGCCGGGCCGAGTCACGCCGGGCCGATTGACGCCGGATCCGCCAGCTGGCCAGCTGCCAGGGCCCGAGGCGGCCCAGCTCGCCATCAGGGCCCTGATCCGTCGCCGTCGCCAGGCGCTCCAGCAGCTGCCAGGGCTGGCTGAGCCTCAGCTGCCGGCGGCAGGGCGAAAGGTTCTGCACCGTGAGCTGCAGCACCCCCGCTTCCGGATCAGGTCGCAGGCTGATCAGTCGAAGATCAGAGTCGCCCAGGTCCAGAATCGGCAACCAGGATTCCTGGCCGCCGCCGCCCGGCCGCCGCCAGAGGGGCTCGCGGAACCGCACGGCCTCGGCGGCAACCGCCGCCTGCCGCCAACCCCCCGCGCAGGGGAGAAGGGCGAGCCGCAGGCGTTGCAGGCCGCCATCCGCGCCTGGATCGGGCCAGCACGGTCCGCGCAGCAGGGACACCCCCAGCCGATCCGGCTCGGCCGACACGCCCTGGGGACCGTCGAGCAGCACCGCCAGGCCACTGGAGGCAGCCTGGCTGGCCACCCAGCTGATCGCCGGCACTTCCCAGCGGCTCGCCTCCCGCGCGGTGCAAACCTCAGCAGGCCGCTCCAGCACGCCCCCGGCGGTGTCCGCCGCCCAGCGCCGGGCTCTTTGGCCGAGCGGCAACTCCAGCCGCAGCAGTTCATGGCGCTGGCGCCAGTCCACGCTCAGGGTCAGCTCCAGCCAGGGGCTGCCGGCGCGCAGCTGGATGTCCAGTCGCAGCCGGCTGGCCCCGGCCTGCCCCCGCCAGACCAGACGAGAGCAGAGCGGCCCCTGTTCGGCCAGCTCGGGGCCTGGTTCCCAGCTCAGCGGCAGCGGGTGATCGCGGTGGTCGCCGGCCAGGTCCCAGGCATCCCAGAACTCGCCGCGATCGCCCCAGCGGCACCAGGCCAGGGGGGCGGAAAGCTGCGGCAGGCCATCGGCGCCCTGGAGCTGCTCGAGTCCGGTCGGCCCCAGCTGGGCCAGGATCCGGCCATTGCCGAGCAGCCACCCCGCGCCGTTCTCCGCATCGCGCCGCTTCAGCTGGACCGGTCCATCGATCGCCAGGGGGGGCAGGGGGTTGACCGGGCTGCGGCGACGGCGGAGGGCCAGCGCCGCCGCTCCCGGGCTGCCGGCCAGCTGGACCCACTGCCCTCCCCCCGGTGCCTGCTGCTCGGGCAGTCGCTGGGGCCCCTGCCACCACGGACCGGCTGGCAGGCGCACGGTGAGGGGGGCCGCCGGCAGCGGCTGGAGCCCGATCAGCCACCAGTTGTTGCTTTGCTCTTCTGATCCCGTCCCGCTGCCGCCCGGCAACCAGGCCTGCAGGGCGCGGTCGCGCTGGCGCCGTGCCTGGCGCCTGGCGCGGCGCCATTCCGGCTCGGCCTGCTCGAACACATCGGCGATCGAGGTGCCCGGCAGGATGTCGTGGAACTGCTGAAACAGCAACGGCCGCCAGTCGACGCGGCCGTCCTGGTTGCCGCCCTGGTTGCCTGTTGGGTCGGAGCTGGGCTCGGGACTGGGCTCGGGACTGGGCTCGGAATCCGCCCAGAGCAGCCCCGTTGCCAGGTCCGCCTCCCGCAGCAGCCGCTCGAGGCTGCGGTTGTGGCGTTTCTGATCCGGCCGGCTGGTGGCGCAGCCGCGGTGCAATTCCAGGTAGAGCTCGTCGCGCCAGACCGGCAGCTGGTCGCGATGCTCCTCCAGCTGGGCCAGGTGGGCCCGCAGGCTGCCGTGCTGCTGGGGCGCCGTTGTCGGCTGGTCCTGCCAGAGCTCCAGCTGCGCCAGCATTTCGGCGGTGGGACCGCCACCGTGGTCCCCCACCCCGGGCAGCCACAGAACCGTGGCCAGTCCGGTGGCCAGCTCCCACTCCAGCCGATGCCGCTCCATGGCCACCGGATCGCCGTCACTGCCGATCGGGCCTGTCATCAGGGTCAGCAACTCGGCGCCACAGCGGCCGCGCCAGCGGAACAGCCGGTGCGGGAAGGGGTTGGTGGCATTCCAGGCCAGCTTGTGGGTGCAGAACCAGCGCACACCAGTGGCCGCGGCCAGGCTCGGCAGTCCGGCCGCGAAGCCGAAGCTGTCGGGCAGCCAGGCGAGGGCGTGGCTCCACTCCGGAAAGGTGCGGCGGCTGTAATCCTGTCCCTCCTGGAACTGGCGCAGCAGGGACGCGGTGCTGATCAGCACGCAGTCGCTTTCGACCCACGGCCCGTTGAGGGGCTCCCAGCGGCCGCTGCGCATCATCGCCCGGATCTCGCCGAACAGGGCGGGCCGGTGCCGCTCCAGCCAGGCGTAGAGCGCCGGCGTGGAATGGCCGAAGTGGAGCTGGGGATGGCGCTGCATCAGCGCCAGGGCCGAGCGGAAGGTGCGCTCGGCAGCCAGCCAGCTGTCGGCCACCGGCCACAGCCAGGCCAGATCCAGATGGGCGTGGCTGAGCACATGGAAGCCGGCGTCGGGCGCCATCGGTTGCGCAGGTCCAACCGGGGCGCTCTGGCGCAGCTGCTCCAGCTCCAGGGCCGTGGCTGTGAGCAGGCCATCGGGGTCGTCTGCTCCCAGCGGCTCCAGCTCGATGCGGCTCAGGATCAGGGCGCCGTCGTCATGGAGGGGGCTGCGCAACTCCAGCTCCAGCTCCAGCGGCTCGCCCTGCCACCAGCTTTCCGGCAGTGGCCAGCGGCAGGACGAATCGTAGAGATCGCCCTGATGCACCGGCTTCCCGTTCACCCGCAGCACCACCTCGATGGCCCACCAGCGCAAGGCCAGCCGCGCCCGGCAGAGGCCCCCCTGCCGCCAGGACGGTGGGCAGGCCAGCGCAAGCACCAGCGTCAGCTCAACCCCTCCCCGGGGCCAGATCAGCAGTCCCCGGCGATGCCAGTCGGGTCGATGCAGGCGGCCCCAGGGGTCGGCGAGGGCCCGATCACCGGCCACGTCGGCGTCGCGCCGCCGCCACAGCGGCAGCAGATCCAGCCTCGAACGTGATCGAAACGTTTCAATCGAGGGGGGATGCACGCTCTGGTGGCCTTGCGGCATGGGTGGAGGCCACGGGGGACCCATAGGATGATGCCGCTGCCGCAGGGTCACTCAGGGCCCACCTGGCGCCTGTCACTCCCTGTCACCCGCCGGACGGACCATGCTCGCTCTCAAGATCTCGGTTTACTCGGTCGTCTTCTTCTTCATCGGTATCTTCGTATTCGGCTTTCTGGCCAGCGATCCCACCCGCACACCCAGCCGCAAGGATCTCGAAGACTGAACCCCAGGCTCGCAAATCCATGCCGTTGATCGGGTCAGTCGATCTGACGTGGCAGGATCGGCGGCTGCTCAGGATCTGCGGTGCCCCCGGCGAACCCCATCCCCTGGACGATCGGGTTGATCGGCACAGCCGGCCTGCTGGGGTGCTGGGGACCCGTTCAGGCTCTTCCCCTGGCTGACGATCCAGCCTCGATCGAGCTGGAGGCCGAGGCACCATCGCCGCAGCCGTCTGAACCCCAGCCATCCCAACTCCAGCCGTCTGCACCCCAGGCATCTCCACCGCAACCCCTTCCTCCCCCGCCAGCGCCTGCGCCAGCTTCAACTCCCACCCCCAGCCCGGATCCCGCCCCGCCCCAATTCCTCGAGATCAGCGCTGATCAGCAGGGATTCGACCAGCTGATCCAGCGCTACGTCGCCACCGGCAATGTGCAGGCAGCCGTGGCCGGCGGGCGTTTGCTGGCCGAGCGGCTCGAATACGACACCACCAACCGCACGGTTTATGCCAGTGGCAGTGTGCGCTTTGCCCGGGGTGCCCAGGCTTTCCAGGCCAGCCGGCTGCGGTTCAGCCTGATCGAGGCCACCGGCGAGCTGGAGGACGTCTATGGGGTCCTGGATCTCTCCACCAGCGAACTGGACCTCAATCCCGAGCTGCCGCCTTCGCTGCCCCTGCCACCGTCTGAGCCGATCGCCTGCCCACCGGCCCTGCCACCGATCCCCGACTGGCATCCCCATCCCTGGGCCGGCACCCTCTGGGGGGGACAGCTTTTTGATGCGAATTTCGGCGATACCTTCCTCTTCAACGGTCAGTTCCGCCAGGAGACCCTGGTCGGGGCAGGCCTGCAGCGAAGGGTGTGGCGATCGGGCCCATTTGCTGTGGAACTGGATTTCAACGCCCTCGGTCACTGGGCCTCCGCCCAGAAGGGAAGCGGTTTCAGCGGCCGTTTCACGAGGGGCGACAGCTCAGGGCTCGACACCGCCGCCCAGGGTTTCGGCGAATTCACCGCCGGCATCGGTCTGCGGGCCTGGCTGCGGCCCTGGCTGAGCCTGGGCGTGGTGCAGGGCGTGAGCCTGCTCACCAGCCCCAGCAACTTCGAGAGCACCTACCGCGACCGGTCTTCCCAGCTGCTCAATTACCTGGGCTTCGAAGTGGAGGCTGCTGTTTCTCCGCAGTGGTCGTTGGTGGGGCGCATTCATCACCGCTCGGGTGCCTTCGGCACCTACAACGGCGTCAATGAAGGCAGCAATGCCTACCTGCTGGGGTTGCGCCACCGCTTCGGAGCGGCACCCGCCAGCAAGCCTTCCCCCCAGGCCGCCATGCTTCCCGCCAAGGGCTGCGCCAACCGCGGCGACGAGCCTCCCGATCGACCCCGTTCGCTCTCTGAGGCCCTCGAGCAGACGGCGATGGGCGGAGAGGCCCCTGATCCGGTCCCGCCGCTCGCGCCAGCCACCCAACTCCCCGCCCCCGCTGCGGCGACCGCGTCGCCCCCAGGCCGCAGCTTCGCTGAGCTGCGCCAGCAGGAGCGGGCCCGGGAGGCGGCGATCGCCACCGTCGAGCAGCGAGTCACCGATGTCCAGGCGCGGGAGGGGCTGCGATCCGAACGCCGCTTCGGTCTTCCCGGTGGCACCGACCTGACCGACACCCAGCAGAACAATGACTTCGGCCCGGCTTCCCCACCCCAGGTGCGGCGCCTGCGGGGTCTCAACAACCAGGGTCTGGTGCAGGGGACCCTCACCCGCCTGCGTTTCCAGGCTCCCCGCATCACGATCACCCGCTCCGGCTGGAGGGCGACCCGGGCCAGCTTCAGCAACGATCCCTTCACCCCCGCCCAGGTCTGGATGGACGCCGACGATGTCGTGGCGGTTCAGGAGAAGAACGGCGACATCGTGATCCGCTCGAATCGCAATCGCCTCAAGTTCGAGGATCGGTTGTCGATTCCGGTGACGACCCGCACCCGCATCCGCAAGGAACAGGAGGTGGAGAACCGCTGGGTGCTCGGCTCCGACCAGAGGGATCGTGACGGCTTCTACATCGGCCGCCGCCTCAAGCCGATCGGCATCGGTGCCAGGGGCATCCTGCAGCTGGAGCCCCAGTTCCTGCTGGAGCGGGCCTACCAGGGCACCACCGACAGCTATCCCCTGCCTGGAACCTCCGCCGCCTCCCCCACGGTGCAGCAGAACACCACCCTGGCGGATCTGTTCGGCCTTGAGGCACGCCTGAGCACGCCGCTGCTGGGCTTCGAGACCGACTTCAATCTCGACATCTCCACGTTCAATCCCGACAACATCGCCAATGGCACCCGCAGCTGGGCGGATCTGCGGCGCAGTCTGCGTCTGCCCCTGGTCGGCGACACGGTGGCGCGGCTGTTCGCCGCCTATCGCTTCCGGATCTGGAATGGCTCGCTCGGCGAACAGGATGTCTATTCCGCCTATGGCACCTCCCTGGAGCAGAAGGGTGTGCTGCCGGCCTGGGGCAGGCTGTACAACAGCTATTTCTGGCGGGTCGGGGTCGGCAATTACCAGAGCAACACCTTCGTGAACGGCAGTGAGCAGGACAACTTCGCCCAGCTCTGGCGGGCCAATGCCTACGGCGCGATCAACAGCTCCATTCCGCTCTGGACCGGAACGGCGTTGCCTTCAACCCGTGATGCTGCCCTGCGTTATTCGCCTGTGCCGATCGTGCCCGGCCTCACCATCAACACGAACCTGTCCGCCAACCTCGCCTACTTCGGAGATGGCACCAACCAGAACGTGCTCTCGTTCTCCGGCGGGCCCACGCTCACCCTGGGCCATTTCAGCAAACCTTTCCTTGATTTCACCCAGCTGACGATCACCGGAGGCATCGGCGTCCGTCAGGGCCAGAGCCCGTTCGGCTTTGACCAGGCCGTTGACCTCGGCACCGTGGGAATCGGTCTCACGCAGCAACTGGCCGGCCCCCTGCTCTTCAATGGCGGCATCGGCCTGAACGTGGATGGTTCCTCCCCGAACTACGGCGATGTGACGGGGTCGTTCGTGGAGCTGCGCTGGCAGCGCCGCGCCTATTCCTTCAGCGTGTATTACAGCCCCTACGAAGGATTGGGAGGCGTGCGGGTGACCCTGGGTGATTTCGGCTTCAAGGGCACCGGAGTGCCGTTCGTTCCCTATCAGCCGGTCACCCCCGGTCAACCCCGCGGCGGCCTGTTCTGAGCGGCATTTCGGGCCTGATTTGCATCAGCCACACCTTCCACCAGCCCAGGGCAAGCCTCAGGCAGAAGCAAATCCGTTCAGGTAGGGAAGCCGCTCCGCCGTATCGCGCAGCTCCTGATCGTGGGCCACGAGCTGACCGGTGGCATCCCACTGGCCGCTCCGCAGCATCTGGCTTGGCCCGGGTCCCAGCTCCAGGGGCCAGGCTGCGCCGCCGTCGCTGTGCAGGCCGGCGGTGTCCACCTCCAGGCGGAACACAGTGGCTGGCTGGGCTTCGACCAGGGCCTGCAGGGCCCTGATCTGGTCGTGGGAACCCTGCAGGCAGGGGATGCCGAGGGCCAGGCAGTTGCCGAAGAAGATCTCGGCGAAGCTCTCCCCCACCACGGCCCGGATCCCCCAGCGCATCAGGGCCTGGGGAGCATGTTCCCGGCTGGATCCACAGCCGAAGTTGCGATTCACCAGCAGGATCCGCGCTCCCCGGTGCTCAGGCCGATCGAGGGGATGGGCTCCGGCTCGCTCGCTGCGGTCATCGGCGAATACCTGCTCGCCGAGGCCCTCGAAGGTGACGCATTTGAGGAAGCGGGCCGGAATGATCCGGTCGGTGTCGATGTCGTCGCCGTTGAGTGCCACGGCGGTGCCAGCCACGGAGCGCACCGGACCGAACGGGAAACTGGGGGAGGTCATGGCGGGCAGGCCGCGGAGAGCACGGCTTCAGGATTCGGCGAAAGAGAGCGGGGGGCGGGAGTTTCCAGCAGCTTGCGCACGTCGGCCACATGGCCGCTGACCGCAGCGGCCGCGACCATCGCCGGGCTCATCAGCAGGGTGCGGCCACTGGCCGAACCCTGGCGCCCCTTGAAGTTGCGGTTGCTGGAGCTGGCGCTGATCTCTCGACCCTCCAGTCGGTCGGGGTTCATGGCCAGACACATCGAGCAGCCGGGTTCGCGCCACTCGAAACCGGCGGCCCGGAACAGCTGATCGAGTCCCTCGGCCTCGGCGGCGCGGGCCACCTGCTCGGAACCCGGCACCACAAAGGCGCGGATTCCCGCCGCCACCTGCCTCCCCCGGGCCACGGCGGCGGCGGCGCGCAGATCACTCAGCCGGCCGTTGGTGCAGCTGCCGATGAAGCACACATCCACCGGCAGGCCGACGATCGGCATCCCTGGCTGCAGGTCCATGTAGCGGTAGGCCTCTTCGGCGATCGGTCGCTCGTCGGCGTGGAGCTGATCCGGGGTCGGCACCGCCTCATCCACGGCGATGCCCTGGCCTGGCGTGATGCCCCAGGTCACCGTTGGGGCGATCTGGGCGGCATCGAAGCGAACCTCGTCGTCGAACACGGCATCGGCCCCGCTGCTCAGGCTGCTCCACCAGGCCACAGCCCGCTCCCAGGCCAGGCCGGCCGGCGGGGCGAAGGGACGGCCCTGGAGGTAGGCGAAGGTGGTGGCGTCCGGGTTGACATAGCCGCAGCGGGCCCCCCCCTCGATCGCCATGTTGCAGAGGGTCATGCGTTCCTCCATCGAGAGGCCATCGATGGCGGGCCCGGCGAATTCATAGGCAAAGCCGACACCGCCCTTGACCCCGAGGCTGCGGATGATGTGCAAGACCAGATCCTTGGCGTAGACACCGCTCTGGAGCTGGCCATCCACCCAGATCCGGCGCACGTTGAGCTTGTTCATCGAGAGGCTCTGGGACGCGAGCACGTCGCGCACCTGGCTGGTGCCGATCCCGAAGGCGATCGCGCCGAAGGCACCATGGGTGGAGGTGTGGGAATCGCCGCAGGCCACGGTCATGCCCGGTTGGGTGAGACCCAGCTCCGGGGCGATCACGTGCACGATTCCCTGGCGGCCGCTGCCGAGGCCGTGCAGGGGGATGCCGTGTTCGCCGCAGTTGCGCTCCAGGGTGGTGAGCATCTGCTCGGCCAGGGAATCGGCAAAGGGCCTGGCCTGGGAGGTGGTGGGCACGATGTGATCCACCGTGGCAACCGTGCGCTCCGGGTGCCGCACGCCGAGGCCCAGGTCGCGCAGGGCTGCGAAGGCCTGGGGGCTGGTGACCTCGTGGATCAGGTGGAGGCCGATGAACAGCTGGGTGGAACCACCGGGGAGCTCCGCCACCCGGTGCTGTTCCCAGACCTTGTCGTACAGCGTTCCGGCGCTCACCGTGACTCCCGTGGATGCAAACACCCTAAAACCGGGTGATCCATCAGCCCAGTTCCAGGCGCAGCCGATTCAGGGCCTCACCCACCGTGAGGGTCTGGATCCAGGTGCGCCCCCGCTGAGCACCGAAACGCACCGCTTCACTGCGGCCGCCCCCGGGGCCGACCACGGCGATGTGGACCAGCCCGACCGGTTTGTCGGCACTGCCGCCGCCTGGGCCGGCGATGCCGGTCACGGCGATGGCCCAGGTGCTGCCGGTGGCGGTGCGGGCCCCTTCGGCCATGGCGATCGCCACTGGGTCGCTCACGGCTCCATGGCTGGCGAGCTGCTCGGCAGGAACCCCGAGCAGGCCTGCTTTCACGGTGTTGGCATAGGCGATCACGCCACCGAGAAACCGATCGGATGCGCCGGGCACCGCCGCCAGGGCGGCCCCGATGCCGCCACCGGTGCAGGATTCCGCCACTGACAGCGTCTCTCCCCGCTGGCGCAGCCGCTCCAGCACCACCGAGGCCAGGCTGTCGGAGTCGGTGCCGAAGCACAGCCGGCCCGTGCGGGCCCGCAGTTCCGTTTCCAGCGGCCCCAGCAGTGCCCTGGCCGCATCCGCCGTGGCGGCCCGGGCGGTGAGCCGCAGCTTCACTTCTCCGGCCCCGGCATAGGGGGCCACGGTGGGATTGGCCAGCTCCAGCAGATCGGCCACCTGCTCGGCCAGGCTCGATTCACCGATTCCCCAGAAGCGCAGCAACCGGCTCTCGAACACCGACCCCGCCATCGCCTGGCTGCGCAGCCAGGGCACCGCCGTGCCGTTCCACATCGCCCGCAGCTCGGCCGGCACACCCGGGAAGCTGAGCACTGTGAAGCCCGGCCGGGGGCTCCAGATCACTCCCGGTGCCGTGCCGGTGGGGTTGGGAAGCAGCGCGGCCCCTTCCGGCAGCAGGGCCTGCTTGCGGTTGCTGGCGGCGACTGGCCGCCCACGACCCGCCAGTTTGGCCTGGATATCGGCCCAGACTTCCGGCCGTTCCTGAAGAGGAGCGCCGAAGGCGGCGGCGAGGGCCTCGGTGGTGAGGTCATCGGGAGTGGGGCCCAGGCCACCGGTGCAGATCAGCAGGCGGCAGCGCCCGGCCGCTTCCCGAACCACTTCGATCAGCCGCTCGCGGTTGTCACCGACCACGGTCTGGCGATAGTGGGGGATGCCGAGTGCCGCCAGCTCCTCAGCCAGCCAGCGGGCGTTGCCGTTGACGATGTTGCCCAGCAGCAGCTCGGTGCCGATGCAGAGGATCTCGGCGGCGCCTGAGTGGTTGCTCTCCCCCATCACGGCTGGGGGTGGTCGATCGGGGCGGCACTCCCCCGCTCCCCGGCCAGCAGGCAGGCCGCCGCCTCCCTCTCCCGCCCGTGACGGCGGCGGGAACCGGTCACGGCTCCGATCAGCACCGCCGTGGCCAGGGCAAGCCAGAGAAAGCGCATCTCCACGTTGGCCGCCACCAGGGCCAGGGCCGCCAGCCACTGGGTGAAGGCATAGATCAACAGCACCGTGCGGCGATGGCTGAAGCCGGCCCGCAGCAGCCGGTGGTGCAGGTGGCGCCGGTCGGGATAGAAGGGGGAATGGCCCTCGCTCAGCCGTCCCATGATCACCGCCGACATGTCGGCCAGGGGCAGCGACAGGATCAGCACCGGAAACAGCAGGCTGACGGTGGTCAGTCCTTTGGCGGGTCCCACGATGCTGATCGCCGCCAGGGTGAAGCCGAGGAAGTAGGAGCCGCCATCGCCCATGAAGATGCGGGCGGGGTTGAAGTTGTGACGCAGAAACCCGAAGCACGCTCCGGCCAGGGCGGCCGCCAGCAATCCGGCGGCGCTCTGCTGAAGGCTGAAGCTCACCGACAGCAGGCCGATGGCGGCAATGCCGCCCACCCCGGCGGCGAGCCCATCGAGGCCATCGATCCAGTTGATCGCGTTGGTGATCCCCACCAGCCAGATCAGGGTGGCCAGCAGGCTGAGCCAATCGGGAAGGACGAGGCTGGCAGGTGGCTGGCCGAACAGACCGAAGGGCAGATCAATCGCGCCGATCCGCACCCCCTGGCTCCATACGGCCATCGCCACGGCCACCTGGCCGGCCAGGCGTGGCAGGGGCGGCAGGGCGAAGAGATCGTCGGCCAGGCCGATCACGAAGAAGCAGAGTGCGCCTGCCAGGGTGGTCCAGATCAGCTGATCCTTGGCGGGCTCCAGGTTGCCGAATCCACCCAGGGCCCAGATGATCGCCAGGGCCAGGGAAAAACCGGCCACCATCCCCACCCCGCCGAGCCGCACCATCGGTACGTCGTGCTGCTTGCGTGGATCGGGAGGATCGATCAGACCGTAGCGAAGGCCAAGCTTCCTCACCAACGGCACGATCAGAGCCGTGAGCAGGGCGGCGATCCCGAACGTGACTACAGCAACTTTGAGCGGACTGCTGAAAAGGTCGGCCGGGCTGACCATGAACGGTCCGGTGGTGCAGACGAGCTTAGGGAGCCGAGGTCAGGCCGGCTGGGGGACCCGGGACGGTCCGTAGAGCGGGAAGCGGGCACAGAGTGCCTTGACCCGCTCGCGGCAGCGCAGCTCGATCACCGCGTCCTCGGGCTTGAGCAGCCGATCGGCGATCACATCGGCCACTTCGGTGAAGGCCGCTGCATCGAACCCCCGCGTGGTGAGGGCGGCACTGCCGATCCGCAGCCCGCTCGTCACGAAGGGAGATTCCGGGTCGAAGGGAACCGTGTTCTTGTTGGCGGTGATGTTCACCTCGCTCACCAGAAGGTCAGCCGCTTTGCCGGTCAGGCCGACCGAGCGCAGATCCAGCAGCACGATGTGATTGTCGGTGCCGCCGGACACCACCCGGATCCCCCGCTCCATCAGCCGGTCCGCCAGGGCCCGGGCATTGATCACCACCTGCTGGCTGTAGGTGCGGAAGGCGGGCTGAAGGGCTTCACCGAAGGCCACCGCCTTGGCGGCCACGACGTGCTCCAGGGGCCCCCCCTGGCTGCCGGGAAAAACGGCCTTGTCGAACTGGCGGCCGAAGTCGGCGTCGCCGGTGAGAATCAGGCCGCCGCGGGGGCCGCGCAGGGTTTTGTGGGTGGTGGTGGTGACCACATGGCAGTGGGGGATCGGGCTGGGGTGCACCCCAGCCGCCACCAGGCCGGCGATGTGGGCCATGTCGGCCAGCAGGTAGGCGCCCACCTCATCGGCGATGGCGCGGAAGGCGGCGAAATCGATCGTGCGGGGGTAGGCGGAATAGCCGCAGATGATCAGCTTGGGGCGGTGCTCCAGGGCCAGCTGACGAATCAGCTCGAAATCGAGCTGTTCGGTGTCGGGGGAAACGCCGTAGTGAACAGCCTTGAACCACTTGCCCGACACATTCACCGGAGAGCCGTGGGTGAGGTGCCCGCCGTGGGAGAGGTCCATGCCCAGGATCGTGTCTCCAGGCTGCAGCAGGGCCAGGAACACGGCGAAGTTGGCCTGGGCGCCGCTGTGGGGCTGCACGTTCGCCCAGGCGGCGCCGAACAGCTGGCGGGCGCGGGCGATGGCCAGTTCCTCGATCGCATCGACGTGCTCGCAGCCGCCGTAGTAGCGCTTGTGGGGCAGCCCTTCGGCATATTTGTTGGTGAGCACCGAACCCTGCGCCTCCATCACCGCCCGGGAGGTGAAGTTCTCGCTGGCGATCAGCTCCAGATGGGCGCGCTGCCGATCCAGTTCCTTGCCGATCAGGGCGGCGATGGCGGGATCACCCGCCGCCAGGGTCTGGTTCAGGGCCACATCGGTGAGAGCCGTCATCGCTTCGCACGGAGCCAAGGCCCTCAATCGTAAGAAACCGCTTGCCCCTTCAGGGTTCAACCTGATCCGAAACCAAGCTGATCCGGGATCAGGCTGATCCGGAACCAACCCAGCCCTCAGCCCTCCGGTCCCGGCCCCCTCTCTGCACACACCCTGAGCCTGGAGCGGAACCCCAAAAAAAAACCGTCCCGGAGGACGGTGAAGAAAACGCGCCTGGAGAGATTCGAACTCCCGACCCTCTGATCCGTAGTCAGATGCTCTAATCCGCTGAGCTACAAGCGCTTGAACCGTCATTCTCACCGCATGGGGGGCCCATCCGTCAACTCTCGGCGGCAAGAGAGAGCGAGGGCCAGAATCAGCAGAGCCCTTCCGGGTCCAGCCTCTTCCCCATGCCCATTCGTTGGTACGGACCCGCCGACCCCGCTGATCCCACCTATCGCCACTTCGAGCGCGTCGTCAACCTCTGCGTGCACGGAGGACTGTTCGCCGCAATCAACAGCGGCCTCTGGTTCGTCCAGGGGTTGCGACATCCCTGGCACCATCTGGATTGGCTGACCCTTGGCTGGGCGGCCGGGCTGTTGCTTCACCTGGTCATCGTCTGGCGGTTGCGTGGATCAGCCGCATCCGGTGGTGCGTCATCGTGATGGCTGGATCGGAGCTCGGACCTTGACCTTGAAGGCAGAGCAACTCAAGGAGCTGGCCGTTGCGCTGGCCGATCGGCTCTATGTCCAGGTTGCCGGCTGGCATCTGTATCTCGGCGATGCCGGGCTGGCCGATGCTCTGGCCATCGAGTGCGCCGCCCGCCTGGACCAGGGCGCGGGCATCTGTGCCCGCCAGGCCCTCGAAGCGGTCCAGGTGCCGATCGGAGGGGGCCCCGGGCGATTGCCCCTGGCCCGGTTGATTCCGCCAGGCCAGCTGCAGGACCTCGAAGACGTGCTGGAACCCTTCTGCCCCTGAGGCGAGCCCACACGATCGGCAACAAGCCGACCTCGAAAGCCCAACCACGCATAGTGTTTGCCTTGCCGCAGGCGCTGGATGTTGGTCATCGAGGTCACCAACGCCCGTGAGGTGGTCCGCCAGCGCATCGGCCGGTTGGGCGGCCGGCTGATCGGCAAGGTGGTTGACGCTGAGGCGCAGGTGGAGAAGGCGTTGATTCAGGAACTGGAAACGGCCTTTCGCGAGTTCGGCATCGAGGCGAGGATCTTCTCGATCGACGGTCCCCAGATGCTGGGCCGCAGTCACATCGAGATCCCCGTTCAGGTGAGGGAGGAACGGCAGGTGCGTCTCAGGGACGGCGACTGAAACGTGCCCGAAGCTGCCGTCCCATGGCGATCGCCTCCGGTACCCCCGCCGCCGTGGCCAGCAGTCCGTAGATCCCGAACGCCAGGGTGGAACTCAAGCCGCACTGCAGCAACTGGCCGATCAGTCCGGCCGGCCATTGCACCCCGATCGAGAGCAGCCAGGCCGCCACTCCGGCGCCGATCGCGGCCAGCAGCAGCAGCAGGCTGTCGCGGCCCCATTCCAGCAAGGGCAGCGTGCCCAGACGCCGTTGCAGGGCGAGCAGCAGCCCGAGGCAGGTGAGCACATTCACCGCCACCGTGGCCATCACCAGCCCGGCGGCGCCGAAGTTGAACCCCGGGAGCTGAAGTCCCCAGGGGGTGGGGCCCCCGACGAACAACCAGCAGAAGATCACGTTGAAACCGATCCCGGCCAGGGAGAAGCGGAATGGCGTGTTGCCATCACCCAGGGCATAGAAGACGCGCACGATCACGTCGCGGCCGAGGTAGGCGGGCATGCCGATCCCGTAGGCGATCAGCAGGCTCGTCACCAGCTGGGCCGCACCCAGGTCGAAGGCCCCCCGCTTGTAGATCAGGGCCACGATCGGACCGGCCAGACCCACCATCAGGGCCCCCAGCGGCAGCATGCTGGCGTTCGAGAGCATCAGACCCTGGCGGATGCGGCCGACCAGGGCCGATCGGTCGGCTGGGGCCGTCAGCCGGGAGAACAACGGCAGCAGCGGCACGAGCAGGGCGTTCGAGATCAAGCCCAGCGGTGTCTGCACCAGCAGGTTGGCGTAACCCAGGCCGGCCGCCGCACCCACCATCCCCGAGGCGAAGAACAGACTGGTGAACACATTGATCTGGAGCATCCCCGAGGAGAGCGTGGCCGGACCCATCACCTGAAGCACCTCCCTGACGCCAGGGTGCTGCCAGTCCCAGACGAGCTGGAACCGATTCAGCCCCTCCTTCGCCAGGGCGGGCAGCTGGATCAGCCACTGCAGCAGCGCCCCCAGGGTGGTGGTGAGTGCCAGCACCACGCCGCCGATCACCGCCGTGGCGGGCAGGGTGATCGCCGGGCCCAGCTGCCACCAGAGAATGCCGATGCCGCCGATCATCGCCACGCTCGACACCAGCGGGCTCACCGAGGGCAGCCAGAACACGTCGGCGGCATTGAGAGCCCCGAAGCCCAGGCCGATCAAGCCCGAAAACAGGGCCATCGGCGCCATCCAGCGCAACTGCAGCACTGCGATGGCGTGGCGCTCGTCGGTCAGCCCCGGCCCCACCAGGGAGATCAGCGGATCGGCTGCGATCACCAGCAGCACGGTCACACCAAGCAGACCAATCCCCACCAGGGTGTTGATCGCTGCCAGCACATGGGCCCCCTCTTCGCGGGGGCGGCGGGCCAGCACGCTCACCATGGCGCTGTGGAACGGCCCGTTGATGCCCCCCAGCAGGATCAGCAGGAAACCGGGCAGCACATAGGCGTAGTTGTAGGCGTCGTAGGCGGCTCCCACCCCGAAGGCGGCGGCGATCACCAGTTGGCGGAGCAGACCGGCCACCTTGCTCAGGGCCGTGGCCAGCGCCACGATCAGGGCGATGCGCCGCAGGGATTTCGCCATCCAGTGGGTTCCGAAGCCGGGTCGATCGGCTGATTCTCCCCTTCAGCCCGGCAGGATGGCCCCCCGGCCGCTGCCCATGCCAACCCAGATCCTGAGCCTGGAGAACCTGGTCGAGGGGGTTTTGCTGAAGCGCTACAAGCGCTTCCTGGCCGACGTCCGCCTGGCCGACGGGAGGGTGGTCACCGTTCATTGCCCCAACACCGGGCCGATGACCGGCGTCCTGCATCCCGGTGGTCTGGTGCGGCTGCGCCACGATCCGCGGCCCGAGCGGAAGCTCGACTGGACCTGGGAGCAGGCCCGGGTGATCGGCGCCGATGGCGAACCCGGCTGGGTCGGGGTGAACACGGCACTGCCGAACCGGCTGGTGCGGGCCACGATCGAGGCCGGCTGCCTGGAGGCCTGGCTGGGGCCGATCGCCTCGATCCGGGCAGAGGTGCCCTATGGAGCCGGCCGCCGCAGCCGGATCGACCTGCTGCTCACTCCGGCCGAACAGGCTGAGGATCCCCGACCGATCTTCGTGGAGGTGAAGAACACCACCTGGAGTTGCGGGGACCTCGCCCTCTTCCCCGATACGGTCACCGAGCGGGGCCAGAAGCATCTGATCGAGCTGGCAGCCCTGCCGCCCGACGCCCGCGCCGTGCTGCTGCCTTGCCTGAGCCGCTGGGATGTCAGTCGCTTTGCGCCAGGTGATTCCGCCGATCCCCTCTATGGCGAGCTGTTTCGCTCAGCGCTGGCGAAAGGGGTGGAGGTTTTGCCCTGTCGCTACCGCTTCGAAGCCCATGCCATCACCTGGCTGGGGCTTGCCTCGGTGGAGGAAAGAGGCCCCGATCCTCAGCCTTGAGGAACGTTTTGAGCTTTTTGTAGCGGATGCCACCGGGCAATGGTTCAACACCATGCACTTTGAGCCACGAAGGAACGCTTCCTGCGTCGCCAAGGTCTCATCACCGTCCTTTCCTCTTTGATCGCCCCATGACCGTTGCTACCCAAGCTCCTCGCCGCTCCAAGCCGCGGCGAATTCTGGAGGCCAGCCTGCTTGAGGCCCCTGGCCTTCTGGCCAGCCGCTTCAGGGGGCTGAAGAATGAGCGCACCCTCACCTGGTTGGCCTGTATTCCACTGGCCCTGTTCGGTCTGGGTCTGTTCAATCTTTCAGCCCATGCTGCCGAGTTGCCGGAACTCACCCCGGCCTTCCTGATCAACAACCTCTGGCTGACGATCGCCGCCATTCTGGTGATCTTCATGAACGCCGGCTTCGCCATGGTGGAGGCCGGGATGTGTCGCCAGAAGAACGCCACCAACATCCTTGCCAAGAACCTGATCGTCTTCGCCCTGGCCGTGACGGCCTACTGGGTGATCGGCTTCTCGCTGATGTACGGCGAGGCGGTGGTTCCTGGTTGGCTCTTCTACGGCAAGGGTGGTCCGCTCGGGCTTTTCTTCGATCCTGCCGTCACTCCGGAGATGGTCAAGGACGGTCTGCTCGTCCCCAGCGTTGATTTTCTGTTCCAGGTGGCCTTCGCCGGCACCTCCGCCACGATCGTTTCCGGCCTCGTAGCCGAGCGCATCAAGTTCGGAGAATTCGTTGTTTTCTCTCTGGTTCTGGTGGGCTTCGTCTACCCGATCGCAGGCAGCTGGAAGTGGAACGCCGCCGGCTGGCTCAACCAGCTCGGTTTCATCGACTTTGCCGGCTCCACCCTGGTGCACTTCGTCGGTGCCTGCGCCGGTCTGGTCGGCGCCATCATCCTCGGCCCCAGGATCGGCAAGTTCGTCAACGGCAGGCCCCAGGCCATTCCCGGTCACAACCTTTCGATCGCCACCCTCGGTTGCCTGATCCTTTGGATCGGCTGGTACGGCTTCAACCCCGGCTCGGTGCTGGCGATGAATGAAACCGTCCCCTACATCGCTGTCACCACGTCCCTGGGAGCCGCTGGTGGCGGCATCGCAGCCACCTTGGTTTCGCAGCTGAAGTCGGGCAAGCCCGACCTCACCATGACCATCAACGGCATCCTGGCCGGCCTGGTCGGTGTGACCGCCGGTTGCGATGGCTTTTCGATGCCGGCCGCCTGGGTTGTGGGCTTCATCGCCGGCACCATCGTGGTCTACTCGGTGAGCATTGTTGATGGTCTTGGCATCGACGATCCCGTCGGCGCCTGGTCGGTTCATGGCACCTGCGGCCTCTGGGGAACCCTTGCCGTCGGCCTGTTCAACACCGACAAGGGCCTCCTGTTCGGCCATGGCTTCGCCCAGTTCGGCCTGCAGATCCTTGGTGTGGTCGCCTACGGCATCTTCGTGGTGGTCTCTTCCTGGATCATCTGGTCGATCCTCGGCAGTTTCTCCGGTGGTATCCGCGTCACCGAAGAAGAGGAAATCGAAGGTCTCGATATCAGTGAGCATGGGATGGAGGCCTATCCAGACTTCGTCTCGACGGCCGGCTGATCCCTTAGAAGCGCTTCTTCAATCCCCAACCCACGGCTGCGGCCGTGGGTTTTTTTGTGCCAGTGGTCTGGTCTCGCCCATAGAGTCGGGAGGAGATTCCAGGCGACGCGATGGACACCCGTGCTTTCAAGCGTTCGCTGCACCACTCGGAGCGCTACAACCGCCGCGGCTTCGGCCGGGCAGAGGAGGTGGCCAGCCATCTCGAGCAGGCCTATCAGAGCGAGCTGATCGCCAGCATTCGCGAGAACGGCTACGAATGGCGCCACGGCCGGCTCACGGTGCGCCTGGCCGAAGCTTTCGGGTTCTGCTGGGGTGTTGAGCGGGCCGTGGCGATGGCCTACGAAACCCGGCGCCACTACCCCACCGAGCGGATCTGGATCACCAACGAGATCATCCACAACCCCTCGGTGAACGACCACCTGCGTGAAATGAATGTGCTGTTCATTCAGGTGGAAAATGGGGTGAAGGATTTTTCAGAAGTGGACACCGGTGATGTGGTGATCCTGCCGGCCTTCGGGGCCACCGTGCAGGAGATGCAACTGCTCAATGAGCGCGGCTGCCACATCGTGGACACCACCTGTCCCTGGGTGTCGAAGGTGTGGAACACGGTGGAGAAGCACAAGAAGCATGCCTTCACCTCGATCATCCACGGCAAGGTGAAACATGAGGAAACCCTGGCCACCAGCTCCTTCGCCGGCACCTATCTGGTGGTGCTCGGTCTGGTTGAGGCCCAGATGGTCTGTGATTACATCCTCGGCCATGGCGATCGCCAGGCCTTTCAGCAGCATTTTGCCAAAGCCTGTTCCCCAGGCTTTGACCCCGACCGAGACCTGGCCAGGGTTGGTGTGGCCAATCAGACCACCATGCTCAAGAGCGAAACCGAGGAAATCGGCAGGATGTTCGAGCGCACCATGCTGCAGCGCTATGGCCCGGTGGAGCTCAACGAGCACTTTCTCGCCTTCAACACGATCTGCGATGCCACCCAGGAACGCCAGGACGCCATGTTCTCCCTGGTCGATGAACCACTCGATCTGATGGTGGTGATCGGCGGCTACAACTCCTCGAACACCACGCACCTGCAGGAGATCGCCATCAGCCGTGGCATCCGCTCCTTCCACATCGACACGCCCGAGCGGATCGGGCCCGGCAACCGGATCGAGCACATGCCCCTGGGAGGGGAACTCGAAACGGTTGCCTCCTTCCTCCCCGATGGGCCGCTGCGGGTGGGGATCACCTCCGGGGCCTCCACTCCCGACCGCGTCGTGGAGGATGTGATCCACCACCTCATGGAGCTTTGCGACAGCTGAGCGCTGTCACAGCAGCGGCAGTTTCCCAGGCTTGCCGCACCTAGATTTCGTTCACATCCCTTCGATCTGCAACCCCTGCCCGGCAGGGGGGCAAAGCTGAGCCGTTTGACCATCACCCAGCCACCGAACCTTTCCGCCGCCGCCACCACGGCCCCACTCAGGAGTGGGGCCGACACCCGGGTTCGCTGCTACAGCAGCCAGTTCACCGATCTGATGGAAATGGCGGCTCCGGCGACCGTGGTGGGTGATTACCTCGACCATCACGACGGCTGGTTCCGCCGCTGTGCTGCGCCCATGAGGGTGTTGGCGCTGGGGCACAACAGCTACGCCCTCACCCTCGGTCGTTTCGGCAACTTCGGCTTTGAAGTGGAGCCAACGATCGCTCTGGAGCTTCTGCCCCAGAGCGAAGGGGTCTATCGCATCGGCACCGTCCCCCTGGCCGATGACGCTCCCTCGCGCCAGCAGGTCTACGACGTTGACTTCAATGCCTCCCTGCGGCTGGAGTCCTGGAACGGCGAGCTCGGACCGGCTACCCAGGTGTGCTGGGATCTGGATCTCCGCGTCTGGATCCGTCTGCCGGCGGTGATCGGGTTGTTGCCGGAAAGCCTGGTGCAGTCGAGCGGCGATCATCTGCTCCGCCAGATCGTCAGGCAGGTATCCCGCAAGCTCACCTGGAAGGTGCAGGAGGATTTTCACGCCACCCACGACCTGGTCTGCCCGCCGCGCCGCCGCGCCGCGTTCTGAGCCTTCCTGCCAGCCATCCGGATCGAGAAGCTTCAACTGGAGGCCGGGCGGCTGAGCTTCAGCTTCGGATTGTCGCCTTGTTCAACGGTTGGTCCAGATCTTGTTGACGATCTCGATGCCGCTCACCGCCTGCCAGAGAAACAGGGTCATCACCGTCATGTTCAGACCGACGTGGGCCTTGCGGGCGATCAGGTTGCCTCGTTGCATCAAGGGTGAGAGGGAAGCCGCCAGGGCGATCAGGCAAACCATCGCAATGCCGGCCAGCAAATGGGGGCCGACGAAGAGCTTGCCGTTGTTCAGGTAGGTGACAGCCATGCCCCCGAAGCTGCCCACCACCATGATCACCAGCACGAGGCTGCCGATCAGGTAGTGACGCTGGGCGTACTTGCCCTTGATCAGCTCCTTGCGCTGTTCAGGTTCGGCCGTTCGGGTTTTCTTGGCCTTGATCCCCAGAAACAGGGCGTAACCGGAGAGGGCCAGCAACGACCACATCAGCAGCGGATGGAGGAAGTTGAGGTTGAAGGCGAGGGCGTCCGGCATGGATCGGTCGGTGCGTTCAGAGCGAAGCTACAACTTGTGGCTGTTCCGACGCCATTCAGTGAAGAAAATGGCGACGGCCGGTGCAGATCATCGCCAGGTCATGCTGATCGCAGGCGGCGATCGATTCAGCGTCTCGCTTGCTGCCCCCCGGCTGAATCACCGCCGTGATCCCACAGCTGGCGGCCAGTTGCACCGTGTCACCGAACGGGAAGAAGCCATCGCTGGCGAGCACGGCTCCGGCCGCCTGCGCTCCGGCCGCCTCCAGGGCCAGCCGGGCCGAGCCCACCCGGTTCATCTGGCCTGCTCCGATCCCGAGGCTGACGCCGCCCCTGGCCACAACGATCGCGTTGGAGCGCACGTGCCGCACCAGGCGCCAGGCAAAACGCAGATCCTCCAGCTCCGTTTCGCTCGGTTGGCGGCGGCTGACCACCTGCCAGGCCTCCTCCGTGACGAGCTGGTCGTCATAGTCCTGCTGCAGCACGCCGCCGAGCACACTGCGCAGCTGCAGGCGGGAGGCCTGCTCCAGCATCGTGGCGGTGAGTTCCAGCACCCGCAGGTTGGCCTTGCCGGCGAGCTGCTCGATCGCCTCGGCGCTGTAGGCGGGGGCAACGACGCACTCCAGGAACAGACCGGTCAGCAGGCTTGCCGCCGGGCCGTCCACGCTGGTGTTCAAGGCCACGATGCCACCGAAGGCTGAAACCCGGTCGGCGTCAAGGGCCCGCTCCAGGGCCTCGGCGACGCTGCTGCCGATCGCGACGCCACAGGGGTTGGTGTGCTTGACCACGACGGCGGCAGGCTGGCCCTGGCCCGAGGTGCTGTCGCCGTAGCCGAATTCGCGGACGGTCGCCAGGGCGGCCTCCAGATCCAGCAGGTTGTTGGTGCTGAGTTCCTTGCCCTGCCATTGCCTGGCGGCGCCCCAGCCGGCCTGGGGTGTGCTGAACCAGCGGGCGCTCTGGTGGGGATTCTCCCCATAGCGCAGGGTTTGCCTGAGCGGCAGCCGGAGATCCAGGCTCGGCTCCGAGCTGCTCAGACGGGACTCCAGCCAGTGGCTGATCGCAGCGTCGTACGCAGCCGTGTGGCGAAAGGCCTCCAGGGCCAGCTGGCGCCGGAACGGCTCATCCAGGCTCCCGGCGGCCAGGGCGGCGAGGTAGTCGCCGTATTGAGCCGGGCTGGTGAGCACGGCCACATCGGCACTGTTCTTGGCCGCGGCCCGCACCATGGCCGGCCCGCCGATATCGATGTTCTCCATGGCCTTCTCCCAGCTCACGGCCGGATCGGCGACGGTGGCGGCGAAGGGATAGAGGTTCACCACCACCAGATCGATCGGCTCGATGGCGTGGGTCTTCAGGTCCGCCTGGTGCTCGGGGTTCTGGCGTCTGGCCAGGATGCCCCCGTGGATGCGGGGATGCAGTGTTTTCACGCGCCCGCCCAGGATCTCGGCAGATCCGGTGTGCTCGGACACCCGGGTGACGGGCAGACCCGCCGCCGCCAGCACAGCTGCGGTGCCTCCGCTCGAGAGCAGGTGAAAGCCGTGGGTGTGATGGAGCGCTTCGGCCAGCGCCACCACCCCCTCCTTATCCGACACACTCAGGAGCGCCGTGGGTGCCATCGCGATTGCGGGACGGAATCGTCACAACCTACCCAGCGCAGCTTCGCCATCCCCCCATCACTTCCGCCATGACCTCAGACCAACTCCGCCAAGGACCGACCCAGGCCGAACACCGTCTGGTGCTGCTGCACGGCTGGGGAGCTGACGCCGATGACCTGCTGGATCTCGGCGAGCAGCTGGCCGGTCCGGAGATCGCCCTGGTGGCCCTGCGAGCGCCTGAACGCCATCCCCTCGGCGTGGGCAGACAGTGGTATGACCTGCAGCAACCGGAGTGGCCCGGCCTGCCGCCGGCCCGGGACGCCCTGCGTCAGAGGTTTCTGGAGCTGAATGACAGCCTGCCCCTGGAGCGCACGGTTGTGCTGGGATTTTCCCAGGGAGCGGCGATGGGCCTCGACGTGGCCAGTGCATTGCCGATCGCCGGGTTGATTGCCTGCAGCGGGTACCCGCACCCCGGCTGGGCGCCCGAGGCCCCACTCACCCGGGTGCTGCTGACCCATGGAGATCAGGATCCGGTGGTTCCACCTGCCGCCAGCGTGGAAGTGCTTCGGCTGTTGCGGCAGGCCGGAGCCAGGGCGGATCTGCTTCGTTTCAAGGGGGGACATTCGATCGATGCCTCCCTCTTTCCCTCCCTGCAGGCCTTCCTGGCCGATCAGTGGCAGGAGACCCCCGGGTCGCCTTGAGCGCAGCCGGGGGAGATGAGGGGTTCAGACGAAGGCGTATTCGTACTCTTCCATTTCCTCCCAGTCGTCGGATCCGGTGGACTCAAGGCCCGCGAACAGGGCTTCTTCACCGATCTGATCGACGATCAGCCGCAGGGATGGAAAGAGGAAATGGTTCTCTTCCGCGTACTGGGCGCTGAACAGGCCCTTCTCGCCCCAGAAGTAGCGATCGGTGGTGTGCTCATTGCGGCGCACGTTCAGCAGGGCCGGAGCAAGCAGGCCGCTCTCGGCGATGAAGCGACGGGCCGCCGTGACCGGCTTGTGCTCTCCGGTTTCGAGGTTGTGGGTGGGGATGTGGGCAAGCACGCGCTGCCCGGCGAGACGACGACGGCTGATCCGCTTGCGCTTCTTAGACATGGAACCACTCCTTGGGGGAGGCGGAGAAGGATGGGGTTGAGGGTGTGACGTGCGTTGGCAAGCCAAGGTGGCCAGAACCCTCTCGGTTGGAGGACCTGGCAACTCCCAAACAACTTTCAGCCGAGAACTTCTGAACCCAGTGGAGCAACGACGCGATGGCGCTGAAAACAGACCATCGAACAGCGGAGGGACGTGCCTGCCTCTGCTGTAGCCTCCGTTGCAAGGAAAGAGCAACCGATGCCGCCATTGCTTCGCGTTGGGTTCCGGCTCGCGGATTGCGAAGTATTGGTCGATACTCAAATCTTAAGGCTTTTCCACGGATTTCCAACGTCGGTTAGGAAATTCCTTTCCTGCGGTTGAAGGCCAGTCGCTGATGGAGATCTCGGCCCGCTTCCAGTCGCTGCTCGGTCATCAGCTCGCCCAGTTTGCCGACCGTCCCGAGCTCAGTGCTCTCGTCGTCTATCTCGCCCTGCCTCTCAACGACGGAAAACCCGGGCTGATCCCCGTCGGCAGGTGGCCGATCACCACCCTGGCCCTGCCGGCGCTGGAGGAGGATCCCAGCCTGCTCAAGCCCAGTGCCGAACGCGCCTGGTTCCCATTGCGGCAGGAGAGCACGTTGCTGGGGGCCCTGAGAGTGGAAACCACCCAGTTGCCCTGGTCACCAACCCTGACCACGCGACTGCAGGAGGTGGCGCACTGCCTGAGCGAGGCTCTGCGCCTCGATCTGGAACAGCAGCGGCTCGAACACCGTCTGGAGCTTCAGAGCCAGCAGTTGCGCCTGCTGGTGCATCAGCTCCGCAACCCTCTGGCCGCCTTGCGCACTTTTGGTCAGCTGCTGAAGCGACGCCTGGAGGGCGATGCCACCAATCGCTCCCTTGTCGAGGGTCTGCTGGCGGAGGAACGGCAGCTCAATCAATACGTCGATGCGATCGACAGCCTCGATCAACGTCCCGGCATCGGCCCCGGCGCGGTGGCTCCCATGCCCTTGCTGTTGCCCCCGACCCTGAGTTCCATCGAGCCGCAACCGCTGCAGGAGCGGCTGGAGCCCCTGCTGCAGCGGGCCGCGGCCACGGCCTCGCTGCAGGGCCGTGGCTGGTCTGGTCCTGGCCAGAGCCCCGCCTGGTGTGGAGACAGCGCCGCCGTGGCTGAGATCCTCGCCAATCTGCTGGAGAACGCCTTCCGTTACAGCCCCGAGGGCACTCCGGTCGGGCTGCGATGTCGGCAGGATCAGGGCGAGCCGTCCAGCCTCCAGATCTGCGTCTGGGATGGCGGTCCGCCGATCGCTGCCGCTGAGCGGCAAGCGATCTTCGAGCCGGGTGTGCGCGGTTCACGGTCCCGGGACCGTCCCGGCTCGGGGCTCGGGCTGGCTCTGGCGCGGGAGCTGGCCCGCAACCTCGGCGGTGAGCTGCGCCTGATCCAGCCGCCAGCTGGCTTTGATCCCGGCCTGCCGGGAGAAGGCAATGCGTTCTGCCTGGAGTTGCCCCCGGCCCTCCCTTCAGCCTGAAAGGGCCAGGGCCGTCAGCAGCAGGCCCAGGCCTTCGGTCCACTCCACGCAGGCTCCGTAGGTGTCCCCGCTGTGGCCGCCCAGCCGTCGGCCCAGCCAGAGTGGCACCAGCACAGCGGGGAGCAGGCCCAGCCAGCCCTGCCAGAACCAGCCTCCACCCACCAGGCTCAGCAGCCCCAGCAGCAGGATTGATGGCCGCAGTTCCCGGGCCAGGCCATGCCAGTGCCGACGGTGGAAGCCGGCCGTCCCCCCTGGCCTGAGATAGGGGAACCAGGCGATGGCCAGCAGCGGGGCGATCCGGCCCCATACCGCCGCCCAGATCAGCGCGAGGGCCACCGCGCCGGCTGGAGCCAGCCCCGCCAGGCAGAGCAGGCCGGCGCCGCGCAGCAACACCAGCACCGCAAAGGCGATCACTCCGCTGGCCCCCACCCGGCTGTCCTCCATCGCCTCCAGGGACCGGTCGCCGGCGGCGAGCCCGTCGGCGGTGTCCATGACCCCGTCGCTGTGCAGGCCACCGGTGAGCACGAGGCCGAGGGCCAGCACCAGGGCAACCACGGCGGCCGGTGCCAGCCGGCTTTCGGTGAGCACCCAGAGGAGGGCCTGAAACCCGCCCAGGCCAGCGCCGATCCAGGGCGCAAAACGGGCGATCCGCTCGAAGCGTGGCGTCAGCCACGGCCAGGCCGGCAAGACGCTGTAGAACACCCAGGCGCCGGCCAGGTCGCGCAACCAGCCGGGCGACCGCTCAGGTCCGGGGGATGGGGAGCTCACGGGTGGATCGCCGCTGGACGGCACCTCTTAAGTTCAACCCACAGTGGACCGAGCCCAGCCTTGTTCCAAGCCGGTGCAGACGCCGACCCTTGAGCGAGCCCACTCCATTCCATTTCGAGCGCACCGCCCATTGCCCGCGCACCAACGCCCGTTGCGGGCGGTTTCACACCCCCCACGGTGTGATCGAGACACCACGGTTCATGCCGGTGGGCACGGCTGCCACCGTGAAGGGGGTCACAGCCGCTCAGCTGGCGGCCACCGGAGCCCAGATGGTGCTGGCCAACACCTATCACCTGCATCTGCAGCCCGGTGAACTGGTGGTGGCCGAGGCAGGAGGGTTGCACCGTTTCATGGGGTGGTCGGGGCCCCTGCTCACCGACTCCGGCGGTTTTCAGGTTTTCAGCCTCGGTGCCATCAACCGCATCGATGACGAAGGTGTGGTGTTTCGCTCCCCTCGCGACGGGGCGCGCATCACACTCACGCCGGAACGCTCGATCGAGATACAGATGGCCCTGGGGGCCGATGTGGTGATGGCCTTTGATCAATGCCCCCCCTATCCGGCCACTGAGGCGGTCGTCGAAGCCGCCTGCCGTCGCACCCATTCCTGGCTTGAGCGTTGCCTGGATGTGCACGCCCGCTCGGATCAGGCGCTGTTCGGCATCGTGCAGGGGGGCACCTATCCCCACCTGCGGGAGCAATCGGCACGGGCGGTTGCGGCGCTCGATCTGCCAGGCATCGCCATCGGTGGGGTCAGTGTCGGCGAACCGGTCGAGGCGATGCACCGGATTGTCCGCCAGGTCACCCCCCTGCTGCCGGAGCACATCCCCCGCTACCTGATGGGGGTTGGCAGTCTGCCTGAAATGGCGATTGCCGTGGCCCAGGGCATCGATCTGTTCGATTGTGTGCTCCCGACCCGGCTCGGACGGCACGGCACCGCCCTGGTGGGAGGGGAGCGCTGGAATCTGCGCAATGCCCGCTTTCGCCACGACCACTCCCCCCTCGATGCCAGCTGCCATTGCCCGGCCTGTGTCCACCACAGCCGCGCCTATCTGCATCACCTGATCCGCAGTGGCGAAATGCTGGGGCGCACCCTGCTGAGCCTCCACAACCTCACCCACCTGATCCGGTTCACAGCGGCGATGGCCACCGCGATCCGCGATGGTTCTTTTGCAGAGGATTTCGCTCCCTGGGAGCCCGGCTCTCAGGCGGCACACACGTGGTAGCGTCCAGGCAAATCTTGTTTTCAGCACCAGGAATGGCCGTTTTTTCCGGGATGCCTGTTCTCAACCTGGCCCAGCTTCCCGAGGCTTACCAGGCGTTCGGTCCACTCGTGGATGTGCTGCCGATCATCCCCCTCTTTTTCCTGTTGCTGGCCTTCGTCTGGCAGGCATCCGTCGGTTTTCGCTGATTCCAGAGCCGGCTGGTCAGCGTTTTCGCTTCAGCGGATTTTCTCCGCTTCGGATCACGTCCCAGGCGAAGGCTGGCAGCGACAGCATTCTTCTCCAGCGGTGGGGTTCCTGATAGAGCCGGAACAACCACTCGATCTGCAGAGCCCCCATCCAGTTGGGGGCTCTTTTTTTTGTGCCGGCCCAGACATCGAAGCTGCCGCCCACGCCCATCCACAGGCCCGGCTGCCCCTGATGCAGCCTCTGAATCCAGATTTCCTGGCGGGGCACGCCGAGGGCTGCCAGGACCAGATCAGGGCGGGCCGCCAGCAGGTCGCGCTCCAGAGCATTCCAGGCTTGATCGCTCTGGTAGCCATCGACCGCCAGAACGAGATTCAGATCAGGCTGTTCCCGCTGCAGCCGCCCCACCAGGGAGGTCATCACTTCTGGGCTGGCCCCCACCAGGGCGACCCGCCAGCCGGCCCCGGCGGCATGGCTCAACAGCCGGTGGGCCAGCTCGATGCCAGGGCTGCGCCGCACGCGATAGCCCTGCAGCCCCAGGGCCCAGACCACCCCCGCTCCATCGGGAATGACCAGCGCGGCGGTTTCCATCACGGCGCCCAGGGCGGGATCCTCCCGGGCGGCCATGGTCATCTCGGCGTTGAGGGTGACGATCTGGCCGCCTCCGCGGCCCTGCAGGGCGATCGCGGCGGCGAACACATCGGGGCAGACATCCACGGGAATGCCCAGCACCCGACTCCTCCCGGAGGATCTCCCGGATGAAGTCCGCACCGATTCAGTCGCCATCGCTGCTGAAGACCCTCGGGGCCGCTGGGAGAATGGAAGGAGAGTACCGACGTGATGTGATCTGCGGCGACTCCATCGGCGGATCCAGCTGGACTTCCCGGTCAATGGCCCGGTTAGCGGCCCGGTCAACGGCAGGATGGCCAGCATTGTGAGTTTCAACCCGTTGGACAGCGCTGGTCAGGGCCTCGGATGGCCGGAGCAGCCTCCGCTGCAGGCACCGCGGACCCTGCCGGAGGCGGAAGCCCAGGATCTGCTGCGACGTCTCGATTCCCAGATCGCCAGGGTCGTCCTGGTGCGACAGCATCCGATCAGTGGTCTGCTGCCGGCCAGCACCGCCCACACGGTGCACGGAAACTACGGCGATGCCTGGGTTCGCGATTGTGTCTATTCCATTCAGTGCGTCTGGGGGCTCGCCCTGGCCCACCGCCGGCTGAATGGAGCGACCACCAGGGTCTTCGAGCTGGATCAGCGGGTGCTTCAGCTGATGCGCGGTCTGCTGGTCGCGATGATGCGCCAGGCCCACAAGGTGGAGCGTTTCAAGAACAGCCTCCACCGCCTCGACGCGATTCACGCCAAGTTCGACACCTCCAGAGGCGATCCGGTGGTGGCCGATGAGGCCTGGGGCCATCTGCAACTCGATGCCACGGCGCTCTACCTGCTCCAGCTGGCCCAGCTCACCCGCGCTGGCCTTGTGGTGGTTCAGAGCCACCATGAGCGGGATTTTCTGCAGAATCTGGTGTATTACATCGCCCGGGCCTACCGGGTCGCCGACTACGGCATCTGGGAGCGGGGCGACAAGGGCAACCATGGCGAACCGGAGCGCAATGCCAGTTCGATCGGTTTGGTCAAGGCGGCGCTCGAAGCTCTCGATGGCCTCGACCTGTTCGGGGGCCATGGGGATGGCAGCCATGTGCTCCACATTCCCCAGCCGCCGGTGATTCGGTTGCGTCGGGCCCTGCAGGCCCTGCTGCCGCGGGAATCGGCCAGCAAGGAGGTCGACAGCGCCTGCCTGGCGGTGATCGGCTACCCCGCCTGGGCTGTGGAGGATCCGCAGCTGGTGGAGCGCACCCGCAGCAAGATCCGCCGTGACCTGGGTGGGATCTACGGCTACAAGCGCTTCCGCCGCGATGGCCATCAGACGGTGATGGAGGACCACCGTCGTCTTCATTACGAGCGGGAGGAGCTGGCCCAGTTCGAAGCGATCGAGTGCGAATGGCCCCTTTTCTTCGCCTACGAACTGGTCACAGCCTGTTGTGAGCTGCGCTGGGAGGAGGCCTGGGGCTGGCGGCAGCGTCTGGCCTCGGTGAGTGTGGAGGTGGAGGGAGTCCCCCTCCTGCCGGAGCTCTATCTCGTGCCGGCTGCCGCGATCGAGGCGGAACGTCGTCAGCCAGGCAGCCAGGCCCGCGTCGCCAATCCCAACGTTCCCCTGCTCTGGACCCAGAGCCTCACCTGGCTCGGGGAGCTCCTGCTCAACGGCCTGATCACGCCGGCGGACATTGATCCCTGCGGCCGCCGAGAACCCATGGCGCCGGGGACGGATCGGGTGCTGGTGGCCCTCGCCCCGGCCAACCCGGCGATCGCAGCGGCCCTGACGGCGGCGGGCCTGCCGGTGAGTGGTGAGGGCAGGGTGGTGCGACAGGCCAGTTCCCAGGAGCTGGCCTCCCGCATGGCCAGGGTGGGCGCCAACGCCGCGCTAGGGCTCAGTGGCCATCCCCCCGTGCGGATGGAAAGCATGGCCACGGCTCGGCTGTACCACGATGCCGATGGACCGATCGCGTTCCTGCCGGCGGCACTCGAGGAGGGCACCTTCTATCTGGTTGATGACCCTGACCAGCTGGCGGACACGGTGCTGAGCGAGCTGCGCCTGTTGCAGCGCCACTGGCGTGGCGCCGGCCACCCCCTGCTGGTGATTCCGGTGGGTGCCGGACCCTTCCAGCGCGATCCCGACGCCGTGATCCGGCTGGGCCAGGCCCTGGCGAGCGGCTGTTTCGAGGGCGTTCCGGTACGGCTCGACCAGCTCGATGCCCTCACGGATCAGGCCTGCTGGGTGAGGTTGCCCGATCCGCTGACCGGCGCCGCCCCTGAGCAAGCCAGCCCAGCGCCGATCCTGCTCAGCAGCACCAGTCAGCAACCGCTCACGCTGCAGCAGGAACAGGAGCTCGAAGAGATCCCGATGGCCGATCTGGCCGAACGGCTCTGGGAGAGCACCTCCTTGAGCGAGCAGGCGGAGCTCCTCGATCAGTTGATGCGCCGGCTCGGCCAGACCGCCATCCTGCAGGGGCCGTCCCGAACCGGTCCGGTGACCTTGCTGGCTCTGGTGGAAGAGGTCTATCGCCGCAGCCTGGCCGAGTCCAACTGGTCGGTGGTGCGGCGTTGCGCCGGCCTGATGCGCCTGGTTCACCCCCAGCTCGAGGATGCCCTCACCGACCTGCTGGTGCTGCAGAAGCAGCTGGTGGTCGGCCGCAACTACACCCGGGATTCCCTGATCACCCAGCCGCAGGGGAGTGGGGCGATCGGCGCCATGATCCAGCGCTTCAGTGGCGAGGATGGCCGTGAGTGGATGGTGCAGCAGGAGCTGCTGCTGGGCCTCGATGGCCTGGCCAGGCAGGAACCGGGTCTGCTCAGGGGCAGCCTCACCCTGCAACTCGGCCAGCTGCTGCTCCTGCTCACCGGAGAGCTGGCCGCGGAGCGTGATCTCACTCCCGATGACGCCTTCGAAACACTCTGCAGCCTCCCTCCCCATGCGATCCGTCGCCGCCTGCGGGCCGTGCTGGCCGATGTGGACCATGCCCGGGAGGCCCTGCGCCGCAAGGAGCAGCTCCACATCAGCGGCCGGGTGCGCTGGGATGTGCCCGATCCTCTCGAAGATCTGCCGGTCGGGAAGGTCTGCTGGTTGCAGCACCGCCAGCGGCTCGGAGCCCTGCAGCGGGTTCCAAGGGATTTCTATGCCGGCATCTGGGACCTGCTGCACCACTGCCAGGGTCTGGTCATCGGCGACAAGCTGGAGCGCCGCAACCGCCTGGACAGTGCCCCATTGATCTCTGAGAAGACCCCCGGAGAGCGCAATTTCGCCTCCCTCGTGGATCACCTGCTCAGCAAGATCGAAGCCTCCGAATATCGGCAGCTCTGCTCCGAAACCCTGCTCTCCCTGGTGGCCTTCGTCGGGGCCAACCCCTCCGCCCGCTTCGATGATTCTCTGGCCCTCGACGTGGTGATCGGCCACGCCGTCCGGGTGGGCTGGCAGCTGGGCCACCCGGATCAGTCGGCCGAGGCGTATGCCCTCCACAAGGCGGAAGCCTGGGATCGCTTCTACCGAGCGTCGCCGGCCAGCTGCCGCCGCTGGCAGATGCTCGCCCTGCGCGAGCTCACCGAAAGCCCAGGGCCGGTGGCCGTTCAGATCGGGGCGTCGAGGGTCATGCAGAGCGACGGCTGATCGACGGCCTGCTCGATCAGGTTGGCGAGCACGAGAGCGCGGGAGGCCTGCTGGCCATTCACCGCGGGGATCTCACAGCCGCGCACGCACTGCAGAAAATGCTCCAGCTCGGCATAGAGGGGTTCGATCGATGTGGTGCTCACCTCTTCGATGAAGCCGTCGTTGCGGTAGAGAAGCTCGCCTTGATCTGCCGACACCCATTCGTGGGCCCGGCGGTGGATGTGAAGGCTGCGGTTGAGGAAGTCGGTTTCCACCAGGCTTTCCCGGCAGTGGGCGCTGAGGCTGCGGATCTTGCGATGGGCCATCTTGCTGGCCGTGAGGCTGGCCACCACACCGTTCTCGAACCCCAGGGTGGCATTGACGAAGTCGATCGGACCTTCGGCACTGCGTCCACCCACCGCCGCCAGACGCACCACCGGAGCCTGGGCCAGTTCCAGCACCAGGTCAATGTCGTGGATCATCAGGTCGAGCACCACCGAAACGTCGTTGGCGCGATCGGCATGGGGACTGTGACGGCGTGCCTCCAGCACCATCACCTCTTCGTTGGCCACCACCTTGAGCAGCTCACGGAAGGCTGGATTGAAGCGTTCGATGTGACCCACCTGGAGCTGGCGGCCGGCCAGCTCGGCGGCCTGAATCAGTTCGGAGGCCTCGTCCTGGTTGGCCGCGATCGGTTTTTCGATCAGCACATGCACGCCAGCCCGCAGGCAGGCCATGCCGACGCGGTGGTGCAGGAGGGTCGGCACAGCGATGCAGACCGCCTCCACATGGGGCAGGAGGTCCTGGAAGTCGGCGAACCAGCGGCAGCCGAACTGCTCAACCGCCAGTTCACCGCGGTGGGCATTGAGGTCGGCGACGCCGACCAGTTCGCCATCGCGCAGCAGGCTGAGAACGCGGGCGTGATGCCAGCCCATGTTGCCGATGCCGATGACGCCCACCTTGACCGGCGCGATGGGATCGCTGGTCATCGCTTCACGCGTACACGGATCAAAACGAACGTCCATCCACCGGTGTGGTCATTATCAACGATCAGGCACTCGGCTCAGCGGTCGGCTCGTCGGAGGCTCGCCGGGTGATCTGCACCCGCTCGATGCGTGGGCCATCCATGACGCTGATCACGAACTGATCACCTTTCCAGCGCAGACTCTCACCGGGGGCCGGGATGTGCTGCAGGCGCTCCAGGAGAAAGCCGGCCAGGGTGTGGTGGCCATCCGCCTCCGGCAGCTTCAACCCCAGCTGACGATTCAGATCGAAGATTTCCAGATCACCAGCCACCAGCCAGCTGTCGTCCTCGATCTGCTGAACATCGGCCTGGCCTGATTCCAGGCTGTCCTCGTCGCCGACGATCTCGCTGGTGAGGTCGGCGACCGTGACCAGTCCCTCGGTGCCGCCGTGTTCATCAACCACCACCAGCAGGGGGTGGCCGCTGCGGATCAGTGGCAGCAACTCGGCCAGGGAGGCCGTTTCCTGCACGCTGGCCACCGCCGAGATGAACGGGGCCAGGGGGGTGTCACCCTGCAGCTGGCCCCTGGCGATCGGTTCGGCCAGCCGGCGCAGATCCAGAACGCCCCGGATGTCATCAAGGGACTGGCCGATCACCGGGAAGCGGGCGTGATGGGTGGCGTGCACCGCATCCATCATCTCGGCGAAACACACGTCGAGCGGCAGGGTCACCATGCCGGAGCGCGGAACCATCACTTCGCGAACAGGCGTGTCGCGGAGTGAGAACACTCCTTCGAGGATGTTGCGCTCATCGGGCAAAAGGCCGGTGACGCTGTTCGATTCGATCAGGGTTTCCAGCTCACCGGCCGAGAGGGCGGGCACCAGGGCATCCCAGTTGCGTGGCAGGCCGAGCAGCCGCAACAGAGCATCGGCCAGGTGCTCCAGCACCGAAAGAAGGGGGGCCAGCGTGAGGTTCACCGACTCCAGCAGCGGGGCCAGCCGCAGGGCTGAGGCTTCCGGCCGATGCATCACCCAGGCCTTCGGCAGGAGGCCGCCCAACAGGGTGGCCAGGCAGACCAGCAGCAGAAACACCAGCACGTCGATCCAGGGGCGGCTGGTTTCGGGATCCAGCCGCACGGCCAGGCCCCTGCCGGCCCAGCCCAGGGCGACCAGGGCGAGGGCCGCCCCCAGCTGGGTGGAGAGCAGGGCGCGGCGCAACCGGCCCTGCAACCGCTCCACCGCCATCGCCCCGCGGAATCCTTCGGCCGCCAGCACCTTGACGCGGCTCGGCCGCAGCCGGATCAGGGCAAATTCTCCAGCGGCAAAGAAACCCAGCAGAGCGATCAGGGCGGCCAGCAGGGCAAGCAGGCGCATGGAGAGGAACGGGGGTAGGGAAGGGGGGATCACTCCACGGTGACGCTCTTGGCGAGATTGCGGGGCTGATCGACATCAAGGCCGCGGTGAGCGGCGATGTGATAGCTCAGCAACTGCATCGGGATCACGGTCAGCAGGGGCGAGAGCAGTTCGTCCACGGCCGGGACCGGCAACAGCACGTCGAACAAGGCGGTGTCGGGGCCCTCAGGGGCCACGCCGATCAGCTGGGCATCGCGCGCCTTCGCCTCCTGGGCGTTCGAGAGCACCTTTTCGAAGACCCGACCAGGCATGGCGATCGACACCACCGGCACTCTCGAATCCAGCAGGGCGATCGGACCGTGTTTCATCTCCCCGGCTGGATAGCCCTCGGCGTGGATGTAGCTGATCTCCTTCAGTTTGAGGGCTCCCTCCAGGGCAATGGGGTAGTTGATGCCACGGCCCAGGAAAATTACATCCTGGGTATCGGCGAACAGATGGGCCAGCTCGGCACAGCGTCGATCGTGCTCCTCCACCAGCTCCTTCAGCTGGGCAGGCAGTGCCCGCAGACCACTCACCAGCTCCTGGAGCTGGGCGGGGCTGCGGCTGGAGCGCCTCTCGGCGAAGGCCAGAGCCAGGCCATAGAACGTCAGCAACTGCCCCAGGAAGGTTTTGGTCGCCGCCACCCCCACCTCGATGCCGGCGCCGATGTCGAGCAGGTGGGGCACCAGCCGGCCGAGCGAACTCTCGGCGCGGTTGGTGATGCCCAGCAACCTGGCGGCATAGGCGGGGTCGGCGATCAGGCCGCGCCGCTCCTCCTCCATCACCAGGGCGGCGAGGGTGTCGGCCGTTTCCCCCGACTGGGTCACCCCGATCGTGAGCGTGTGCGGGGCCAGGGGTGGGGGTGCGTAACGGAATTCGCTGGCGTGGAAGACGCTGGTGGGAATGCCGGCCAGCTGCTCCAGCAGGTAGGCGCCGACCAGCGAAGCGTGCCGGCTGGTGCCACAGGCCAGGATCTGGATCTGCTCCACCCCCTCGAACACTTTTGCCGGCAGGGGAAGAGCCACCAGCGAGGGGGAGCCGGGAGCATCGCTCGGTGGGGGCAGGTGACGGGCCACCCAGAGTGCAGCCGTTTCGGGCTGCTCATGGATTTCCTTGTGCATGAAGTGGCGGAAGCTGCGCTTGTCCGCCACGTGTTCGGTGCCCGTGAGCAGGCTGGGTGTGCGCTGCACCCGGTTCCCCAGCGCGTCGTGGAGCTCGATGCCGAGGGGGGTGAGCAGGGCGACTTCGCCGTCCTCCATCGGCAGGATCGTGCGGGTGAAGCCTGCCAGCGCCGGCGTGTCGCTGGCGCAGAGGAATTCCCCTTCCCCAAGCCCGATCAGCAGGGGCGCCTGGCGGCGCGCCACCACGAGGGCACCGGGGGTTTCGCCCCAGACAACGGCCAGGGCATAGGCGCCGTGCAGCTCGGGCAACACCTGCTGCACGGCCTCAAGCAGCAGGCTGCCGCTGGCCGCCCGGCCGCTGGAGCGCAGCCGGGCGAGGCACTGGCTGATCAGATGTGGGATGACTTCGGTGTCGGTGTCGGAGAGGAAGACGACACCACTGGCCTGGAGCTGCTCCCGCAGACTGCGGTGATTTTCGATGATGCCGTTCTGGACCACCGCCAGTTGGCCAGTGCCATCGAGATGGGGGTGGGCGTTGCGTTCCTCCGGTTTGCCGTGGGTGGCCCAGCGGGTATGGCCGATCCCGCAATGCCCGGCGGCCGGGTATTGCTCGTAACGCTGCTGAAGATTGACGAGCTTGCCCTCGGCCCGCAGGCAGGTGAGCTGCCCCGGCCCGGCTGGGGTGGCCTCGACGGTGGCCAGACCGGCGGAATCGTATCCGCGGTACTCCAATTGGCGGAGGCCTTCGAGCAACAGGGGGGCGGCCTCCCTGGAACCGATTACCGCGACGATGCCACACATGGCCGATGGGCAGCAATTCAGGGTGTTTCTAATGGATAACGCCGTCGCTTGAAACTGGAGAGGTCCAGTCCGCCCATCGCGTCGATCCGTTGCCGGAGTCCGTCGAGCCTGGCACCAGCTGGGGCCTGAACCGGAACGGGACCTGGAATGGGCAGCAAACCAGAACGCAATCCGGCCAGCAAAAAACCCGGCCTGGGCCGGGTCTGGATGCAGGTTGCGGTATGAATGGAGGGTCCGGAGCGCAGCTTCAGTAGGCGAGGCCCATGCTGCGGCTGGTCTCGTCACCGAGATAGACCCGGACGCTCAGGAAATCGGTGGGACAGGCGGTTTCGCAGCGCTTGCAGCCGATGCAGTCTTCGGTGCGGGGTGATGAAGCGATCTGGGCGGCCTTGCAGCCATCCCAGGGGACCATCTCGAGCACGTCGAGGGGGCAGGCACGGACGCACTGAGTGCAACCGATGCAGGTGTCGTAGATCTTGACGGAATGGGACATGCCCTGCCAGGAAGCGAACGGCGTGGGGCCAAAGTACCGAGACCGGTCGCTCTGGCGACCAGAGCAGCCCTCGGCCGTCATCCTTTTTCATAGTGTCGGTTCCGGAGACCGTGCGGGGCGACCCGTAGGATGCGGCCTCCCACACATCGGTCATGTCACAGGAAGCGATCTTCGAGAAAGTGCGCTCGATCGTTGCCGAGCAGCTCAGCGTCGATGCCGCCGAGGTGAAGCCCGAATCGAATTTCCAGAACGACTTGGGTGCCGACTCGCTTGACACCGTCGAGCTGGTGATGGCCCTGGAAGAAGCCTTCGACATCGAGATCCCCGACGAGTCCGCGGAAGGGATCACCACCGTCGGCGATGCCGTCACCTACATCCAGGACAAGCAGGCCTGAGGTTGTCGATGGTGGAGGGTCTCCGCCGCGTCGTGGTCACGGGCCTCGGCGCGGTCACACCGATCGGCAACAGTGTCTCCCAGTTCTGGGAGGGCTTGAGCACGGGTCGCAACGGCGTCGCAGCGATCACCCTGTTCGATGCGTCCCGCCATTCCTGTCGCTTTGCGGCGGAAGTCAAGGATTTTGATCCCAGTGGGAGCATTGAGCGCAAGGAGGCGAAGCGCTGGGATCGTTTCTGTCAGTTTGCCGTTGTGGCCGCCAAGCAGGCCGTGGCCCAGGCGGGGCTGGACATCGAAGCTGTCGGGCCTGGGCGGGTCGGGGTTTCGATCGGCTCCGGGGTGGGGGGTCTGCTGATGATGGAGACCCAGGCCCATGTGCTGGCCGCCAAGGGACCGGATCGGGTCAGCCCCTTCTGTGTGCCGATGATGATTCCCAACATGGCCACCGGGCTGACGGCCATCGCCCTTGGGGCCAAGGGGCCCAGCACGTCGGCCTCCACCGCCTGCGCCGCCGGTTCCAATGCGATCGGCGATGCCTATCGCCTGATCCAGCTCGGGCTGGCAGACGCCATGGTGTGCGGCGGAGCCGAATCGGCCATCACGCCGCTGGGGGTGGCTGGTTTTGCTAGCGCCAAGGCTCTTTCTTTCCGGAATGATGACCCGGCCACGGCCAGTCGGCCGTTCGATCTGGAACGCAACGGCTTCGTGATCGGCGAGGGCGCCGGGGTGCTTGTGCTCGAAAGCCTCGACCATGCCAGGGCCCGAGGGGCCGGGATCCTGGCTGAGGTGGTGGGTTACGGCATGTCCTGCGACGCCTATCACTACACCCTGCCCTCGCCAGAGGGGGTGGGAGCGGCGGAGGCGATCCGCCTGGCTCTGGCCGATGCCCAGCTGGAGCCGGAAGAGGTGGATTACGTCAACGCCCACGGCACCAGCACCCAGGCCAATGACAGCAACGAAACCGCTGCGATCAAGTCCGCGCTGGGTGCCCGTGCCATGGCCATTCCAGTCAGTTCGACCAAATCGATGACCGGCCACCTGCTTGGAGGCAGTGGCGGCATCGAGGCTGTGGCCGCCGTGATGGCGATGGCCCACAACCTGGTCCCCCCTACGATCAACTACCACACTCCAGATCCGGCCTGTGATCTGGATGTCGTGCCCAACCAGGCGCGGGAACAGACAATGAACGTCGTGCTCTCGAACTCCTTCGGGTTTGGCGGTCACAATGTTTGCCTTGCCTTCCGCCGGATGAGCTGAACGTCCGTTCCGCTCCCCCAGAGGAAACCCTCTCCACCCCACCCCTCTTCGCCATGGTCGCCGCCCCCGCAGTGGACACCCTGTCCATCGACACGCTCTGCATCAACAGCATTCGCTTCCTGGCGATCGATGCGGTCAACAAGGCCAATTCCGGCCATCCCGGCCTGCCGATGGGTGCGGCGCCGATGGCCTACGCCCTCTGGGACAAGGTGCTGCGCCACAACCCAAGCAATCCCAAGTGGTTCAACCGGGATCGCTTCGTGCTCTCGGCCGGCCACGGTTGCATGCTGCTTTATTCGCTGCTGCACCTCACCGGCTATCAGAGCGTTGGCCTGGAAGACCTCAAGCAGTTCCGGCAGTGGGGCTCGAAAACACCGGGGCACCCGGAAACCTTCGAAACCCCTGGCGTGGAGGTCACCACCGGCCCCCTCGGCCAGGGCATCGCCAACGCCGTTGGTCTGGCGATCGCCGAAGCCCATCTGGCGGCGAAATTCAACAGGCCCGGTGCCCAGATCGTTGATCACTTCACCTACGTGATCATGGGCGATGGCTGCCATCAGGAAGGCATCTCCAGTGAGGCGGCCTCCCTGGCCGGCCACCTTGGCCTCGGCAAGCTGATCGCTCTCTACGACGACAACCACATCACCATCGATGGCGACACCGGCGTGTCGTTCACCGAGGATGTGATCAAGCGCTATGAGGCCTACGGCTGGCATGTTCAGCATGTGGCCGACGGCAACACCGATGTGGCGGCGATCACCCGGGCGATCGAGGCGGCCAAGGCCGTCACCGACAGGCCCAGCCTGATCAAGGTCACCACCACGATCGGTTACGGCTCCCCGAACAAGGCCAACACTGCTGGTGTGCACGGCGCGGCCCTCGGCGCCGATGAGGCCGAGCTCACCCGGGCGGCGCTGGAGTGGACCTATGGCACCTTCGAGGTGCCCCAGGCGGCCTATGACCACTGGCGCGAGGCGATCAGCCGAGGTTCAGCTGCCGAGGCGGAATGGACGAGCGGCCTGGAGACCTACCGCAGCCAATACCCCACTGAGGCAGCGGAATTTGAACGGATGCTGCGTGGCGAGCTGCCCCAGGACTGGGATGCCAATCTGGCCAGCTTCACTCCTGCCGACAAGGGCCTGGCCACCCGCCAGCATTCCTACAACTGCCTCAATGCGATCGGACCCAACCTCCCCGAGCTGATCGGTGGTTCGGCAGATCTCACCCACTCCAACCTCACCGACATCAAGGGTGAAGCCAGCTTTCAGAAAGGGGGTGAGGCCAACCGCTATCTGCACTTCGGTGTGCGGGAGCACGCCATGGCGGCCATTCTCAACGGCCTCGCTTATCACGGCAGCGGACTGATCCCCTACGGCGGCACCTTCCTGGTGTTCGCGGGATACATGGTGGGGGCGATGCGCCTCTCGGCCCTCAGTGAACTGGGTGTGATCTACGTGCTCACCCACGACTCGATCGGCCTTGGCGAAGATGGTCCCACCCACCAGCCGGTGGAAACCCTCGCTTCGCTCCGCTCGATTCCGAATCTCCTGGTGATCCGCCCCGGTGACGGCAACGAGACCAGCGGCGCCTATCAGGTGGCGGTCACCAACCGCAAACGCCCCACGGTGCTGGCGCTCAGCCGCCAGGCGATGGCCAATCAGGCCAACTCTTCAGCGGGGCAGGTGGCCAAGGGGGCCTACATCCTTGAAGACAGCGACGGCACCCCCGAGCTGATCCTGATCGGCTCAGGCACCGAGCTCGACCTCTGCGTTCAGGCTGCAGCGGTGTTGCGGGCCGAAGGTCGCAACGTGCGGGTGGTTTCGATCCCTTGCGTGGAGCTGTTCGAGGAACAGGATGCCGCCTACCGCGAGTCGGTGATTCCCGCTGCGGTGCGCAAGCGCCTGGTGGTGGAGGCCTCGGGCTCGTTCGGCTGGCACAAATATGCCGGCCTCGACGGTGACACGATCTCGGTGGATCGCTTCGGTGCCTCAGCTCCGGGTGGCGTTTGCCTTGAGAAGTTCGGCTACACCGTCGACAACGTGGTGGCGAAGGCGAAGGCTCTGGGCTGATAGCTCGCCTCAGCGGGTCAGCTTTTCTGAACCGCAACCGCCGCGATCGCCGGCTTCCGCCAACCTGCAGCGAGCAAGGCTCGCTTTCCCTGGATTCCGTCATCGCCCTTGAGCAGGTTGGCAAGCACTTCGGCGCCACCCGTGCCGTGGAGGGGATTGATCTGAGCGTCGGGCGCGGCGAATTCTTCGCCCTGCTCGGTCCTTCCGGCTGCGGCAAGTCCACCACGCTGCGGATGATCGCCGGTTTCGAGCGGCCCAGCCAGGGCACGATCCGGCTGGAAGGGGTGGATGTGACGGCAACTCCTCCCCATCGCCGCAACGTCAATACGGTGTTTCAGCATTACGCCCTCTTCCCTCACCTCAGCGTGTGGGACAACGTGGCGTTCGGACCCCGCTCGCGCCGCCTGGCCGAACCGGAGGTGCGGCGTCAGGTGGGGGAGATCCTGGAGCGTGTCCGCCTGTCCGAGCTGGCGGCTCGACGCCCCGGGCAGCTTTCCGGTGGGCAGCAGCAGCGGGCGGCGCTGGCTCGGGCCCTGGTCAATCAACCCGCGGCGTTGTTGCTCGATGAGCCGCTTTCCGCCCTCGATCCCGGCCTGCGCAGCACCTTGCAGGAAGAGCTCAAACGCATTCAGAGGGAGTGCGGCATCAGCTTTCTGATCGTCACCCACGACCAGGAAGAGGCCCTGGCCCTGAGCGATCGGCTGGCGGTGATGAATGCCGGTCGGATCGAGCAGATCGGCCCGCCCCGCCAGGTGTACGACGCCCCCAGCTCCTCCTTCGTGGCCCGCTTCATCGGCCGCGCCAACCTGCTGGCGGGCGGCGACGGCCGCAGCCAGCTGCTGCTGCGGCCTGAACAGCTGCGGCTGCAGGCCGATCCCCTGCCCTCGGATCCGGCTGAGCAGGCTGTCAGGGCCCGCGTCAGCGCCGTGACCTTCCAGGGTCCGTCGCTGCTGGTCGAGCTGGATGCCGCCGATGGCAGCCCCTTAGTGGTCAGGCTGAACCGTTGGGATGCGATGGCGTCGGTACGGTCGGGCGAAAGCCTCTGGGTGGTGTGGCAGACCGCTGCCGCCCACCGGCTCACCGTCTGATCGATCAGCCCAGCCATGCCCCTGCCCCTGAGTCCCCGCCTGACGCGCCGCACCCTGCTGCGCCGCCTCACCCTTGCGGGCGCCGCAGCCGCGGTGGGCCCTGGTCTGCTGGCGGCCTGCCGTGGTGGCGGTGGTCCGGGCGCCGCTGACGGTGACGCCCGCGGGTCGTTGGTGATCTCCAACTGGCCCATTTACATCGATCCCAGTCAGGACGGGGTCCCCGGCACGGTGGAGCGCTTCACAAAGCAGACCGGCATTCCGGTGACCTACAACGAGGATTACAACGACAACGATGCGTTCTTCGCCAAGATCCAGCCGGTGCTGGCTGCAGGCAAGACCATCCCCCAGAACATTTTCGTCACCACTTACTGGATGGCGCAACGATTGATCGATCTGGGCTGGGTGGAGGCGCTGCCCCTCGACGCCGTGCCGAATGCCGCGAACCTGATCCCGACCCTGCGCAAGCCATCCTGGGATCCCACCGGAGCGTTCAGCCTGCCCTGGCAGTCGGGCATCGCGGGGATCGCCTACAACAGCGAAGTCACCGGGCGTGAGCTCGACTCGATGGACGATCTGTTTGATCCGGCCTTCAAGGGGAAGGTGGGCTTCCTCACCGAAATGCGTGACACGATCGGCCTGCTGATGCTGGCCGATGGCAAGGATCCAGGCCAGCCCAGCTACGCCGCCGCCGAACCTTCGTTCAAACGGCTTGAGCAGGCCAAACAGAACGGTCAGATCCGCGCCTTCACCGGCAACGACTATCAGGACGATCTGCTGGCGGGAAATTTCGCCGCCTGTGTGGCCTGGTCGGGCGATGTGGCCCAGCTGGCGCTCGAACAGCCGAAACTTCGCTTCGTTGTGCCTGAGAGCGGCGGGATGCTCTTCACCGATGTGATGGTGATGCCCAAGGGTGCTTCCCATCCAGCCGCTGTCGCCGAGTGGATGAATTTTGTCTACACCCCCGCCGAGGCAGCGCGGATCGCGGCGGCGGTGCAGTACATCACCCCGGTTGAGGGCGTCCAGCAGCTGCTGGCGAAGGATCCCGCCACCAGGGCCCTGGCCGCCAATCCCCTCAACTTCCCCGATGCGGCCCTGGAGGCACGGTTGAAGATCTTCGGTCCGCTCACGCCCAGCGAGGAGGTCCGGTTCAATGAACGCTTCGCCACGATCATCAGTGGCTGAGGCACGTCCGAGTTGGCCGTGGGCGCTGCTGGCCCCTGGTCTGCTCTGGCTGTTGCTCTGGTTCGTGGCGCCTCTGGCGAGCCTGGTGCCGATGTCGCTGTCGGAGCCACGCGACCGCTTCAGCCTGGCGGTGAACTTCACAGGACGCCTCGACAACTACGCCGAGGTGATCGGTCAGTACGCGCCGATCCTGCTGCGCTCCCTGCAGATCGCCGGCAGCGCCAGCCTGATCGCCCTGCTGATCGCCTATCCCCTGGCTTGCTGGATCAGCTTTCGCGGTGGCCGCTTCAAGGGGTTGCTGCTTGGCCTGGTGGTGGTGCCCTTCTTCACCTCCTATCTGGTTCGCACCATCGCCCTGACGACCCTGCTCGCCGATCAGGGGCCGGTGCTGAGCCTGGTCCGGGCCCTGGGCCTCGACGGCGGCCTGGAGAGCATCGGCCTGCTCAGTGATGGCCGTCTGCTCAACACGGCCGCGGCTGTGGTGATCGGCCTGGCTTACAACATGCTTCCTTATCTGGTGCTGCCCCTGGTGGTGAGCCTGGAGTCGATCGAGCCTCAATGGCTCGAAGCCGCCGCCGACCTGCACGCCGGTGGGTTCAGCACGTTTTACCGGGTGATCTGGCCCCTCTCGTTGCCGGGGCTCAGTGCCGGTGTGGTGCTGAGCCTGATTCCGGGGCTGGGGGATGTGGTGAATGCCCAGTTCCTCGGCGGTCCGAACGACCGGATGATCGGCAACGCCATCTCGAACCTGGTGCTGGTGCAGGGCCAGGCTCCGAAGGCGGCCGCCCTGGCGCTGCTGCTGATGACGCTGATGACCGGGGCTGTGCTGGCCCAGGTGCGGCGGCATGGCAGCAGGGAACTGACGGCGTCATGAGCAGGATCGCCGCACGCCTGCTCACTCTTTGGGCCGGTCTTGCCTATGGGCTGCTGTTCGCGCCGATCGTTGTGATCGTGCTGTTCAGCTTCAACCTCCCCTCCGGCCGCTTCAACCTGATCTGGCAGGGCTTCACGCTGGAGAACTGGCTCCATCCATTCCGGGACAGGGCCCTCACCGATGCGTTCCTGACCAGCCTCAGCCTTGCCCTCGCCGCCAGCCTGATCGCCACGGTGCTCGGCGGCCTGATGGCGATCGGCCTGAGCCGTTCCCAGGGGCGGGCCCATGGGGCGATCGAGCTGCTCCTGGTGTTGCCGCTGACAAGCCCGGAGATCGTGCTGGCCGCCTCACTGCTGAACCTGTTCGTGCAGATCAACCTGCCCCGCGGTTTCGGCACCCTGGTGCTGGCCCACAGCCTCTTCTGCCTGAGTTTCGCGGCCCTCACCATGAAGGCCAGGCTGGGCGGGGTGGACTGGAGCCTGGAAGCCGCCGCCCAGGACCTCGGCGCAACCCCGCTGCGCACCTTCGGGCAGATCACCCTGCCACTGCTGGCTCCTGGATTGCTGGCGGCCTTCCTGCTTTCCTTCTCCCTTTCCCTGGATGACTACATCATCAGCGCCTTCACCGCCGGCCAGGTGATCGTTTTCCCCCTCTACATCGCCGGGGCATTCCAACGGGAAATCTCGCCCCAGATTCATGTGATGGCCACCATGGTGCTGCTGGTGAGCATCGGGTTGCTCGGGCTTGGTCTTGGCTCGAATGACGGGGAATGAAGGCGCTGATGCGTTCTGTTTCTGACAGCCTGGAGCTATGGCCTCTCTCCCACCGCTTCGTCCCTGCCTGCTCAGCGGTGGGCAGAGCCGGCGGATGGGCACCGACAAGGCCCTGCTGGCCCATCCCTGCGGCGGCACCTGGCTGGAGCACAGTCTGGGGCTGCTGGGCCGATTTCAGCAGCCGGTCACCCTGCTGAGCCGCCATCCCCAGCACGGCGAGCTGGCGCTTCAGTGCGCTGAGCGCGATGGCTTCCGCCTTGAGGTGCTGCTGGAGCCGCCGCCCTGGGAGGGGCCCCTGCTGGCTCTCAGGCGCCTGATGCTTCACCACAGGGGTCTGCGGCTGTTGCTGACCCCGGTCGACATGCCCTGGCTTCGCCTCGAGGCCCTGCAGGAGCTGGTGGAGGCAGCCGACCATGACCCGGCCAGGATCCAGGTTGCCCATGACGGCCAGCGCCTTCAACCCCTCGTTGGGATCTATCCCGCCAGCTTGAACCACTGCGATTCACTCGACGACTTCACCGCCCGTGGCGGCCGCAGCCTGCTGCGGTGGCTGCGCCAGGAACGCAGCTTCCGTGCCGTCGCCCTGGATCCGCTCCAGCTGGTCAACGCCAACACTCCGGCCGACTGGCCGGCCAGCCGCAACCAATCGGGGTGAAGCTGCGCCAGGCTTGGCGGGCGGCGCCATCCCACCCCCTGCCGATGCTCGGACCGGCCTTGCCACGTGATCGCCTCGGCCGCCCGCCAGGAGTGTTGCGTCTCTCCCTCACCGCCCGTTGCAACCTTGCCTGCCCCTACTGCTGCCCGGACAGCCATGACCCGCCGGAGCTGCTGACCCAGGCGGAGCGGCTCCGGCTGGTGGGCGCGGCGGCGGAGCTGGGCTTCAGCAGGTTGCGGCTGACCGGCGGTGAGCCTCTGCTGCACAGGGGTCTGGAGGAGCTGGTGGCGGCCCTGCGGCCCCTGCGCGGAGCGCGGGACGGCTCAGGTTCGCCGGGGCTGAGCGAGATCGCTCTCACCACCAATGGGGTGTTGCTCAGCGCCGAGCGGGCCCGGGAACTGCGGGCAGCGGGCCTGGATCGGATCACCGTGAGCCTCGATGGCACCGATGGCGCCAGCGTGGCGCGCATGGCGGGCCTCGCCGGTGGGGCCATGGCTGGAGAGGCCGTGCTCGAGAAGGTGCTCAGGGCCCTCGACCATGCCTCTGGCGCTGGTTTCGATCCCGCCAGGGGCGCTCTCAAGCTCAACGCCGTGATCGCCCGCGGCCGCAACGAGGATCAGCTGCTGCCCCTGGCGGAGCTGGCCCGGCAACGGGGAATCGAACTGCGGCTGATCGAGTTCATGGACGTGGGCAACCGCAATGGCTGGCAGCCGGATCTGGTGCTGCCCGCTGCCGAGATGGTGCGGCGGATCGGCGCCCACTGGCCGCTTGAGCCCCTGGGTCGGCAGGCCCATGGCACGGCCGGCCGCTGGCGCTACCGCGATGGCGGGGGGCATCTCGCCGTGGTGGCTTCGATCTCGGCCCCCTTCTGCGGTGACTGCGACCGGCTGCGCATCACCGCCGACGGGGTGGCCTATACCTGCCTGTTTGCTTCCAGTGGCCTGGATCTCAAGCCCTGGTTGCGCTCGCCTTCAGCCGCTGGGGAGTCCCTGAGCGGGGCGATGCGGAGTCTCTGGAGCCGACGCCACGACCGTTACAGCGAGGAGCGTGCCGAAGAGCATTCTTCAGGGCCTGCCCCAACCCAGCGCTCCCATGCAGAAATGGCCTACCTGGGGGGGTGAATGAGGCTGGGATTCAAGCCAACGTGCTGATGAACTCAGCCACGCAGAGCTGCCGGCAGTAGCCCCGAAAGCAGCTGAGGGCCGCCCGGTGGCGCTCGGCTGATTCGGCCATGCAGGCATCGATCAGGCAGATCACGTGGTAGCCGCGATCGGCCGCATCCTTGACGGTGTGATCGATGCATTGATCGCTGAGCAGGCCCGCCACCACCAGCTCGGTGATGCCGATGTTGCGCAGCAGATAATCGAGGCTGGTGGAGTTGAAGGGGGAGGAGGAACTCTTCGGCAGCACCAGTTCATCGGGCCGGGGAGCGAGGGCTTCGATCACCCGGGCCTCCCAGCTGCCCGGGGCAAAGCCCAGGCCGGAGCGCTTGTAGTCGAGGCTGCGGTCGCGGCCGTCGGCGGTGAGGTTGGCGATCACGGTGTGGATCACCTCCAGGCCGCTCGAGCGGGCGTGGCCCAGCGCCTGCTCCAGCCGGGGCAGGACCGCCGCCTGGAAGTGGGCGTCGAAGCCGGGCGGCCGAGCTGGGTGCGGCGGATGAGGCAGCGTGGCGAGGGGAGTGGCTCCAGCGCTGCCGGTGGGACCGGCCGGTCCGCAGGTGCCGTTCTGGATGTCAACCAGGAGCAGGGCCGTGGGAGCCAAGGGAGCAGGGACCGCGGCCTCCACCATGGCCTCTGTCACCGAATCGGGCAATGATTTCCTGGCCCGTGGCTGCCTTGCCGTGCCGGACCTCCCCAGCGCCACCGCCCAGACCACTGCCCAGACCACCGCCCAGACCACCGCACTGCTGGAGCGCGGCCTGCGCCGGCTGGCGATCACCTTCGTGAATCACGCCGGATCGGTGCTGGTGAAGGGGGTGCCGCTGGAGCGGTTGGCGCTGGTGGCAAGCCAGGGAGTGGGCTTTTCACCGGTGGCCGATGCCTTCGGGGCCACGGGCCTGATCGATCCGCAGCAGAGCCTGGCCCGCCCTGATGGCGACCTGCGCCTGAAGCCCGATCTCACCGCGCTGCGCCCGCTCGACCCTGCCTCCGGCTGGGCCTGGGCCCCGGGCGTCCGCCATGGCCGCGATGGTGAGGTCTATGCCCTGGATCAGCGCGGTTTCTGCGCCCGGCAGCAGGCGGCTTTCGCGGCTGCCGGCCTGAGCGCCCTGGCTGGCTTCGAGATCGAGTGGATGGTGGGGCTGCCCCAGCCGCTTGGCGGTGCCGGGGGCTGGAGTCCGGCGGTGGTGGGCGGCCCCTACGGCGCTGATCGCCTGGTGCAGGGGCTCGATTACCTCACTGCCGTGGCCGAGGCCCTCGATGCGGCCGAGCTCTCCTGGCTGCAGCTGCACCCGGAGTACGGCGCCGGCCAGTTCGAGCTGGCGCTGGCGCCGGCGCCGCCGCTCGAGGCCGCCGATCGCCTGGTGGCGGCGCGCCTGGTGATCCAGCAGGTGAGCCGTCGCTTCGGCTGGATCTGCAGCTTCGCCCCTGTGGTGACGGCTGATCTGGTGGGCAATGGCGGCCACCTGCACCTGAGCGTGGCGGACCAGGGTGTGCCCCTTCTCGGTGGCGGCACGGGCACCGCTGGCCTCACGGCCCGGGGGGAAGCGCTGCTGGCGGGTCTGCTGGAGCAGCTGCCGGCCCTGATGCCCCTGGCCTGCGCCCTGGCGGTGTCGTACAAGCGGCTGGCCCCGGGCCGCTGGGCGGCGCCTTTCCAGGTCTGGGGGGTGGAGAACCGGGAGGCGGCCCTGCGCCTGGTGCCGGCCGGTGGGGGTGAGCCCGGCCACCTGGAGCTCAAAGTGGCCGATCTCAGCGCCAACCCCTACCTGCTGGTGGGCGCGGTGCTGGGGGTGGCGCAGAACGCCCTGCAGCAGCCCAGGTCCCTGCCGCCGCCGCTTTCGGGCGACCCCGCCGCCGCATCTGCCGCCGTGGCCCCGCGGCTTCCCCAGACCCTCTCGGAGGCGGTGCAGGCGTTCGAGGCCAGCCCGGTGCTGAGGGAGGCGATGGGGGAGGCTCTGCAGCGCACCGTGGCGGAGTCACGCCAGGCTGAGGTGCGCCGCAGTGATGCCCTCCCCGAGGAGGCCTTGATCGCCTCCACCCGCGCCTGGCCCCTCACTGGTCTTTGAGCATGAACGAGCCGAGCCCCACTGCCAGCTGGAGCCCAACGACCCCACCAGCCGAAGACCATCTGGCCAGCAGCGCGATCGTTGACTGGCATACACCCGTCGTGCGGTCACTGGCGCGGCAACTGGGCGATGGCACCCAGCTGCAGGTGGCCGAACGTTGCTTTCTCTGGGTCCGCGACCGTGTGCGCCACAGCTTCGACATCGTCGGCGCAGGCCCCACATCCATGGGCACCACCACTGCCACCACTGCCACTGCCGCCACACCAGTGACCTGCACGGCCTCGAAGGTGCTGGAGCGGCGCAGCGGTATCTGCTTCGCCAAAAGCCATCTGCTGGCGGCCCTGTTGCGGGCGAACGGGATCCCGGCTGGCTTCGGGTATCAGCGCCTCTGTCTCAACGACAGCGGTCCGCCCTTCGTCCTGCATGGCTTCAACTGGGTGGCGCTGCCCGGTTTCGGCTGGCATCCACTCGATGCTCGCGGCGATCGCGAGGGAGTGGCGACCCGCTTCGAGCCACCGGCATTCTCTCTGGCCTACTCGGCGCGCCTCCCCGGCGAGCGCACCGATCCGCAGGTGTTCGCAGAGCCCCTGGCCGCGGTGGTGACGGCCCTGCGCCAGGCCCCGGACCTGGTCGCCCTGCGCCACTCCCTGCCCGACTGGCAGCCATGAACCACGCCTGGTGGGTGGTGCACTAGCTGGGGGAGGTGTTCCGCAGCCAAGACGAACGGCATTCTCACCAGCGAGCAGACTCGCCCATGGCGGGAGCCGGTTCGGATCCCGCGCTGATCGCCAGGTGCTCGATGTCCCCTCCCGACCAGGCTGCGGCCCCACCGGCACCGCCGTCCACCCTGCTGCACATCCTGGGAGTGAGCTTCGGGATCGCCGGGGCGGTGGGGGGCACCGTGGGTGCCGGCATCCTGCGCACGCCGGGGCTGGTGGCTGCGCAACTGGGCAGCGGCCCGTTGATCGTGGCTGCCTGGGTGGCGGGGGCGCTCTATGCCCTGCTCGGTGCGCTCGCGGTGGCTGAGCTGGGCGCCAGCCTGCCCCGTGCCGGCGGCTGGACCGTGTATGCCCGGCGGGCCCTGGGGGATCAGGCCGGCTTCACCGTGGGCTGGATCGACTGGGTGGGGCACTGCGCCGGGCTGGCCTGGGTGGCCGTGACCATCGGCGACTACACGATCGGTCTGCTGCCCGCCCTGCCCGTGGGCAGCAAGGTGGTGGCCCTGCTGGTGCTCGTGGGCTTCGCCCTGATCCAGCAGCTGGGCCTGGAGGCCGGCAGCCTCAGCCAGAAGATCCTCAGCCTCGGCAAGGCCATCGCCTTCCTCGGCCTGATCACGGCCTGCTTCCTGCATGCCCCGGCCAGAGATCTGGCGGGCCTGGCCGAACCGCTGCTGGATGCCACAGGCTCCGCAGAGCCGATCGCGGCCTCAGGCATCAGCCTCGGCATCGGCGTGGTGTTCGCCATGCAGGCCGTGATCACCACCTACGACGGTTGGCACAGCCCGATCTATTTCGCCGAGGAATTCGCCGAGCCCAGCAAGGATCTGCCCCGCTCCCTGGTGGGTGGTGTGCTCAGCGTGGCGGGGCTGTATCTGCTGGTGAATCTGGCGCTGTTGCGGCTGCTGCCGGTCTCGCGGATCGCCGGGTCGGTGCTGCCTCTGGCCGATGCGGCCGAGGTGATCTTCGGGGCCTGGAGCGCTCAGCTGATCGTGGTGCTGGCCCTGATCTCCTCGTTCGGGCTCGTCAATGCCGTGGTGATGGGCGCGCCGCGCATCCTCTTCGGCCTCAGCCGCGAAGGCCTCTTCCTGCCCCAGTTCGCTGCGGTGAGCGCCAGCGGCACCCCCGTGCTGGGGCTGGTGGTGACCACTGCCAGCGCCGGCCTGCTGGTGATTTTCGGCGATTTCACGATCCTGCTGGGCATTGCCTCCTTTCTCTATGTGCTGCTCTACCTGAGCGGAATCACCGCCCTGGTCCTGCTGCGCTGGCGGGAGCCGGATCTGGAGCGGCCCTTCCGCGATCCGGGCTATCCGATCAGCGCCGCGATCGTGTGGCTGGGGTCCTTCGCCTTCCTGATCGCCGCCATCCGCAACGACACCGCCAACAGCGCCGGCGCCCTCGGCCTGATCCTGCTCAGCTTTCCCCTGCATCGGCTGACGCGGCGCCTGACGCCATCGCCGCCGGCCTGAGCCCGCCCCGCACCAGCACCGGCACCCGTTTGAAGGCGGGAGTGCCGCTGCGGGGATCCACCGGGGCTTGGATGATCGCATTCACCTCCGGGTAAAACATCAGGGCGGCGCCCTCGCGGATCTCGCCGGGGATGATCTCGATCCCCTCCAGGGTTCCGGCTTCGCCCTGCACTGTCACGCGCTGGTGGGCGCTCAGGCCTGAGCGGGCCAGATCCGCCCGGTTCATCAGGATTGTCTGGCGGTGCGGCATGCCCCGGTAGGCATCGCCCTGCTTGTAGACAACAGTGTTGTGCTGGGAGTAGCTGCGGGCGGTGATCAGGGCCAGCACCAGGCCGGCTTCTCCCGGCGCCAGGCCGCCGAACTGGTCCGGCTCAGGCAGCGTCAGCGCCGGCAGGGGTGTGGGGGCCATCCGTGCTTTCCCTGATGGGGTCGGGAAGCAGGGGCGCTCGAACAGCCGTCCTTCCACACTGAATTCGCGCCTGGTGGCATCGATCGTGGCGATCGGGCCGTAGCCGGGCACGGTGCGGGCGATCAACTGGCGCACATAGACGGGATCCTGCAGGCGGCCCCAGTCGATCGGACCTGAGCCCATCAGCCGCCGGGCCAGCTCGGCCAGGAAGCCCACCTCACTGATCAGATCGGCGCGTTTCAGGTGGGTGTGGCCCGGCTCGTTGAGGCGCACGAAGTTGTTGCCCGCTTCGGTGGTGGTGCGGTGCGGTGTTTCGAAGCGGTTGAACACCGGCAGCACCAGGGTCTGGCGGGTGCCAAGCCCATGGAAATGCCCCTGGTTGGGCTTGGTGGCCAGGTACATCACGGTGTCGATACGGCCGAGGGCGCGGCGGGCCTGCTCCGAATCCGGGTTGGCGCCCCAGAGGTTGCCGCCCAGGCAGAGCAGGGTGTCGACAGCACCGGCTTCGGCGGCCCCGATCAGGGCGCGGGTGTCGTAGCCGGGGACGCGGCTGAGCGGGCGGCCCAGCAGCGCCTCGAGGGCGGCCTGCATCTCGGCCCGCAGCTTCACGGTGACGCCCATCGAGCCGAAGCCCTGCACGTTGGAGTGACCGCGGATCGGCATCGTGCCCGCTCCGCTTCGGCCGGCGTTGCCGCTCAGCAGGGCCGTGTTGGCGATGGCGTGCACGTTGTTGGTGCCGTTGGCGTGATGGGTGATGCCCATCGCCCAGGCGAACACCACTCCCCTGGCGCGGGCGATCACGGCGGCGGCATGCTCGATCTCCTCACGGCTGAGGCCACAGCAGGCGGTGATCGCCTCCCAGCCGGTGGCGCGCAGCTGCTCCAGCACCGCCTCGGACCCTTCGGTGTGGGCGGCGAGGAAGTCATGGCGCACGTGGCCGGTTTCCAGCAACGCCTTCTGGATCCCCACAAACACGGCCGTGTCGCTGCCCGGCACCGGCTGCAGGAACAGCGAGGCGATCTCCGAACCCCGCAGCATCGATTTGATCGGAAAGGCGGGCGAGCCGAACTTGAGCAGGCCCACCTCCAGCACCGGGTTGATCACGATCACAGCTCCGCCGCGCTCGCGCAGGCGGATCAGCTCGTTCATCAGCCGCGGGTGGTTGGCCGGCGCGTTGGAGCCCACCAGCACCACGCAGTCGGCCTGCTGCAGGCTCTCCAGGCTCACCATCGAGGTGCCCGAGCCGAACACCTCGCCCAGCCCCACGGTGGAGGGGGCGTGGCAGAGATCGGAGCAGTCGGCCAGGTTGTTCGAGCCCATTGCCCGCAGCAGCAGCTGCAGCAGGTAGGCGGCCTCGTTGGAGGAGCGGCCGGAGCTGTAGGAGGCCAGCCGCTCCGGCGGCACCTTGAAGGAGGCCTCGGCCAGCTCGAAGACGTCGTCCCAGCCGAGGCGTTCGTAGTGGCTGCGGCCCTCGCGCAGGATCAGGGGATGGCTGAGGCGCCCCAGCCGGTCGGCCTCCAGGGAGCTCAGGCGCTGGAGCTCACTGACGCTGCGGCCGGAGAAGACGGATTCCGGCACCGCTGCCTGCAGTTCGGCGCTGATCGCCTCGACGCTCTTGAGGCAGCGCTGCAGCGGTTCCCCCAGCTCATCGACAAAGCCGCCGTTCTGACCGCCGGTGCCCCAGGCGCAGGAGAGGCAGGCGCTCTTGTGCAGCAGGGTCTGCCACAGCAGCGGGCCGCGGGGGGAGAGGGTGGCCTTGGCCCAGCCGTCGATCACGGGCCAGCCGCCGCCCAGGCTGGGGGTGCCCGGGCCAGCAGGGGAATTGGACTCGGGGGGGCTGAATCCGGCCGGCGCTGCGTCGCCCATCGCTGCGACGAACAGCAGAGGCAATCAAACTAAGGATCTTCTCCCTTGATCTGTCGGCTTCGCTGACCGCCACCCCATGATCCATCGCTTCCTGCCGAAGGCGCGTTTTCTGATCGTCGTTGCCGTTCTCGGGCTGCTGGCCGCGACGGCGGCCACCTACCTGATGGGAGCCCATCTGGTGGTGGACCAGCTGGATGAGGCCTTCTGGGGGAATTTCGAGAAGTTGAGCCAGTTCGAGGTCCAGATCCTGCAGGCCATCGATCTGTTCCTGGTGGGCAGCGGCTGCCTGACCCTGGCCATCGGCATGTTCTCCCTGTTCGTGCGCGAACTGAACCTGCCGGAGCCGATCCGGGTGCGCAGCTTCCATGAGGTCAAGAGCATGTTCGCCAATTTCCTGATCCTCTCGATGGCCGTTTCCTTCCTGGAAACCTTCAGCCATCTGGAGAGCTCGATCAAGGGCCAGCAATCCAATGGCATCGAGCTGCTCTACTCCGGCGCTGGAACGGTGCTGGTGACCGCCGCCCTGCTGGCTTTCAAGCTGTACGGCGGCGAAAACCAGGCCGGGCCCACCCAGGCTGGCGCGGATGGTTAGCCCCGGCTCCTGAGCAGGTCCAGCAGGGTGGCGAAGCGCTCCGGCAACGGCGCCTCGAACAGCAGCCGCGCGCCAGTGATCGGATGGTCCAGGCCCAGCCGCTCCGCATGGAGGGCCTGGCCGGGCAGGGCCAGGGGCAGCTTGCGGCAGCGCCCGTAGGTGGCATCGCCCACGATCGGATGGCCGAGGTGGGCGCAGTGCACCCGGATCTGGTGGGTGCGGCCGGTGTCGAGCTGGAAGCGCAGCAGGGAATAATCGCCCAGCCGCTCGATCAGTTGCCACCGGGTGGAGGCATGGCGCCCCTTGCTCTCCTCCACCACGGCGTACTTCTTGCGATCGATCGGGTGACGGCCGATCGCCGCTTCGATCGTGCCGCTTGCCGTTTTCGGCACCCCATGGATCACCGCCAGGTACTCCCGGGAGGCGATCCGTTTCTGGATCTGCACCTGCAGTTTCACCAGTGCCTCCTGGCTCTTGGCCACCACGATGCAGCCGGTGGTGTCCTTGTCGAGCCGGTGGACTATGCCAGGCCGCCGTTCGCCGCCGATCCCCGGCAGATCAGGGCAGTGGTGCAGCAGGGCATTGACCAGGGTGCCGTCCCTGTTGCCTGGAGCAGGGTGGACGGTGAGCCCGGCCGGTTTGTTGAGCACGATCAGGTGGGCGTCCTCGTAGAGCACATCCAGGGGAATGTCCTGGGGGAGCAGATAGGCCAGCGGCTCGGGCGGTGGCATCCAGAGCTCCACCGCATCCCCCGGGCGCAGGGGGGTCTTGGCGCGGCCCGTGTCGCCGTTCACCCGCACCAGGCCCGCCTCGATCAACTTCTGAATGCGGGCGCGGCTCTGCTCCGGTCGCTGGCTCACCAACCAGCGGTCCAGTCGCATCGGCAGAGGCCGGGGGTAAACCAGACAGATCAGCTCGCCTTCCCCCTCGCCGAATGGCGTCACGGTGGCGCAGCGGCTGGGGGCAGCTCCAGGGCGATCGCCCCCAGCAGGGAGCGGCGGAAGTCGTCGAGCAGCCGCTGGGCCATGCGGGCGGTGTCGCCGCTGGTGTGACGGCCGGCGGCCGACTCCAGCCAGGCCGAACCATCCACGGCCGTCTGGGGATCGGCGGGGTTGAGCCTCGGTACCGCCACGCCGTAGCGCTTTTCCACCAGGGAAAGGCTGAAGTCGGCCGCTGGACGCCGGGCCAGCTCATCGAGCAGGCGAAGAAAGGCCATGGCCACCGCCTCACCGTCGTAGGCAGCCTGGCCGATGTCGTCGCAGAGGGCCAGGAGCAGGGCGGCGCGCTGGTCATCGAGCCTGGGCGGCAGGACACCGGGGGCATCGAGCAGGTCGAGCTCCTGCCCCAGCCGCACCCAGCGCAGCGTGCGGGTCACGCCGGCCCGGCGGGCACTGTCCACCACCTTCCGGCGCACCAGACGATTGATCAGGGCTGACTTGCCCACATTGGGGAAGCCGAGCATCAGGGCACGCACCGGCCGGGGCCGCATGCCGCGGCCGCTGCGGCGGGCGTTGAGCTGGCTGCCGGCCCGGATCGCCGCCTCCTGCAGCTGCTTCACACCCGTTCCCACCTTGGCGTCGCACCACCAGGGAGTTTCCCCCTGGTCCCGCAGCCAGCGGTCCCAGGCCAGCCGGGCGGTTTCATTCACCATGTCGCGGCGGTTGATCACCAGCAGCCGCTGCTTGCCCTGCATCCAGCGCTGCAGACGGGGGTGGCCGGTGGCCCGGGGGATACGGGCATCCCGCACCTCGATCACCAGATCCACCTTGCTGAGCTGATCCTTGAGCTGGCGTTCCGCCTTGGCGATGTGGCCCGGATACCACTGGATCGAAGGAGCGGAGACGCTGAGACCGTGGCCCGCCGGGGTTGGTCCACCAGTGGCGACAGCCTCCATCAGGGCACCACCAGCACCGGGCAGGGGGCCAGTTGGATCACCCGGGAGGCGGTGCTGGGTTCATCGGCCGCGAGGGTGAGGCCACGGGTGCCCATCACGATCACATCGGCGTTGATTTCATCGGCCACATCCCCGATCACGAAGGCGGGCTTGCCCTCCCGCTCGATCACCTCGCAGGCCATCCCGGCCTGCTCGAAATGCTGGCGGGCCTGCTCCAGCAGTTCAGCCACGGCGGCGGCGTCATGCATGGCGCCCTGCTCAGGCTCCACCACCGAGAGCACCACCAGCCTGCTGGCGTGACGCTGGGCCAGCTCCAGGGCCACGGCGGCGGTTTCCATGGTCTGGCGGCTCTGGTCGATCGGAAACAGAACTGTGCTGAACATCGTTCACGGTCCTGAGGGGAGGAAGGGCCAGGAGGCCCTGCTCTTGTCCTAGCGCCTGACGGGCTGCGGGCTAACCTCTGCCATCGTTTTGTCTCGCCCCCTGCCATGCCGAAGCGCACCCTGGCCAGCCTCTCCACCGCCGAGCTGAGTGGCAAGCGTGTCCTGGTTCGGGTCGATTTCAACGTGCCGGCCGATGACGCCGGGGCCATCACTGATGACACCCGCATCCGTGCCGCCCTGCCCACCATCACCTATCTGACCGGCCATGGCGCCAGGGTGATCCTGGCGGCCCATTACGGCAGGCCCAAGGGCCAGGTGAACGAGGGCATGCGGCTCACCCAGGTGGCGGCTCGGCTGAGCGAACTGCTCGGGGTGCCGGTGGAGAAATCCGACAGCTGCATCGGCCCCGATGCCGAGGCGAAGGTGGCCGCCCTGGCCGATGGCGGTGTGGTGCTGCTGGAGAACGTGCGCTTCTTCGCGGAGGAGGAGCAGAACGATCCCGGCTTCGCCCAGAAGCTGGCGGCCCTGGCCGAGGTGTACGTGAATGACGCCTTCGGTGCCGCCCACCGCGCCCACGCTTCCACCGAAGGGGTGACGAAATTTCTCAGCCCGAGCGTGGCCGGCCACCTGATGGAGAAGGAACTGCAGTACCTGCAGGGCGCCATCGATGAGCCGAAGCGTCCCCTGGCGGCGATCGTGGGCGGCTCCAAGGTGAGCAGCAAGATCGGCGTGCTCGAAGCCCTGATCGACAAGTGCGACAAGGTGCTGATCGGCGGCGGCATGATTTTCACCTTCTACAAGGCCCGCGGCCTCGCGGTGGGCAAGAGCCTGGTGGAAGAAGACAAGCTCCCGCTGGCCAGGGAGCTGGAAGCCAAGGCGGCCGCCAAGGGGGTGCAGCTGCTGCTGCCCACCGATGTGGTGCTGGCCGACAACTTCTCCCCCGACGCCAACAGCCAGATCACCGCGATCGATGCCATCCCCGACGGCTGGATGGGCCTCGATATCGGCCCCGACTCGATCAAGGCGTTCGAAGCGGCCCTGGCCGACTGCAAGACCGTGATCTGGAACGGCCCGATGGGCGTGTTCGAGTTTGACAAGTTCGCCGCCGGCACCGATGCGATCGCCCATACCCTCGCCGGCCTGACCGCCACCGGCACCTGCACGATCATCGGCGGCGGAGACTCCGTCGCCGCGGTGGAGAAGGTGGGTGTGGCCGAGCAGATGAGCCACATCTCCACCGGCGGTGGCGCCAGCCTGGAGTTGCTGGAAGGCAAGGTGCTGCCTGGCGTCGCCGCCCTCAACGACGCCTGAGCCGCTGCAGCGGCTCAGAGGCTCTTGTTGCGAGCTCCCCAGCGACCGCCCGGCATCGACAGCCCGAGACGCTGATAGGCGGTTCGCAGCTCCTCCCGGTTGCGTTCCATCAGCTCACGGCGGGTGTTCGACTCCTCCTGCCGGCAGGCACTGAGTTCCTGAAGATCCCTGGCGCCGCTGAGGCAGCGCTCGCCCTTCTGGAGGATGGCGATCTGGGCGGGATAGCTCTTCAGTCCGATGCTGCGACGGGCACTGAACAGTTCCTGCTTCTGGCTGTCGGTGAGTTTCTGGAGCTGCTCCATGCGCCGACCAGCTTCCGGTGATTTCTGGGGGATGGGTGCCGTCTGGGCCTGGCCGGCTCCCACCTGCAGGGCGAAGGCCAGGGCGGCAGTGGCGGGCGGCAGCAACCAACGCTGCAGTGTCATCGATCGTGTCATCGGATTCCCTGTGAACACTCCCATGCTGGCCTTAACACCCGTCTGAGTCCTGACTGGCTCCGCCCCACCCATGACCAGATCCTCACGGCCCGCTGTGTCCTTCATCGGCCTTGGGGCGCTCGGCGCTCCGATCGCCATGAATCTGCTGGCGGCCGGCTTCCCGCTCACCGTTCACAACCGGAGTCGGCAGCGGGAGCAACCTCTGGTGGCGGCTGGTGCGACAGCGGTGGCCAGTCCGGCGGAGGCGGGGGCAGCCGCCGAGTGGCTTTGCCTCTGTGTCAGCGACGGACCGGACGTGGAGGCCGTGCTGTTCGGCGCGGGGACGGCATCCGCCTCGGCGGGACTGCGGCCCGGGTCGGTGGTGATCGACTTCTCGACGATCGATCCCGGCATCAGCCGCTCCCTGGCGCGGCGCCTGGAGCACCAGGGTGTTGCTTACCTCGATGCCCCGGTCACCGGTGGCACCGAGGGCGCCAGGGCCGGCACCCTCTCGGTGCTGGTGGGCGGCGGCGCGACCGACCTGGAGCGGGTTCGCCCCCTGCTGGAGGTGGTGGGCGGTTGCATCACCCACCTGGGGCCGGTTGGGGCAGGACAGCAGGCCAAAGCCGTCAACCAGGTGCTGGTGGCCGGCAGCTATGCCGCCGTGGCCGAGGCGATGGCACTGGGGCAAAGGCTGGGGCTGCCGATGGCGGCGGTGCGCCGGGCCCTCGCCAGCGGAGCTGCCGGCTCCTGGGCCCTGGAGCACCGCGCCGAGGCCATGCTTGCGGGATCCTTTCCGCTCGGCTTCAAGCTCGCCCTGCACCGCAAGGATCTGGCCATCGCCCTGGCGGCCGCTGCCGCTGAGGGGCTGGCACTGCCGATCACGGCCCAGGTGGCGGCGATCGAGGACAGCCTGATCGCCGCGGGGCACGGCGGCGAGGATGTGGCCGCCCTGGCTCGCTGGTTCAGGGGATGAGGGCCGCTTTGTCGGCCACCACCCGCACCCGTTTGGTGGTGCTCACGATGCCTTGCGGGTGCACCAGCAGCACCGCCCAGGTCTGGCTGCCGGGTTGAAAGGGGGCCTGAACGGTTTTGAACACCCCGCCGCCGCCCAGGGCCGCCAGTTCCAGGTCAGGGCTCTGGGATTGGTTGATCTGGGCGGTGGTGATCGCGGCGATTCCTCCCGCCGCCACCGCACCGTCGAGGGGATCATCCAGCACCACGTCCACGTCGTAGCGCTGGCCGGTGAGCACGGCGTCCGGGATCAGCACGCTGATCGGCAGATCGGTGGAACCGCTGCGCAGGGTGCTCGTTTCCTGGATCACTTCCTCGCCGGTCAGGCGGCCCTCGCCGCTGGTCAGGGCCAGCAGCTGTTCGGCCTCGAGCCGGTAGCGATAGGGCCCCTCCTGGCGGCTGCCGCTGACCTTGATCTGAACCGTGCTGCGGCCATCCTTGAGCGGGCTTCCCGGACTCACCTGCCAGCGGGCATCTGGAAAGCGGGAGCGCAGGGCGCCGTAGCGGGCCTCCAGCTGGACCGGGTCGAGCCCGGGGCCGGCCTTCAGCAGGCCTGACAAACTGCTCGACGACCCACTGTTGAGGGCGGTTTCGAGGCTCAGGAGCAGCGCCGCGCTCGGGGCTGCGGCCCAGCTCGCCGGAGTGAAGCTCAGCGCTGTTGCCGCCAGCACGGCAGGCAGGCTGGAGCGGAGCAGCGACATCAAAGCGGCCGGACGGGCTCTCATAAGTTAGGCGCTCTCTGGTTGGGCGCCCGGCGCGTCAGAAACGGCCCATGACCCGGCTCCTGATCGCCGCCAGCGGCACCGGCGGACATCTCTTTCCGGCCCTGGCGGTGGCTGAGGCCCTGCCGCCCGACTGGTCGGTGCAATGGCTGGGGGTGCCCGACCGGCTGGAGCGCGAGCTGGTGCCGGCCCGATACCCCCTGCACACGATTCGCGCCGGTGGGTTGCAGGGCCGGGGTGTGCGCAAGCTGCTGCAGCTGATCCAGCTGGTGGCCGCCACCGGCAAGGTGCGCCGGCTGATCCAGCGCGAGGCCATCGAAGTGGTGTTCAGCACCGGCGGTTACATCGCCGGCCCCACCATCCTGGCGGCCCGCTGGTGCGATGTTCCAGTCGTGCTGCATGAGTCCAATGCCATCCCCGGGCGCGTCACCCGGCTGCTCGGGCGCCTCTGCAGCCGGGTGGCGGTGGGCCTGCCTGCCGCGGCGGTGCTGCTGCCCCGTTGTCGCCCACTGCTTTGCGGCACCCCGGTGCGCCGTGCCTTTCTGGAGGCGGCGCCTTTGCCTGACTGGGTGCCCAGGGGGGAGGGCCCGCTGCTGCTGGTGATGGGCGGCAGCCAGGGTGCCGTCGGCCTGAACCGGATGGTGCGTCCCCTGGTGCCCAGGCTGCTGGCGGCGGGCTGCCGGGTGGTGCATCTCACCGGATCGAACGATCCCGAGGCTGGGGCGGTTTCGTCTCCCGGCTATGTCGAGCGACCGTTCAGTGATGAACTGGCGGGCCTGCTGCAGCACACCGACCTGGCGATCAGCCGTGCCGGGGCCGGCAGCCTCAGTGAACTGGCCGTGAGCGGCACACCGGCGGTGCTGGTGCCTTTCCCGCAGGCGGCCGACCGGCACCAGGACGCCAACGCCGCCGCTGCGGCCGAACTCGGCGCGGCGGTGGTGGTGACCCAGCAGGGCCCTGCTGATCCAACCCTGGCGGACACCCTCTGGCAGTTGCTCGGTGTTCGGCTGGGGGGGGGCGTCGCGGCGGTCAATCCCCTGCTGGCCCTGCAGGCGGGGATGGGACGACTGGCGGTCCGGGACGCGGACCAGCGGCTGGTCCAGCTCCTGCAGCAGCTGGCCTGAGCGGCCACCTACCGGACCGCCTCGGTGCGCAGGGCCCGCAGAATGCGCTGATTGCCCCGCCGGTCCTGGAGGCCGATCCGCAGCCACTGCTCACCGAGCCCCTCAAAGGAGCGGCAATCGCGCAGCAGAACCCGCTGGTGGCGCTCCAGCCGTTCGCGCAGGGCAACCAGGGAGCCTTCGCCGCGCACCAGCAGGAAGTTGGCCGCCGAAGGCAACGGCGTCAGGCCGGGCAGCCCCTCCAGCTGGCGATGGAACCAGGGCCCCTCGCTCGCCACCCAGCGCTGCACCCGCTTCTGCCAGCGTCGATCCACCACCACCACCTCACCCACGGCGGCGGCCAGGCCGTTCACCGGCCAGGGATCGCGCCAGGCCGCCCAGCGGCTCAGCCGCTCCGGCGCCGCCAGGGCATAGCCCAGGCGCAGGCCGGCGATCGCGAACAACTTGGTGAGGCTGCGGATCACCACCAGCTGGGGATGTCCAGCCAGCAGCGGAATCAGCGACTGGTCCTCACCGCCGGGCACGAGAGGCAGGAAGGCCTCATCGACGATCACCAGCGCGAAGCGCTCCAGCAGCGGCTCGAGCTGGGCGCGGCTCCAGAGCTGGCCGGTGGGGTTGTGGGGATTGGTGATCCAGAGCACGCCGCCGGCAGTGGTGGCGGCAGCGGTGTCGGGGAATTCCCCGCCCAACGGCAGCGGCAGGGGTTGCCAGTCGCCGCTCCAGCAGGCCAGGGCGCGGCGATAGTCGGCGAAGCCGGGGGTCGGCAGCAGGCTCAGGCCGGCCGCAGCCGCATCCCGCGCCGCCCAGGTGAACAGCTCGGCGGCCCCATTGCCCGGCAGCACAGCGGCCGGATCCAGGCCATGACAGGCCGCGATCGTCGTTCGCAGCCCGGTGTAGTCGCGATCGGGGTAGTCCCGCAGGGGGGAGGGACAGCCGGCCCGGGCGCCAAGGACACTGCCCAGCCGCCGCCGCACCGAGGCCGGCGGGCCGAACGGCACCAGGGAAGCGCTGGCGTCGAGCAGCTGGTCGGGGCGGCAACCCAGCCGCCGGGCGGTGGCCACCAGGTTGCCGCCATGCCGGTGGTCGCCCCCTGTCATGGTCTGAATTCCTCCCTTAGGGTCGGCTGAAGTGTTTCCAACAGTGGACCAGCGAGCCTTGCCGCAGCGGGTGGTGGAGCATATCGGCCGGGTTCTGCTGGGCAAGGACCGTCAGATCCGCCTGGCGGTGGCCTGCCTGCTGGCCCGGGGCCATCTGCTGATCGAGGATCTGCCCGGCATGGGCAAGACCACCCTGGCCGAGGCGCTGGCCCGCAGTTTCGGGCTCGGCTTCAAGCGGGTGCACTTCACCAGTGACCTGCTGCCGGCCGACCTCACCGGCATCGGCGTGCTGCAGCCGGCCAGCGGCAGCTTCCGGTTCCAGCCCGGCCCGCTGTTCAGCCAGGTGCTGCTGGCTGATGAGATCAACCGGGCCAGCCCCCGCACCCAGAGCGCCCTGCTCGAAGCGATGGCCAGTGGCCGGGTCAGTGTCGATGGCGTCAGCCACGAGCTGCCCCGGCCGTTCTGCGTGATCGCCACCCAGAATGGCCAGGATCAGTCGGGCACCGCCCCCCTGCCGGAATCCCAGCTGGATCGCTTCCTGATGCGGATCAGCCTCGGCTTTCCGGCCCGTGCCGCCGAGCTGGCCCTGCTGGCCGGCCAGGGGCTGGGCAGCGAGGCGCTGGAACCCCTGCTCAACCCCGCCGATCTTGAGGAGCTGCAACGGCGCTCAGCGGCGCAACGGGCCGAACCGGCGCTGATCGCCTACGTGCTCGACCTGGTGCAGCTGAGCCGCCAGGCTGGATTCAATGGTGCACCGCTTTCGCCGCGGGCTGCCCAGGCCCTGCTGGCCGCTGCCCGGGCCTGGTCGCTGCTGGAGGGCCGGGAGTATGTGATCCCCGCCGATGTGCAGGCCGTGCTGGCCGCGGTCTGCGATCACCGCCTCGATGGCGGTGAACCGGGCTCATCCAGCAGCCGCCAGCTTCAGGCCGGAGTGGATGGTCTTCGCTGAACGGTCAGGGAGGCGGTGGTTGCCAGGGGGTGGCGGCCGCCGTCTGTTCCGCCCCCAGCAGGGGACGCGGCTCCGCCTGAATGGCTGGAACCTCTACATCCTCCCCACCGGCTTCGGTTTCCTGTGGCTCACCGGGGCGGGGGTGCTGCAGCTGGTGGGCATTCAGCAGCAGAGCAACGGGCCGCTGTTCATGTCCTTCCTGCTGCTGGGACTGTTCGTGCTGGCCCTTCACCTCACCGCCGGCAACCTGCAGGGACTGGAGCTGGCCTGTGGCGAGCCGGCGGCTGGCTTCGCCGGTGATCCCCTGCCCTACCCCCTCCAGATCCGCAGTCGCTTCCGCCGGTACCAGGTGGAGCTGAGTTTTGAACCCGCGTCCCGCTCCTGGGGAGCGCTGCAGGGGCGGGGTGAGGCCAGGGGGCTGGTGATCGAGCCAGGGGATCAGTGGCTGGCGATCGCCTGGCCCGCCAGCCGCCGTGGACTGCAGCGCCCCGGCACCCTGCGGGTCCGTTCCACGGCGCCGCTGGGGTTGTTCCGTTGCTGGTCACTCTGGCAACCGGAGGTGGCGCAGCTGGTCTACCCGGCCCAGCGCCCCGGGCCGGTGCTGGAGCGCAGTTCCGCTCCGCTCGGCCCCGAGGCGGAGGCGGCCGGTCCCGGCCTGACCAGCGGTGCGGGCGACTGGTGCGACCTGCGGCCCCACCGGGCCGAAGAGGGAGTGGCGCGCCTGGCCTGGAAGACCTTGGCGCGGGGGCGTGGGGCCCACAACAAGGTGTTCGACGCGCCGGCGCCCCAGGCCTGCTGGCTCAGCCCGCAGCCCGGGCTGGCCAGGGAGCAGGCCCTCGAGCACCTCTGCGAGCGTCTCTGCCGGTTCAGTGCCGCCGGGCTGCCCTTCGGACTGGCCGTGGGGGAGCAGACGATCGCGCCGGGGCTGGGACCGCGCCACCGCGACCGCTGCCTGGCCGTGCTGGCCCTGCTGCCATGAGGCGGGTGCGGCGGCTGCACTGGCTTGGACTGGGGCTGCTGGGGCTGCAGCTGCCGGGCCTTGACACGGCCCTGCCGCTCAGCTGGGGGGCGATCGCCCTGGTGGTGCTGGGCGCCCTGAAGCTGCGGGAAGCTCGCCGCGCCGCCGAGCTGCGCCGGATGAGTCTGCTGCTGCTGGTGGCCACGGGGGTGATGGCGGCCCTGTTGCCCGGCCTGGGTCCAAGCCTGCTGCAAGTGCTCACCACCCTGGTGGCCCTCGCCGCGCTGCTGGCCCAGGAGCTCGGCGATGGCCTGCTGCCACGGCAGTTGCTCGGCAGGAGTTTCCGGTTGCTGGCCGCGGCGCTGCCCCTGGTGCTGGTGCTGTTCCTGTTGCTGCCGCGGCTGGGTCCGGTGTTCAGCGTGCCGCTCAACCAGGCGGCCCGCACGGGGCTCAGTGACCGGATCGAGCCCGGCTCGATCGCCAGCCTGGTGGCGATCGACGCGCCGGCCGTGCGGATCGGCTTCGAGGCGGGCCAGCCACCGGCCGAGCCGGAGCGTTACTGGCGGGTGCTGGTGCTGAACCGCTTCGATGGCCGTCGCTGGGAGCGGGACGCCCCCGACCCCCCGTTCCGCGGTACCCGCCCGCCGCTGGCCGCCAGCCGCGACGAGCTGTGGCTGGCGGAACCCTCCAGGTTGCCGCTGCTGCCCTGGAGTGGCCGGGGGCAGCCGCTCCAGTCGGAGCTCTCCGTCGGCAGCGCCGGTGAACTGATCAATGACCGGCCGCCAGGCGAGCGGCGGGGCTATGCCCTGGGCGCCACCGACCGAACCAGCGACTGGCAGACGGCGCCGCTCTCGGCGGGGGCGGTGGCGGCGGCGACGGCTTTCCCCACGGGAGCCAATCCGCGCCTGGAGGGCCTCGGCGCTGGCTGGGCCTCCGGCCAGTCGCCGGAGCGGCGGCTGGAGACGGCGCGGCAGTGGTTCCTGAGTCAGGCGTTTCGCTACACCCTCCAGCCCGGCTCCCTGTCCAGCCAGGCCCCGCTCGATGCCTTCCTGTTCGACACCCAGGAAGGCTTCTGTGAGCACTACGCAGCCGCCTTCACCGCCCTGATGCGGGCGGCGGGGGTGCCGGCCCGGGTGGTGGCCGGCTACCAGGGGGGGCGCTGGGTGCCGCAACTGGGCGGCGGTGGCTACCTCGATGTGCGGCAGAGCGATGCCCATGCCTGGAGCGAGGTGTGGCTGGCGGGGGTCGGCTGGCAGCGGGTGGACCCGACCGGCTGGGTGGCACCGGCCCGGATCAATCCGGGCCTGCCAGGCAGCACGGAGCGTCGCGCGGCCGAGACCGGTCCGCTCGTCTGGCTGCAGCAGCAGTGGCGCGGCCTCGACCTGCGCTGGACCGGCTGGGTTCTCGGCTTCAACCGTCAGGCCCAGGCGGCCCTGCTGGAGCGGTTGCTCGGTGCCCGCCGCGACTGGCTGGGGCTGCTGCTGCTGGCGGCGGTGGCGTTCTGCCTGGCGGTCACGTTGCCCCTGCTGCGCTGGGGCCAGAACCGTGGTGGCGTCGACCCTTTGCGCCGCGAGCTGGAGCGTGGCCTGGTGCGGCTGCGGCGGCTGGGCTTCGAACCGACAGCCGGCGAGGATCTGGGCGGGTTCTGTGCGCGGGTGGCGGCTGATCGGCCTGAGCTGCGCACCCCGTTGCGTCGCTTCGCCAACCTCTACCTGGCCCAGCGCTTCGGCCCGCCGGGCTCAGCCGCTGAGCAACGGGCTGCCCGGCGCCTCCTGGGGCGATTGCTGCCCCGGGGGCTGGCGGCGCGCCCCGATCAGCCGGAAACTGGTTAGACAACCTTCCTGCCGCCGCCTTCGGCCGTGATCCCAGCCACCGCTCCCCCTGCCCGACTCCCGTTGCCGGGCCTGATCGGGCTGGCCTCGCTGGTGTTGCTGCTGCCGGCGGCGGCGCTGGCGGCCGACAGCCAGGCCCTGATCCGTCTGTTGAGCACGAAGCGCTGCGAGCAGTGCCGCCTGGCCGATGCCGATCTGGTGCAGGCCGATCTGCGGGATGCCGAGCTGAATGGCGCCCAGCTCCAGCGCGCCAACCTCAGCGGCGCCCGCCTCGATGGCGCCCGGCTGGCCGGCGCCGATCTGAGCTTCACCAGCCTGCAGGGGGCCTCCCTGCGAGGGGCCGATCTGCGGGGTGCCCGCATGCTGGGCACCGATCTGCGCGACGCCGACCTGGGCGGGGCCCTGCTCGATGCCAGCGCGCTCGCCAGCAGCCACTGGCAGGGCGCCCGGGGCATCGACCCGGCCCAGCAGAGCTATGCCACCCTCCACAACGCCGGTGTGGACGCCGCCACGCGGGGCCGCTTCCCGGAAGCGGAGCAGTTCTTCAGTGCGGCGATCGGCCGGCAACCGGAGGCGGCGATCAGCTGGGTGGCGCGGGGCATCAGCCGCAGTGAGCAGGGCAACACGGCGGCGGCGGCCCAGGACTTCACCTATGCCGCTGGCCTCTACGCCCAGGAGGGTCAGATCGACACGAGCAAGCAGCTGAAGGAGGCGGCCCTCCAGCTCGATGCCACCCCCGACAAGGGGAAAGGCGGCAACGGGCTGGGTCCCCAGATCCTCAGCGGCACGATGGGAGTGCTGCAGTTCCTGGCACCTCTGGCGATCAAGGCCTTCGTGCCGCTGGCGTTCTGAGCTACCGGGGGTTGCTCACGAACTGACGCATCTCGCGGCTGGAGGGCTGGAACCCGTAGCCGAAGGTTCCGCCGTCGTCGTCGCGGATGATCCGCGGGGTGACCATGATCACCAGCTCCCGTTTCTGGCGCTGGTTGCTCGAGGCCCGGAAGAACTGGCCCACCAGGGGCAGATCGCCAAGGATCGGCCACTTCGAAACCTCCGCCACGTCGAAGTCGGAGATCACGCCGGTGAGGATCAGGGTCTGGCCCTCCCGCACCCGCAGGGCGCCGGTGTCAAGGCGCCGCACGCTGAGGATGCTGATTTCCGAGGTGCAGGAGGGAGGGCCCGGCACCGTGTCGGTGACGGCGGACACCGACGGGGAGAGCGAGAAGGTGACGAAGCCGTTGTCATCGATTTTCTCCACCCGCGCGCCGAGCGTCAGCCCGGCTGTGGAGAGCTCAAGTTCACACTGGGTGCTGCCGCTTACCGAATCGGTGGTTACCGTTACATTTGTGATCACGTTAGTGCCGACACGGACGGCCGCTTCGTTGGCTTGGCTGCGGCCGATCGGAGAGTCGATCGTGTACTCATCCAGGCCGCCGGTTCTGCCTGAAGCGGAGGCACCACCTCCGGAGGCTCTCAGGCGGGAAGGGTTCTCCTGAAGGATCAGGGTGGGGCTGGCCAGCAACTTGGTGTTGCGGGAAATGATCTGGGCCTGGACGAAGTCAAAGAAGGCATCCTTGGGGTAGTTAAGACCAGGATTGCGGCGGAAACCATCCACCAGGGAGTTGCCCAGCGTGGTTCCCCCATTCACAGCGGCGGCTCCGGAAGCGACGAGTCCAGGAAGATTCGTCCCTTCGGTTGTGATCGTGCCGCCTGTTGTGCCTGATGGGGGAGTGAGGTTGACATTGAGGTCGCTGGGAACCCCCCGCCGAAAGTCATTCGCAGTAGGCGGCAGCTGAGAACCGAACGCACCCAGCAGTTGGCCATTGTCGTTGACGATGAAGTTGTTGCCCCAGCGGAAGGCGAAGCTGTTGGCAATGTCCTGGCTGTTCTCCAGGTTCACATCCAGCAATCGCACCGAAAGTGCCACCTGGCGCTGGCGCAGATCCAGTTGTTTGAGATAGTTTTCGGCGATCAGTACGATCGAGGAGTCGCCCACCAGGGTGATCGTGCCCAGGCGGGAGTCGGTGGTGCCGATCAGACCAAGCAGTGGCCCCTGGCCGGCTCCAAAGGAGTTGATCTCCGTGGTTGTGGCGGTTGTGGCGGTGGAATTGGCCGTGTTGTTGGCGGGTGTGCCGGTGGACGACACCTCACTTGAGGTGGAGGTGGTGGTGTAGGTCTTGTTGATCGTGGCGCCAAGGCTGGCGAGATAATCGGCAGCGGAATTGGCCGAAACCTGATTGAGCCGATACACCTTCGAGAGCTGGGTGCCGAAGGTTTTGCTCAGCACTTTCGGACCGGCAATGATCAGATTCCCCTCCAACTTGCCCTGCAGGCCGGCGGCCAGCAGGATCGAGTTCACGGCCCTGGCATAGCCCTCATTCCGGAAGGCGATCGATATCAGCCTCTGGGCGCCACTTGGTGGGCTCAGCGCTCCTGGTGAAGGAGTATTTGTCAATGTGTCATCCACATACACGAAGCCGTACCCTCCCAACTGGGCCACGGCCATCAGGGCATCTCGGGCGGGAGCATTCCGGAGAGTCATCGTGACGCTCGGGCCCCGCACGTTCACATAACTGGGGTTGCGCAGCACCATGCTTCCCACCGCCATGTCCCCCAGCGGTGGCGCGGCGGCCCGGGGCTGCAGCGGCGGCACGAAGGCGGCCTGGGGCACCCGGCCAGGGGTGTTCAGGTCGAGCTGGCCGGTCTGGAAGGACGACTGGGGGACGGCGGGAAAACTGAGGATCAGATTGCGGCCATCGGCGCTCACAACGGGCCGGTTCACCGGGCCGTTCGCCACCGGCGTGACCTGAATCACGAAGCGATCGCCCACCCCTTCCAGGCTGATCGTCTTGAAGCCGGCCTCCGGCAGGGCCAGTTGCTGGGGCCCCCGCCGCAGGCCACTCGGCCTGGGCAGGATCAGCTGGCCTTCCCAGCCGGCGCTGTTGGTGAACTGCTGCAGCTGGGGACCCGGGCCGGTGCCCTCGATCACCACCTCCACCGCATCGGGCAGCCGCCGCACCTTGAGCTCCAGTGCTCCTTCACCCGGCAGAGTTTGCACCGGAATCGGTTGGATGGCCTGGGCCAGGGCGGCGGGTCCGTCGAGCATCCCCGCCAGGGGCAGCGTGGCAGCCAGCGCAAGCGGCAACGAAACAGCCCGGCGCAGAGCCGCAGCCAGTGGCGCAGGCGGATGGCACCCCGTTGGCTTCTGGTTCACGCGATGCAGCATCGGAGCTTTGCTGGGACGTTATCGCTCTGCAGTGCCCTCAACCAGAGGGGGATCCGGTGGATTCAGCTCAGCTGGCGGGTTTGGCGGCAGGGGGTGCTGGCTCCTTGCTGTAGAGGGACAGGTTCAGCTTCAGCTCGGTGAGTGGTGGCGGCGCGTCCGCCTTGACCTCCTCGGTGGTGAGGGTCAGGTCGCTCTGCACCACCAGCAGGCCGAGCCGCTCCAGTCGACGAACAAAATTGAGCAGGTTCGGAAACCGGCCCCGGGCACTGAGCAGGGTGGTGGATTTCTTTAGGCCCTGCGCTTCCAGCGGGTCCGGCGGTGGCGGCGGCGGCTGCCCTTCCGCCGGGGTGGCCGCAGGTGGTGGTGTGGAGGGATTGGCGCCCTTGGCATCAGCTGCCTGCGCTGCCGCCGCTGCCGCCGCTGCGTCGGGTTCGAACAGGTTGAGCTGGACGCCGGTTGCGCTCGCCTCCCGGTTGAGCTGGGCCAGCACGGTGCCGATCCCGCCGCTGCCGGCGATCAGCTGGAGCAGGCCCGTCTGCTGGACCTTCACCTTCTCGGCCGCCGTGATCTGCTGCAACTGCTGCTGACGCAGCAGGGGAAGCCGCTGCTCCATCGCCCGCAGCTCGTCGAGGCGGATCTGGTCCTGGCGGATCTTGCTCCAGGGCTGCCAGACGCCTCCGACAACCACCAGCCCCGCCAGCAAAAGGCCTGCCCCGATCGGCAGCCCCAGCAACAACGCCGTGCGGGCCTGCTCCGAAGGCGGTTTGACACCCTCCTGAAGGTTCGTCATGGCAGCAGGCCCTCCCGCTGGAGCAGCTGCAGGCGCAGGGCCATGCCATCCGCCCCCAGCCTCTGCAGCAGCCGAAGCTGGGCTTGGCCGGTGAGTGGCTCCCGGAAGGCGGCGGTGAGCTCGAAGTTGACCAGCGATGCTGGACCCGGCTGCGTACCGGATTCGGGGGCGGTCCGTTCGGCGCGACCCAGTTTGACCCTGGCGGGATCCAGCAACGGTGAGGTTTTCAACCGCAACACCAGGGCATTGATGCGCTCGAAGGCGCCCGGGTCGCTGCTGCGGCCCTTGAGCTCCAGGTCGTCCTTGTTCACCTTCAGCGCGGTCAGCTGCAGCCCGGTGGAGGTCCGCCCGGCCAGGTCGCTCATCAGGGCGGTGCCGGAGCGCACCGCCACCAGGCCCTCGGCCAGCTGCTGGTTGGCCTTGCGGCTGGTTTCGATCGCGGCACGCTCCACAGCGAGCTGCTTCTCCAGGGTCTCCACCTGGGTCTGCACCGGGGCCAGGCGCTCCAGTTCATTGCTCAGCATCTGCTGTTGCCAGCGGAGTAGCAGCGCCATTCCCAGCGCCGCTGTCACCAGGCCGGCCGCCACCGCGGCACCGATCAGCAGCAGGCGGCGTGGATCGGCGGGACGGGGTGGGTCGGCCGGCAGGCCAAGCTCAAGGCGCCGCTCCCTGAGCAGATCAACGGGGGTGAGAGTGGTGGTCATCGAGGCAGCTCCCTGGCGCCCGAGCTCGCCTGGCCTGGCTCCGCTCGATTCAGGCCGCTCAGGCGCAGCAGCGAGGAACCGTCCAGATCGGTGGGGCTGAGCGGATCATCGGCACCCGGGTCCCAGGGCAGCCAGTCCAGTTCGATCGGATCGACGATCTCGACCTTCCAGTCGCCCGCTGCCGCCAGGGAATCGGCCAGGTCGTCGAGCCCACTGCCGGAGCTGATCAGCAGCAGCCGCACCTGGCTGACGCCGGGTCCCGCTGGCGCCAGTAGTGGATGCATTGGTGCAGGCCAGCGATCAGGTCGGCCTGCATCGCCGGCAGGTGGCGGCTGAACTCGGGAATGCCGTGGCGGATCAGGGTCAGCTCTGCCCCGCCGCTTCGCCACTCGAGCAGGGCGATCAGCTGATCGGTGGGGGCATCGGCCACCAAGGGCTCGATCGCCCGCAGATCCGCCACCTGGGCGGGTTCGAGCCGCTCCAGATGCAGCTCGGCGATCGAAAACACCTCGATCCAGGCCAGAACCAGCGAGCGCGGTGCCGTGACCAGCAGGGAAGTGAGCGGCAGCTGGGGATCGAAGCCGATCAGGGGGGTGAGGCTGAGGTAGGCCTGGTTGAGGGGGTAGCCCATGGCGAGGTCGGGATCGATCTGGCGCAGGGCCTGCTCGGGCTCCTCAGGCCAGGCATCGAACGGCCACTGCACCACCCGGATCCCGGCGGCCGAGCGCGGCAGGCTGGCGACCACGTGGGCCCCCTGCAGGCCCAGCTCGAGGCTCAGGTCGCCGATCAGGTCGCCGAGGGCGGCTTTCTGGAGCGGCAGGCCGTCGACGCAGGCCCCCCGCGGCAGCGGCACCCGGCGCAGCCGGTTTGAGCCCGCCTGAAAAGCCTGGCCCGGCAAGCCCAGCAGGGTGAAGGCGTCGTCGTCGAGGACCAGAAGGATGCGGGGAGGGAAAATCCTCGCCAGCAGCGGATCCAGTCGTTCCCGTAACCCGGCAAGAACCAATGATTCTGCGCGCAATCCTGGGCGGCAGCCTATCGGCAGGGGAGAGGCTTCGCATCCCCTTCGCCTAGACCCAGGGCAGCCCGCTGCCCACCGCCTCGCTGATCGAGCGGCAGCCGTGGTGATCGAGCTGCTGCTGCAGGCCCTCCAGAATCGCCGGCACCAGGGCCGGCCCCGCATAGATCCAGGCGGTGTAGATCTGAATCAGGCAGGCTCCGGCCGTGATCCGCTCCCAGGCCGCCTGGGGGGAGTCGATGCCGCCGACGCCGATCAGGGGCAGGGCGGGGCCGGCGGTGGCCCGCAGCCGCCGCAGCACCTCCTGGGCCCGCGCCCGCAGTGGCGCGCCACTCAGCCCGCCGGCCTCCTCCGCCAGGGTGCGACCGGTCTGTACCAGGCGCCGGTTCTCCAGTCCCAGTCGGTCCAGGCTGGTGTTCACCGCGATCACACCGGCCAGTCCCTCCTGGTAGGCCAGGCGGGCGATCGTGTCGATCGCGTCGTCCTCAAGGTCGGGGGCGATCTTCACCAGCAGCGGTGGGCAGGCCGGCAGCCGCCGCAACCGCTCCACCAGCCGCCGCAGCTGCGAGGCATCCTGCAGCTCCCGCAGCCCCGGGGTGTTGGGGGAGCTCACGTTGATCACCGCATAGTCCGCCAGGGGCGTCAGCAGTTCCAGCGAGGAGGCGTAGTCATCCGGTGCCAGATCCAGGGAGGTGAGCTTCGATTTGCCGAAGTTGAGGCCCAGCACGGCCGGCCGCTGACCGGGCGGCTCCAGGGCCTGGCGTTCCAGGGTTCGCTTCAGCGCTTCGGCGCCGTTGTTGTTGAAGCCCATCCGGTTCAGTGCCGCCCGCTCCGCCGCCAGCCGGAACAGGCGTGGCTTCGGGTTGCCCGGCTGGGGGTGCCAGGTCACCGTGCCCAGTTCGGCGAAGCCGAAGCCGAACAGGTGCCACAACCCCGCCGCCACGCCGTTCTTGTCGAAACCGGCCGCGAGGCCGAGCGGATTGGCGAATCGGCATCCGAACAGGGTCTGCTCCAGGCGATGGTCGCGGCGTTGCAGTTCTGCCCCGAGTCCAGCCAGGCTGCCGGAGATCAGTGGCCAGTGGCGACGCGTCGACGCCGCCCCGAGGGCCGCCAGGGTGAGCCGGCTGAGCTGTTCCGCATCTGCCCCCTCGTCCTGGCAGAGCAAGGGCGCCACCCAGCGCTGGTAGAGGGAGCCGGTGGTGGGGGGAGTTGCCATCAGATCCGCTCCAGCCGCCAGCGGTCCTCACCGGCGGGGCTCACCCGCCAGTCACGCCAGCTCCAGGCCTCCTGCTTCTCTTCCAGTCGGGCCAGGGGCAGCTCCACCAGCTGGGCCAGCTCGGCCGGTCGGAGCGTGTACCCCCCGGTCGCCAGGCGATCGGCCAGCTCCAGCCGGCTGAGCAGCCGGCTCAGGCCTGGCGGCGCCGGATCCTTCAGGGCTCGATCCCCAGACGGTTTGGCCTCCGCCAGGTGTTTGGTCTCCGCCAGCGGTGGGCGCGATCCCTTGGAGTAAGCCACCGCAATCGCGTCGCAGCGTTCGTTGTCGGGATCGCCGCTGTGGCCGCGCACATGTTCGAGGGGGACAGCCGGGAGCCGGGCCCGGTCCAGCGCTTCCCAGAGGTCGCGGTTCAGGACCGGCGCACCCGAGGCGGTGCGCCAGCCCTTGCGCTTCCAGCCCGCCATCCACTTGCCCAGTCCATCGATCAGGTAGCGGCTGTCGGTGCGGATCGTCAGGTCGGGGTGGAGGGGGAGATCCCTGAGCTCCTCGAGCACGGCCAGGGCGGCGGTGAGTTCCATGCGGTTGTTGGTGGTGTTCGCCGCTGCCCCGCCCAGTTCCCGCACGGTGCCGTCTTCGAAGCGCAACAGCGCTCCCCAGCCGCCTGGACCGGGGTTGCCGCTGCAGGCCCCATCGGTGGCTGCAGCCACCACCCGTGGCGGGTCATTGGCCACTGGGTGGGGCGGCGAAGGTCGGGTAGAACGTGTTGCCGGAGCCGGGTCGTTGAATCACCACCATGAAGCGAACTTACCTTGCCCTGGTTGGACTGGGCATCGGCGCCCTGACCCTTCAGGGTCTGCCCTGGCCCGTCGCCAGCGCCCAAGGGCTGTTCAGCAGCCAGCCCCTCGATGGCTCCCGCTTCGTGATCCTGGGCAAGCCCGTGGGGCTCGCCGACTGGTCTCTGCTGGTGCTGGAGCAGATCCGCAGCCGGCCGCTCTGCTGGGAGCGCCGGCCGGATGGCCTGATCGATGCGAGCTTGAACCGGTTCGATTTCACCGGGATCTGCAGCCGCTACATCGACAGCAATGGCTTCTCGATCCGGGCAGGGGATCAGGATCTGGGCAGCTCCTACCGCCTGCGGTTGCGTCAGGTGGGTCAGGAGGTGCAGCTGCAGGCCATGAGCCCCACCCAGACCGCCACGGTGCTGGTCGGTCGGGGCACGCTGGGGCGGCGTGATCGGGATGGCTTCGTGGCGATCACCCTGGAGCCCGACTGGCAACTCAGCCGGCGGGTGTTCGGCCGCCAGACCCTCAACCACGTGTATTTCGCCACGGCCACCCCGATCACCCAGCTGATCGCCCGGGCTGGCCGCAGCGACCCCTCCGAGTTCCGGTCCGGCCGCGGCAACCCGCAACGGCTGGAGTCCATGGGCCGCTCCAGGCTGTCATCGGGGCGAGCTGAGCGGGCCATCCCCGGGGCCGGGCCGGTGGCCCTCCCGGTGGTGCCGTTCCGGGAGTAGGGCCCTGTTGTAGCGGTGGGGACAGTTGAACCAGCGACCCCCGCCACGGGCGCTCGCCGCTGGATCCCATACATTGCATTCGTGTGAGGGGTGCGGAACCCACTTTCAGGGTCGAAACAAGGACAGACTCCCGAAAGCGTTCCACCTCTAAAGCCCTGCCTTCGGCGGGGCTTTTTTTTGGCTCGATGGCGCCCGAGCATGAAAAAGCCGGCCCCCGGGGGCCGGCAGGAGGCTAGTGGCCGAGCGGGATCACTTGATCGTGACCTTGCCGCCCACTTCTTCCACGGCCTTCTTGATCGCTTCAGCTTCGTCTTTGGAGACGGCTTCCTTGATCGCCTTGGGTGCGGCCTCCACAAGGGCCTTGGCTTCGCCCAGGCCAAGGCCGGTGACTTCGCGCACGGCCTTGAGCACCTTGATCTTCGAAGCAGCGTCGAAGCCATCGAGGATGGCGTCGAATTCAGTCTGCTCTTCGACAGGCTCGGCGGCGGCGGCAGGAGCTGCCATCATCACGGCGCCGGCGGAAGCGGCGGCTGAGACGCCGAAGGCCTCTTCGATCTGCTTGACGAGCTCGGAAGCCTCAAGCAGCGAGAGGGTTTTCAGGGATTCGAGAATGGTGTCGGTCTTTGTCGTCATGGTTGAGAATCAGCAACAGATCGGGAGATGGGAAACAGAAAATCGGCGCCGTACGGCAGAGCTCAGCTGCCTTCGCCTTCGGCGTGCTGCTTGAGCGCCCGGGCGAGACCGGAAGGAACTTCGTTGATGCCAACCGCCAGCTGGGTGGCCACGGCATTGATCGCACCGGCGATCTGAGCCATGAGCACCTCCTTGGAGGGAAGCTCACCGATGGCCTTGACATCGGCCTGGGAAAGGAGTTTGCCCTCGAAGAGGCCCCCTTTCACATCCGATTTCTTGGTGTCCTTCTGGAAGGACTGCACGGCCTTGACAGCGCCACCGACATCGCCCCTGATCAGGACGAAGGCATTGGTGCCGGTGAGCAGGGGGTCGAGTTCCGACCAGGCACTGTTGCCATCAATGGCCAGGCGCATCAAGGTGTTCTTGGTCACCTTGCAGATGCCGTTGCTGGCCTGCAGACGGGTCCGCAGGTCAGACATCTCCTTGATGGACAGACCCTTGTAATCAAGGACCAGCGCCATTTCAGTTCCGTTGAGGAGCCCCTTGAGCTCTTCGACGATCTGTTGCTTGCTCTCCAGGGAGCGGCCCATAGGAGTGATACGAATCGAGGGAACAAGCCGAACACGCGGCCTCGACAATTCGCCTGACTCGCTCCGCATGGGAACCTGCCAGGCAAACCCGGGGCCGGCGGAGCCGACTGGGTTTCGAGGTCGCCTGACGATTCGCAGCCCTGGCATGACCCGGGGGAACAAAACTTCCGCGTGCACCTCGGCAGGACTTATGACCGCGAACGGATCACCTGCTGTCTTGGGTCGGGCGCGTGCCCTCTGGCCGAAGCCAGTTTTTCACCATACACCGCAGCAGGAATCAGCCGTCCTGCTTGATGTCCTGGAGGGCGGTGAAATCAACGTCGATGCCGGGCCCCATCGTGGAGCTGAGGGTGAGGCTGCGCCAGTAGCGGCCTTTGGCACCACTGGGCTTCTGGCGATCGATCGTTTCCTGCAGTGCCTTGAGGTTCGCCAGCAGCGCCTCGACCGTGAAGCTGGCCTTGCCGAAGCGAACGTGGACGATGCCGGTGCGGTCGGCGCGAAATTCCAGTTTGCCCGCCTTGAACTCACGGATGGCGCCGGCCAGATCAACGGTGACGGTGCCGGCCTTGGGGTTCGGCATCAGCCCCCGGGGGCCGAGGACCCGTCCCAGCTTGGCCACCTTTGGCATCATGTCAGGGGTGGCGATCAGCAGGTCGAAGTCCATCTGGCCGCCGGCGATCGCGTCCACCAGATCTTCGTCACCGGCCAGATCAGCCCCGGCGGCGGTGGCTTCGGCCACCTTCTCGCCACGGGCGATCACGGCGATGCGGATGGTCTGGCCGGTGCCGTTCGGCAGTGCGACGGTGGTGCGCAGCTGCTGGTCGGTGTACTTCGGATCGATGCCGAGGCGCACATGGGCCTCGATCGTTTCATCGAACTTGGCCGTTGCTGTGTCCTTGACCAGCTGCAGCGCTTCGAGCGGTGCGTAGGCGCGGTCTTCGACTTTCTCGACGAGGGCGGTGAAGCGCTTGGAGGGTTTTGTCATGGTTCGAATGGGGTGCGAGCGACGGGACGGCGGGCCGCGAGGCGGCTCTGGGTCCTGGGTCTCCCCCGAATGGGTGGATGGGTGGAAGGGGTGGGCGAACCGGAATCGGGCCGGCGATCAATCGTTGACGGCGACGCCCATGTTGCGGGCGGTGCCTTCAATGATGCGCGTGGCCGATTCCAGGCTGGTGCAGTTGAGGTCGGGGAGTTTCGTTCTGGCGATCTCCTCGAGCTGGGCGCGGCTGATCGCGCCCACGCTGCCCTTGCTGGACGTGGCGGCACCCTTTTCGATTCCGGCTGCCTTGGAGATCAGCACGGAAGCGGGCGGGGTCTTGGTGATGAAGGTGAAGCTGCGGTCTTCGAAGACCGAAATCTCCACCGGAATCACATAGCCGGCCTTCTCCTGGGTGCGGGCGTTGTATTCCTTGCAGAACGCCATGATGTTCACCCCGTGCTGGCCGAGGGCAGGACCCACGGGCGGCGCTGGGTTGGCTTTGCCGGCATTGAGGGCCAGCTTGATCACGGCTACGACTTTCTTGGCCATCGGCTGGTCTGGGGAGCGGAACTCCCTGGCGGGAGTGGGGACGGAGCTCCCGGGACGGGAGCGATGCGGATCGCCTCACCCGGCGGGGGAGGCGTGGCGGCGGCCCCGCCTGGTGAGGCGGTTCCACCCAGGGCCGCCCTCCGCAGGGAGGCGGCCACAGCGGATCAGTTCTGCTTGCTGATCTGGGAGAACTCGAGTTCCACCGGGGTTTCCCGACCAAAGATCGACAGCAGGGCCTTGAGCTTGCTGCGTTCTCCGGACACCTCGATCACTTCGCCCTGGAAGTCCTTGAATGGACCGGCGGTGACCAGGATCTGATCGCCTTCGGTGATGTCGACCTTGACGACGGGTTTCTTCTCGGCAGCCCGCTTGAAGATCCTCTCGACCTCCTGGCGGGAGAGCGGGCGGGGTTTGATATGGCCCCGGGCACGACCGGTGGCGCGCCGCTCCTCGGCCCCGACGAAGTTGATCACGTTGGGGGTGCTGCGCACCGCCATCATCGTGTCTTCATCGAGCACCATCCGCACCAGGACGTAGCCAGGGAAAACCTTCTCTTCAGTGGATTGGCGGCTGCCGTCTTTCTTGAGCTTGATGGCGGGGGTCTGGGGGATCTCGATCTCGACGATGCGGCTGTCGACCCCGAGGGTGATGGCGCGCTGCTCCAGGGTGGCTTTCACCTTCTTCTCACAGCTGGAGGCCACCTGCACCGCATACCAGCGGGCGGTCTGGGGACGGCTTTCTCCCTCCGCCCCGGCGGCGGGCAGAACGGCGCCCTCGACAGCGGCTGGGGTGCTGTCGGCAGTGAGGAGATCGACTTCGGACACGGGCTGGCTGGCGGGACGGCTGGGGAAGGAGGTGGGCGGGAGGCTCAACGGAACACCTGGGTGGAACCCCAGCTGTAGAAGCGATCCACTGCGGCGATGGCGGCGGCGGAAAGGGTGACCATCAGGATCACCGCCACCGACTCGCTGAACAGCTGCTGGCGGCTGGGCCACACCACCTTGCGGAGCTCCTCGATCAGCGCAGGAACGAAGCCGGCCGGACCGCTGGCCGGAGCTGGGGGAAGCGGCTCGGCGGTCTGGGGGTCTTCGGGGCTGGAGGAGCGGCTGGTGGAGTCCAAGGGTGTCGACCGACCGGTCGACGCGCGTACCGGCAAACAATCATCCTACCGGACGTCCTGGCGACTTTCGCCCAGGGGACTGAACAGCAGCGGACCAGCCGGATCGGCCGCCAGGCTCACCTTCACCCCCCAGGCGCCGGCGAAGTGGTCTTCGAGCAACTCGGTGGCGAGTGGATTCTCGATCTGGCGGCGCAGCACCCGGCGCAGGGGCCGCGCCCCGTATTCCGGTTCGTAGCCAAGGGAGGCCAGACGGTCGATCACCGCTTCATCGACCTGCAGCTCCAGCCGCTGCTCCGCGAGCAGGCTGGTCAGCTCCGCCAGTTGCAGGCGCACGATCCGCTGCAGATCGGTGGCGGCCAGGGGGCGGAAACGAATCAGCTCATCGATGCGGTTGAGGAACTCGGGGCGGAACTGGGCGGCCAGGGCTGCTTCCACGGCGGCATCCAGACCGGCATCCAGCTGCGCTTCGCGCTCAGCCGATGGCTCCTCCTCCTGGCCGCGGCGGGCCCGCTCCAGGATCGCGCGGCTGGCCAGGTTGCTGGTCATCACCACCACGGTGTTGCGGAAGTCGACGGTGCGGCCCTGGGAATCGGTGAGCCGCCCGTCGTCGAGCACCTGCAGCAGCAGGTTGAACACCTCCGGGTGGGCCTTCTCCACTTCATCGAGCAGCAGCACGGCATAGGGCCGGCGCCGCACCGCCTCGGTGAGCTGGCCGCCCTCCTCGTAGCCCACGTAGCCGGGCGGAGCCCCCAGCAGGCGGGCCACGGCGTTGCGCTCCATGAATTCGCTCATGTCGAGGCGCACCAGGGCCTCCTCTTCATCGAAGAGCGCCGCCGCCAGCGCCTTGGCCAGCTCGGTCTTGCCGACGCCGGTGGGGCCGAGAAAGAGGAAGGAGCCCACCGGCCGGCGCGGATCCTGCATGCCGGCGCGGGCGCGGCGGATCGCCGCCGCCACCGCCGCCACCGCCTCGGGCTGGCCGATCACCCGTTCCCCCAGCCTCGCCTCCAGCTCCAGCAGCTTCTGGCGTTCGCCGGCCAGCAGCCGCTGCATCGGGATGCCGGTCCAGCGGGCCACCACATCGGCGATGTCGCCCTCCTCCACCTGCTCCCGCAGCAGGGACAGGCCGCTCTGCTGGTCGGCCTTGAGATCGGCTTCGAGGCTGGCCCGGCGCTGCTGAAGTCCATGGAGCTGGTCGTACTGGAGGCGGGCGGCCTCTTCGAGGTCACCGTCGCGCTCGGCCTCGGCGATGGCGTGGCGCAGGTCGTCGTCCCGCTGCTGCAGCTCATGCAGTTCGGCCAGCTGCTCCCGCTCCCCCTGCCAGCGCTGTTGCAGCTCCTGCAGGTGGGCCAGGGCCTGGCGGCGGTCGTCCTGGCGCTGCAACCGCTCGGCCAGCGGTGCGGCTTCGGCCGCCAGCAGGGCCAGCTCGACGCGGCGCAGCTCGGCTTCGGCCTCCTCCACCACCCGGGGCTTGGAGGTGACCTCCATGCGCAGCTGGGCGGCGGCCTCGTCGATCAGGTCGATCGCCTTGTCGGGCAGGCAACGGTCGGCGATGTAGCGGTCGGCCAGTCGGGTGGCCGCCACCATGGCGCCATCGGTGATCGTGACGCCGTGATGCAGCTCGTAGCGCTCCTTGAGGCCCCGCAGGATCTCCAGGCTCACCTCAAGATTGGGCTCCCGGATCACCACCTGCTGGAAGCGGCGGTTGAGGGCGGGATCCTTCTCCACCGTGCGGCGGTAGTCCTCGGGGGTGGTGGCACCGATGCAGCGCAATTCGCCGCGGGCCAGCACGGGTTTGAGAATGCTGCCGGCATCGGCGCTGGAGCGGTCGGAGCTCACCACGGTGTGCAGCTCATCGATGAACAGCACCACGCCGGCGCCGGCCCCGCTGGCGTCGCTGGCACTCACCTCGGCCAGCACGCTGCGCAGCCGTTCCTCGAACTGGCCGCGGAACTTGGCGCCGGCGATCAGGGCGCCGAGATCGAGGCCGATCAGGCGGATGCCCTTGAGTGACTCCGGCACTTCGCCGGCCACGATCCGCTGGGCCAGCAGCTCGGCGATCGCCGTTTTGCCGACGCCCGGTTCGCCGATCAGCACCGGATTGTTCTTGCCACGCCGGGAGAGTACCTGGATCAGGCGGCGGATTTCGGTGTCGCGGCCGATCACCGGATCGAGCAGTCCGGCGCGGGCGGCGGCGGTGAGGTCGCGGCCGTATTGCTCCAGGGCGGGTGGCTCGGCCGTCAGGGTCAGGCCCTCGGCCTCCGCTGGGGCTGGGCTGCCCTGGGGGGGTGGGGTCTGGTTGGCCGGGGGCTGGTTGGCTGGGACCTGGATGGGGGCAAAACGGCCGGGGCTGGGCGGGCGGGCCTCGATCGGCGGCGCGGCGGTGGGTGAATCGATCCAGGCATCGGTGGCGACCGCGGCGGGGGCGGGCCGCAACTGCCGCAGCAGCCGTTCTTCGCTCAGGCCCTGGTCGTTGAGCAGGGCGGCGCCGATGCGGGGCTCCTCCAGCAGGGCCAGCAGCAGATGGGGGATGTCGATCAGGCGGGAGCCCCAGTTGGCACGGCGCCGGTCGGCGGCCTCCAGCAGGTCTTCGAGGGCATCGCCGATGAACAGCTCAGCGGCAACGGCGGACGGCTGCTCGGCGCAGAAGCCCTCCAGCTGATCCAGCAGCCTGTCCCCGTCGGTGGCCAGGGGCTCCACCCAGCCGCTGTAGCGCGGATCCTGGAACAGCACCTGGATCAGATGTTCCACATCGAGCTGGCCATGGCGCCAGCGGCGGGCCTGGTCCTGGCCGGCGAGCAGCAGTTCCCAGGCGGCCTCGCTGAATCGATCGGGCTCGCTGGTGAGGCTGCCGAGGCCCACCGATCCTTCGCCCCGGGGATTGGTGTCGAGGCTTTCAGGCAGTGGCATCCGGCCTCCTGCCCAGCTGGATCAGTTCGATCCTGTAGCCGTCGGGATCCTCCACAAAGGCGATCACGGTGCTGCCGTGTTTCATCGGGCCCGGCTGCCGCACCACCCGGCCGCCCTTGCCGGCGATGGCGTCGCAGGTGGTGGTGATGTCCTCCACCCCGAGGGCGATGTGTCCGTAGCCGGTGCCGATCTCATAGGAGCTGGTGTCCCAGTTGTGGGTCAGCTCGATCACACTGTTGTGGCTCTCCTCCCCGTAGCCCACGAAGGCCAGGGTGAAGCGACCCTCGGGATAGTCCCGCCGGCGCAGCAGGGTCATGCCCAGCACCTCGGTGTAGAAGGCCAGCGATCGCTCCAGATCGCCCACCCGGACCATGGTGTGAAGCAGCCGCATCGCTCAGGATTGGTTGGCTCAGCCATTCTGACCGGCTCAGGATCAGGTCTGGGTTGTCAGACCGTGCCCACAGGTACAAAAAGGGTGATCGAAAAGCCCCATAAGATCCCTGCAGCATTGATGCCCAGGCTCCATTCGTGATCGACTCCCTCGACCTGGTGATTGATTCGATCGTGGCCCGGGAGGTGCTCGACTCCCGCGGCACCCCCACCGTGGAAGCGGAAGTGCGGCTGGAAGGCGGCGCCCAGGGCCTCGCGATCGTGCCCAGCGGCGCCAGCACAGGAGCCCATGAAGCCCATGAGCTGCGCGATGGCGGCAGCCGTTACTTCGGCAAGGGAGTTCAGCAGGCGGTCAGCAACATCGAGGACAAGATCGCTCCGGCCCTCTGTGGGCTCAGCGCCCTCGACCAGGGCACCGTCGATGCGGCGATGGCCGACCTTGATGGCAGCGACAACAAATCGGCCCTGGGGGCCAACGCGATCCTGGCGGTGAGCCTGGCCGTGGCGCGGGCCGCGGCCGATGGCGTCGGTCTGCCCCTCTACCGCTACCTGGGCGGGCCGATGGCCACGCTGCTGCCGGTGCCGCTGATGAATGTGATCAACGGCGGCGCCCATGCCGCCAACAACATGGATTTCCAGGAATTCATGCTGGTGCCCCACGGGGCGCCCAGCTTCCGGGAGGCGCTGCGCATGGGCGCCGAGGTGTTCCACACGCTCAAGGGCCTGCTGAGTGCCCAGGGGCTCTCCACGGCGGTGGGCGATGAGGGCGGCTTCGCGCCGGATCTGGAGAGCAACGACGCCGCCGGCGCCCTGCTGGTGCAGGCGATCGAGAAGGCGGGCTACAAACCGGGCGAGCAGATCTCCCTGGCGCTCGACGTGGCCAGCACGGAGTTCTACAAGAACGGGTTCTATGCCTTCGGCGGCGGCAGTTACAGCGCCGCTGCGATGGTGGATCAGCTCGAAGCGCTGGTGAGCCGCTACCCGATCGTCTCGATCGAGGATGGCCTCGCCGAAGACGACTGGGAGGGCTGGGCCCTGCTCACCCAGCGGCTGGGCAGCCGCGTGCAACTGGTGGGCGACGACCTGTTCGTGACCAACACCACCCGCCTGCAGCGGGGCATTGAAGAAGGCATCGCCAATTCGATCCTGATCAAGGTGAACCAGATCGGTTCGCTCACCGAAACCCTGCAGGCGATCGATCTGGCTGGCCGCGCCGGCTACACCAGCGTGATCAGCCACCGCAGCGGCGAAACCGAAGACACCACCATCGCCGACCTCTCCGTGGCCACCCGGGCCGGCCAGATCAAGACCGGTTCACTCAGCCGCAGTGAGCGGGTGGCGAAATACAACCGGCTGCTGCGCATTGAAGACGAACTCGGCAGCCAGGCGATCTATGCCGGCGCCGAGGAGCGGGGGCCACGGGGGAAGAGCTGAGTTCTGCGGTCTCCAGGCAGCACCCTTTCCTGAACAGCTTCCGGTTGGTCGATCAGGCGGACGGACATGCATTGGGGGAGCGGCCAGGAAAGCTGATGTCGAGCACGAGGGCGCCTTCATCGGTGCGGAAGGGGCCATGCACCTCACCGGGCGGCCGGCTGGCGTAGTGCCCTGGCTCCAGCCAAAGGGCGAAGGCCGCGTCGAAAAGGCGGCCGCTGACGATCATGATCTCCTCGGGGAAGGGGTGGGCCTTGCCCCCGAAGGTGGTGGTGTCGGCGCCGGGCAGGAAGCGGGTGAGGCGGGTGATTTCGCCTGTGGCCGCATCCTGGCTGAGAATCAGCTCCTGCACCTGGCCTTCCAGACCATCGAGCCAGCGCCAGTGGTGCGCCTGATCGGCCGCCAGCGGATTCCAGTAGGGGATGGTGGTTTTGCCCATGGCTTGCTGCTCTGGTGCGCGCTGATCATCGTCGCCGTTCGAGATCACCGGCACCGGCATCGGCACCGGCATCCTCAGCTGCGGCAGCTTCCTGGTTGCATCCTTCAGGCGGCGGTGAATCGCTGTGTCTGCAGGACCCAGCGATTCACCGCCGCTTCCCTGATCACTCACTGACGGCCTTGGTGCGCAGTGCCGCCTCCAGGCTCCTGATCTCCTCCGGAGACAGCTTGGGCCGATCGAGTTTGAGGGTGAGCTTGTTGAGCGTGCCGGTGAAGCGGAACGGTGGCTGGTAGTCGGCGTCGTTGACGCCGGTGAGGGTGTCGGAGCCCACGTCAAAGCTCTCGTCCCACTGCAGGATCATCGGCAGGGTCTTGGCCATGGTCTTGGTGGCCACCACCTTGCCGTCCACCTTGAGGGTGCCGGTGCCGGGGCGACCGACGCCGCTGAAGTCGTTGAAGGCCAGGGTGCCGGGCCCCTTGCCGTCGTAGACGAAATCGAATTCAACCTTGTGCTTGCCGGGGGACAGCGGTTCGGTGCCCTCCCACTTGAGGCGCTCCAGATCCACCATGTTCCACAGCCACACGGGCTTGCTGTTCTTCAGGTAGAAGCCGTAGCCGCCGAAGCGGCCACCGGAGGTGAGCAGCATGCCCTCGGCGCCGCCGGCCGGCACCTCGATGTCGGCCGTCACGGTGTAGGAGGTGTTCAGCAACATGGGGGAAGCGCCCTGGGGCAGGCCCACCATCGGCTGGGTGTAGACGAAGGTGCTGCGGCCGGCGGTGATGTTGGGCCGGGGCGCCACGAGGCGCGCCGCCACCGAGGCATCGAGCGGGAACACCTGGTACATCTTCGCTTCGGCAATGAAGGCTTCCTTCATCTCCTTCAGCTTCTGGGGATTCCGGGCCGCCAGGTCGGTGGTCTGGCTGAAATCCTCGTTGAGGTTGTAGAGCTGCAGCGTCTGGTTGTTGAGCGGGTCCGGGTTGGCCGGGCCGAAGGCGTCCCACGGCGCCCTGTTCACCTTGGTGCTCAACAACCAGCCCTTGTCGTAGAGGGCCCACTGGCCCATCATCTCGAAGTACTGCCGCTCGTGCCTTGAGGGCACCTTTGCATTCCTGCGATCGAAGGTGTAAACGAAGCTCGTACCCTCGATCGGCTTCTGGGGGATCCCATCCACCAGCTCGGGCGCTTTCAGGCCGGCCGCCTCCAGGATCGTCGGCACCACATCGATCACGTGAACGAACTGCTCGCGCAGGGCGCCCTTGTCCTTGATCCGCGCCGGCCAGCTCACCACCATGTTCTGGTTGACGCCACCCAGCCTGGAGGCGTTCTGCTTGAACCAGCTGAACGGGGTGTCGAAGGCCCAGCTCCAACCCGCTGACATGTGGTTGTAGGTGAACTCGGTGCCCCACACATCGAAGAACTTCATCTGCACCTCAACGGGAAGTTTGTTGAGGCCGTTGAAGAAGGCCACCTCGTTGGGGGTGCCCATCGGACCGCCTTCGGCGCTGGTGCCGTTGTCACCGTTGATGTAGATGATCAGGGTGTTGTCGAGCTTGCCGAGGTCATCGAACTGCTGGATCACCCGGCCGATCTCATAATCGCTGTAGGCGGCATAGGCGGCGAACACCTCCACCTGGCGGATGAACAGTTTCTGAGCATCTGGGCTCAGTTGGTCCCAGGGGGTGATCAGATCGGCGGGCCAGGGATCGAGCTTCGCATCGGCAGGAATCACGCCGAGCTTCTTCTGGTTGGCGAAGATACGTTCCCTCAGCTTCTCGTAGCCATCATCAAACAGATGCATGGCGTGGATCCGCTCCACCCACTCCTTGGTGGGGTGGTGGGGCGCATGGGTGGCGCCGGGGGCGTACTTGATGAACAGCGGCTTGGCGGGGTTGATCTGATGCATCCGCGTCATGTAGTCGATGGCGTCATCGGCCATCTCTGTCACCAGGTTCCAACTGCCGGGGGCCTTGCCTTCGAAGGGATAGATCTGGGTGGTGTTGCGGAAGAGGTTCGGCTGCCACTGGTTGGCATCCCCACCCACGAAGCCGTAGAAGTATTCGAAGCCCAGGCCGGTGGGCCACTGATCGAAGGGACCGCTCTGGCTGGCCTGGAAGGCGGGCACGTTGTGGTCCTTGCCGAACCAGGCGGTGGAGTAGCCGTTGTCCTTGAGCAGCCGACCGATCGTGGCCTTGTCGCGCTCGATGATGCTGTTGTAGCCGGGGAAGCCCGTCGACTGCTCCGAGATCACCCCGAAACCGGCCGAGTGGTGGTTGCGGCCGGTGATCAGGGCGGCGCGGGTGGGTGAGCACAGCGCCGTGGAGAACATGCGGTTGTAGCGAAGCCCCGCCTTGGCGACCCGGTCCATCGCCGGTGTGGGGATCACCCCGCCGAAGGTGCCGGGCACGCCGAAACCGGCGTCGTCGGTGATGATCAGCAGCACATTTGGGGCGCTCTGGGGCGGCGTGATCCGCGGCGCCCACCAGGGTTTGGACTGCAACGCGCCGTCATTGATCACACCGCCGAAGGGGGGAGCGGGGGCCGGCAGTTGGTTGCCGGCGAGCGTGGTGGTGGCGTTGGGGGATCCCGGCGTGCCGGTGATCCGCTGGGCCAGGGCCGGAACACCGCCCAGCTGCCAGCCCACCAGCAGCACCGCCAGCGTCAGCAGAGCGAAGCGGGTGATCGTGGCGCGGACGGAACGTTTAGCCATGGGTGGGGGAGAGCGGTGAAGCGAGTCGGAAGCCGATGTGGGACGTGCCGGTGTCGGGGCTTTCGGCCTCCCGGGCGGCCGGGCGGTAGCGGCTGCAGAAGTTGGGGGCACAGAGGAAGGAGCCGCCCTTGATCACGTGCTTGGCCACCCCGGGCTCCCGCGGGTCCAGGCTGGCGGCAGGGTCGACCAGCACCGGGTCGTCCTGGCCGGCCAGGAGGTCGTGGCCAGGCCGGTACCAGTCCGCCGTCCACTCCCAGACATTGCCGGTCATGTCGCGCAGCCCGTAGCCATTGGGGGGGAAGCGGCCCACCGGTGCGGTGCCGGCGTAGCCGTCTTCAGCCGTGTTGCGGACGGGAAACTCCCCCTGCCAGGTGTTGGCCAGGCCGGGCCGCCAGGTGTCGCCCCAGCTGAAGGCCCGATCCCGCAGTCCGCCGCGCGCGGCGAACTCCCACTGGGCCTCGCTGGGAAGGCTGGCGCCGGCCCAGGCCGCGTAGGCCTCGGCATCCGCCAGCGACACATGCACCACCGGATGGTCCAGCCGTGCGTCGATCGAGCTGCCGGGGCCCTCGGGATGGCGCCAATCGGCCCCCGGTACCCATTGCCACCAGCTGAGCTCCTGCGGGGGTTCGGCGGCGGAGGGGGGCCGGAACACCACCGAGCCGGGCCGACGCTCAGCGGCCGAGAGATCCGGGAACTGCTCCTGCGGCAGGGGCTGCTCCGCCTGGGTCCGGTAGCCGGTGGCGGCCACGAAGGCCGAGAACTGACGATTGGTGACCTCCTCAAGCCCCATGCAGAAGGGCTCCAGCCGCACAGGCGCTCCCGCCTCCTCCGGCAGCCGCCCCGCTGCTCCGATCCGATAGCGTCCGCCGGGGATCGGCGCCATCGACGGCGGGCAGGAGTCCGCCGCCTGGGCAGGGGTGGACCCCAGCAGCACCGCCCCCATCCCCAGAGCCAGGATCAGCAGGGTGGCCAGCACCGGAAACTCCCAGGCTTCAGGACGATGCACAAGCAAGGATTCGAGAAAGCACGGATTCGCTGGGCCCTGCGGATGGCTCACGGATCGCATTTTGAGGGCGTGAATGAGCGGTTCAGGGTCGCATCGATCACCTTCGACACACTCGTTGGCAGAGCGGATTGGCACAGCGCGCCGGCGCCGCCATCGGGCGCCCGGCGGCCATTGAATGCAGGACGGCAAGTCTGTCGCCTCGGCGCAAAAGTGCGGCGCGGATCTTGTCATGAACGGCGAGGAACGTGGCACGCTGGCCCGTCCGAAGATCGGACACAGTCCTGAGGGCACCGGAGGTCGAGTCCCACGGCTGCGTTCCCGACCCTGCCGCGTCCATCGCTCCCCACTCCCACCCATGCCCATGTCCTGCCCCCGCCACACCGGCCCAGTGCTGCTGGCCTGCCTGGTCCTCGGCCTCGCGGCGATCTGTCCCGTTGCCGGGGCGCAGCCCCAGGCGAATCCTGATCAGAAGGCCGCGCTGAGAGCCGTGGCCAAAATGATGGAAGGCCAGCGCACCTATTACCAGAAGAACGGGGCTTTCCGGGCCACAGTCTCCAACATCCAGCAAGATTTCGGTATCACCCTGCCGGTCTCCTTCGACTACGCCGTTCGCACCACCACAGAGGCCGCCTACAGCTACGTGATTCCAGCGCAGGGGGCGAAGGTGAGTCTTCTCAATGCCTATGTAGGAGCCGCCTTCCTCACCCCCAGCCAGACCCCGAAAATCACCACGATCCTCTGCATGAACAATCAGCCGGGCCAGATCCGTCCCGCCGATCCTCAGCTTGTGCTCGGAACCCTGGTGGCCAATCCCAGCGGCAGGATCGTGCAGTGCGGCGATGGCTCGATCGAGGTGAGGGCCTCGGTCGTCAACGAATGACGGCCACGCCTCCGCTGACGCTGCTGGAGTCGCGGGCGGTGGAGGTGAACGACCCCGACGCCCTGCTCGGTCGGGTGGCCCGGAATTTCCCCCTCAACGCCTTCCTGGAGGGTCCCCAGTGCGGCGGCTTCTTCCATCGCAGCGGCGTGATCCACGTCGGCGACGTGGCCGTGTCCTGCAGCCGCCACTCCCCCCTGGAGATCGGCTTCGATGACGGTGACCTCGCCACCCTGATCCTGCCGCTGGCGGGGGAGGCCCAGGTGGGAACGGATGGACAGACGCTGCGGCTGCAGGGGGGGGGCGATGGCCGCCTACCTGCCCGGTGCCGCCTTCACGGCCAGCACCGGAACCTTCGAGGAAGTGATGATCTGCCTGGATCGCCGGAGGCTCGCCGCAACGGCCTCCAGCTTCGCGGGCTCCGGCAGGGATCCCGGCCGCCATTGGCCCCGCTTCGAATGCCCCCTGCTGGTCGATGGCAGCCAGGCGAACCAGCAGGCCGATCTCCTCCGCCATCTGCACCTGGCGCTGCGGATGGTGGACGCCCCGCTGCTGGGCTCGGTGGGCGGAATCGCGGCCCCCCAGCTCGAGGATCTGCTCTATCGGCTGGTGGCAGCGCTGGTGTGCCCGGAAGCGGTCAGGGGAATGAGTGGTTCTCTGACCGACCCGCGTCAGGATCACCCCTCGACGACCTCCTGGAGTGGATCCAGGCTCACCTGCACACCCCGATCACCCCCACCGAGCTCAGTCGGCGCAGTGCCTATTCCCGGCGCAATCTGCAGTATCTGTTCCAGCAACGGCTCGGCTGCAGCCCCATGCAGTGGGTGAAGCGGCAGCGACTGGATGCCGTGCAGCGTGATCTGCAGCGGGCCCAGCCCGGGGAAACCGTGGCCGCCATCGCCCGCCGCCATGGCTTCGTGCAGTTGTCCTCCTTCGCCGCCAGCTTCTTGCGCCGCTACGGCATCGCCCCCTCGGTGCTGCTGCGCCGTTCAAGGACCGGCGCCGACTGAGCCGACCGGCACCCCACCTATCCATGGTGGAGCGCTTCGCTATCGATTGGCCTCCCTCCGCCGCTGAAGGCACCTCGGCCGACAATCCCACTCCGTCTTGGACTCCGGTTTCTCTCAGCTTCGTCATGGAATTGCGGCTTTGCGGAGTCACACCCGATGAGATCACCGCTCCAGCTTTCTGCAGAGATTGGTTCCTTGTGAGATGCTCTGGGAATCTGTTTCCAGGTTTCCGAAGGTTGCTGGAAACAGGTCAATTTCTTCCTTTGCCCTTAATTCGTTGGCCAGGCGTCTCCGCACCCTTCCGGTTGGTCATTCTCCGTTGCTGATCCTGGGGATCGGTGCGGGCCTGTTGGGCGGTCTCCTGGGTCTGGCCATCGATCCGACTGCGGCGCGGGCCGCTGAACCGGCTGAGCCTGCCCCTGCTGAGGCCAGCAGCATGGAAGCGTCGCCATCGCCCTGGGCCGCCACCGTGGAGCTCTATGGATTTGCGCCGCTGCGCACGTTCGGGAGCACCACAGTGCGGGGCTTCAACACCGACTTTGACCTCGACCTCGGCCAGGTGCTCAGGCCCCTGACGGGAGCGGCCACCATCCGCGGCAGCGTGGAGCATGGCCGCCTCGGCCTGCTCACCGACATCAGCTACGTCTCCGTTGCGGGACAGGAAGGCAAGCTCCAGGAGATCAGGACGCGGTCTATCGAAGGCCCCCTCGGCAAACGCAGCCTCACCCTCACCCCCGATGGCCAGGGCAGCGTGGACGCTGGAATCGCCAACATCCAGGGCATCTACGACCTGGCCCTGCGCTATCGCTTCGGTGACCGTGAAGCAGCTGTGGCACGGCCGGGCAGTTTCACCCTCATCCCCTATGCCGGGATGAGGGTCGTCAACATGCAGTACGACCTGGCTCTGCAGGCTCAGGGCCCCGGCCGGACCCTGACGTTTCGAGGGCCGAATCTGGAGGGTTCCCGGACGCTGCAGGGCCTGAATCTGCGGGGGCAGCATTCCTTCGACAGCACCGTTGTTCAGCCCTTGCTGGGCACCCAGGCGATGGTGTTTCTCTCCCCCCGTCTGAGGCTGTTCGCCCGCGCCGACATCGGTGGCTTCGGATTGAACAATGCCGATGATTACTCCTGGAACGCCCAGGCCGGCCTCGGCTACGCGATCGGCAACTCCGCCCAGCTCAACCTGTCCTGGCGCTATCTGCACCTGGGCGGCACCAATGGTGCCAACCCCGAAAACGCCTTCAACGTCAATGAGAATGGAATCGAAGCTGGCGTGAAGTTCTTTTTCTGAGCGCTCCGGTGCTGGGGGGCTTCCGCCGGAATCGGCGGTCAGCCGCCCGCCACCGGCAGCTTTTCGATCCGGCCATCCCGGCGCAGTTTGCCCTGCAGCTTCAGCCAGCTGAACCCCACCGGCAGGCCCAGCACCAGCGGCACGGCGGTGAGGGCGGGGCGTGCGCTGGCGGCCAGCAGGGCGGCGGCGATCGCCAGACCACCGAGCAGGAAGGACTGGCCGGTGGATTGCTGGGCGAGGGCCAGCCGCCGCAGCAGGCGGTCGGTTTCTCCGGCCCGGATCTGCACCTGCAGGTCGCCCTGCTCGATCCTGGCCAGGTTGTCTTCCAGGCGCCTCGGCAAACCCAGGGCGCGGCTGCCCACCTCGGCGGCCTGGCGGCCGAGTTCGTTGATGAAGTCGTTGGGGCCGTTACCGCTGGCGGTCATCAGGGGCAGCAGGTAGGGGCGGGCAATCGCCACCAGGCTAAAGCCGGGATCGAGGCCCCGGCCGACACCCTCGAAGGTGGAGAGGGCCCGCATCACGAAGATCAGCTCCGAGGGCAGGCGGAACGGCTGGCCGTACACCAGGTCGTAGAGGTCACCGGAGAGCTTCTCCAGCACGTTGGAGGAGAACGGTGGGGTCAGGGCATCGTTGAGCATCACCCGCACCAGTCGGCGCACCGGCCCGGTGTCGATGCCGGCGGCGATCACGCCGGCCCCCTGCAGCTCAAGCACCAGCGCGGCGGGGTCCCGGGCCGCTGCCGCCCGCACCATCCGACCGAGGCGGCTGCGCAGGCGCTGGGAGATCTGCCCCATCATCCCGAAGTCGTAGTAGATCAGGGCGCCATCGGCGGCCACCGCCAGGTTGCCGGGGTGGGGATCGGCATGGAAGAAGCCGAAGCGCACCAGTTGCTGGAGATAACTGGCCGCCCCTTTCTCGGCCACCGCCGCCGGATCGATGCCGGCCGCCACCAGGGCGGGGCGGTCGGTGATCTTGATGCCCGGCAGGTAATCCAGGCAGAGCACCCGCCGACTGCTCAGTTCCCAGACCACCGCCGGCACCCGGATGCCGGCATCCTCGAGAAATTGCTGACGGAAGCGGGCCGCATGCTCGGCTTCGAGACGGAAATCAAGTTCCCGCAGCAGCACCCGCCGGCATTCCTGGGCGATCGGTACCCATTCACGGCCCTGGCCCCAGCGCGGGTGGCGCTGCAGCAAGGCGGCCACCTGCTGCAGCACCTCCAGGTCGAGGCGGAACAGGCGCTCCAGGCCGGGCCGCTGGATCTTGAAGACCACCTGGCGGCCACTGCGCAAGCTGGCGCGGTGCACCTGGGCGAGGCTGGCCGAACCGAGCGGCCGCTCCTCGAGGTCCACGATCTCGGCGCAACGCTCGCCGAGCTCCTCCTCCAGGAGGTTTTCAACGACGCTGAACGGAAAGGCCGGCACCTTGTCCTGAAGGCTGGCCAGCTCCTCCACATACCCGGCCGGCAGCACATCGGGGCGGGCCGAGAGCAACTGCCCCAGCTTGATGAAGGCCGAGCCCAGGCTGATCAGTTCAGCGGTGAGCCAGCGGGCCCGCAACCGCTGCCGGAGGCTGCGGTGCTCCGGGTTGATCCCACCGCGGTAGCTCCAGGCCTGGCCGTCGATCCAGAGACCGAAGGCCAGCAGCAGCACCGCTCTCCAGATCCGCAGCGACCGCCTCAACCCCTGCCAATGCGCCCAGAGTCGCCCCATCAGGCGTGGTCCTCGAGGCGGCGGGAAAGGGCCGCCACCGTGGCCCTCAGGGCATCGATCCGCTCCTGGGCCTGCCTGGGGCGGGCCGTGGCGGAACCGGTGGCCCCTGGGACGGCTGGCCCAGGGGAGCTGGCGCTGGATGCGGCGTCGGTTTCCAGACGCTCCGCTTCCTGCTCCACCTCCTGCCAGAACAGTTCCCATTCGTTGCGGAGCCGCTCCGGCGCCTCCTGGGCCAGCACGGTCAGCCCGGCCAGGGAATCGGCCAGACCGCTGCCAAGCCTCGCCTGAAAGCGGTTCAGGGCCGCCTGAATCAAGGATTGGGGCGCACTCATCTCCAGGCCTGCCGGTTGGCCAAACTGTGGCAGATCAGGGCAACGACGTGGGCGGCGGTGGGGCCAGGGGAGCTGGGGCCTGCGCCGGTGGCTGTGGCTCCGGTAGTCCGGGTTCGGCTGGAGCGGCTTCCGGCGGGAGAAGCGGCTCGAAGGGTGGCTCTTCCGCTGCCGCCGGCCTGGTGGCGGCCTCCTCTGCGGCCTGGCGGTCCTTCAGCTCCTGGCGACGCCGCTTCGCTTCCTCCTGCTTCTGGTTGGCTTCGAACTCGAGGCGATCGAGATCGCCCCGGATCTCGGTGCGATCAGTGCCGAAGCGCATCCGCAGGCTCTCCAGACTGGTGCCCGGGAACGGCTTCACCCCGAAGTCCAGTCCCAGCGGCTGCGCCGCGTCGCCGCCACGGCTGAGCAGCCGATCGGTGATCGCGTAGCCAAGCCCGAAACAGAGGCCGGCCAGCAGGGGAACCAGCCAGCGGCGTCGCGGCGGCAGTGGAGCTTCAGCCGCCGGCTGGCGGCGACGCGGGGGGCGCTGGGCACCGGCGGAGGGCATGGCGGCAACGGGCGCGATCTGCCCCCATCCTCCCCTCAGCTGCCCACCGGCGTGGCGGGGCGTTCAGGTGGTGTAGTCGGCGTTGATGCGCACGTACTGGTCGGAGAGATCACAGCCCCAGGCCAGACCAGGCTTCAGCTGCTTCGCTCTGCTTGCTGCTCTCCTGCTGAATCAGATCCAGGCTGGACAGCAAAGCTCTGGTCCAGCTTGACCGCCTCAGCACCCAGGAGGCCCAGCGCTTCGGCGAGGAAGCGAGACTCAAGGCCGGATCGACGGGATCGGGGCCGGGCTCCGGCCGCTGTCTCTGGTATGGGAGCCGGATGCAACTGCCTTCACCTCAAGCTCTGCATCAGGCTCAACCGACGGACCCAGCGGCGCCTCTCGAAGCCTGGTCCTGGAAGGCGGCGATCGCCGTCGGCAGGGTGGGATAAAAGTGCTCGGCGCCGATCCTCTCCGCCACGCCGGCTCTGACGAGCTGAAGGTAGAGGTCCTGCTTGACCCGGGCCATGGCGAAGACGATGTGCCGCCCAGCCAGCTCCTGCTGCAACTCCTGCAAAACATCGGCAGCGGTGATGTCGACCTCCACGATCGCCTCCGCATTGAGCACGAACCAGTCGACGGCAACGGTTTCGGCATCGATCGCCAGCAGGGCGCGGCGGCGGAAGTCCTCGGCATTGGCGAAGCAAAGCGGCGCGTCATAGCGGTAGAGCACCAGCCCGGGGATCGTGCTGGTGCCCTCCCAGTCCTCGACGTCGTGGAGGCCGGCCAGGTTGGGCGGGTTACCCAGTACCGCGTCATGGGGGCGCACCAGGCGGGCAAACAGATCGATCACCGACAGCGCCACCGCCAGCGCCACGCCCATCAGGAGGTCGGTGAGCAACACACCCGCGAAGGTGACCAGCGCCAGGCGGAACTCACTGAGCTTGAAGCGCCGCAGGCGCTGGAACTCCGAGATATCGATCAGGCGCAGAGCGGCATAGATGACGATTGCGCCCAGGGCCGCCTTCGGGAACAGGGCCAGCAGCGGCCGCAAAAAGAGCACAACCAGCGACACCGCCACGAAAGCCACCAGCGAAAACAGCTGGGAGCGGCTGCCAAGCGCCTCGCCGATGGCCGTGCGGCTGCCGCTGCTGCTGACCGGGAAGCCCTGCATCAGACCGTTGCCCAGATTCACCGCCCCCAGAGCCAGCAGCTCCTGGTTGGCATCGATGCGGTAACCGCCTCGGGCCGCGAAGGCTCGGGCCGTCAGCACGTTGTCGGAGTAGCCCACCAGGGCGATGCCCACAGCAGCAGATAAAAGGAATCTGAGCTTCTGAGGCGCAACGCCCTCCGGCAGGTGAAAGCTGGGCAGCCCGGCCGGAATATCCCCGATCACTGCGACGCCGCGTTGATCGAGGTGCAGCACCGAAACCACCGCCACAGCCAGCAGCACCGCCAGCAGCGGTCCGGGGGCCATGGGGAAAAGGCGCTGCACCAGCAGCAGAAAAACCAGCACCCCGATCGCCAGCACCAACGTGGGCCCATGGATCTCACCGCTGCGGCCGGCCAGCTCGCGCAGCTGGTCCAGCAGCGACTCGGCCTGAAGATCCACTCCGCTGATCTTGCCGATCTGGCCACTGATCATGATCACGGCCACCCCGGCCATGTAGCCCACCAGGATCGGCTTGGAGAGCAGATCGGCCAGGAAGCCCAACCGGCTCCAGGCCCCCAGCAGGCAGGCCAGACCGACGAACAGGGCCAGCAGGCTGGCAAGGCTGGCGTAGGCCAGGGGATCACCCCCGGCCAGCGGCGCGATCGCCACCGCCGTCATCACGGCCGTGGTGGATTCGGGCCCCACCGAAAGCTGGGGGGAGGAACCGAGCAGGGCATAGAGCAACATCGGCGGCAGGATCGCCCACAGCCCAGCGACCGGCGCCACACCGGCCAGTTCCGCATAGGCCATGCACTGCGGCACCAGATAGGCCGCCACGGTTACTCCCGCCAGCAGGTCCCCCCTGAGCCAGGCGTGTTGATAGGCGCGCATCTGCCGCAAACCGGGCAGGATCGATATCAGAGAGATCGCTCGTACCAAGGCCTGTTCAATCAGCAGCAGCAGCCCGGCAGCCGCCACCGACTGGACGATTCGTGACTGGAGCGTTGCACGGAAGCCAGCGCAACCCTGAGCCGATCGGTGCTGCTGTCACCGCTTGGCACACCGGCGTTCAGGTGGTGTAGTCGGCGTTGATGCGCACGTATTGATCGGAGAGATCACAGCCCCAGGCCAGACCCTTGCCGGGACCGTCGCCCACCACCAGGCGGATGGTCACGGTGTCGCCACTGAGATAGGCGCCGGCGGCGCGCTCAGCCATGAAACGGGAAGCGGCCGGGCGGTCGAAGGGCAGGGGCTGACCTGCGGCCATCAGCTGGTGCTCCCCCAGCCAGAGGGCCACCGCCTCGGGGTCGAACTCCACCCCGGCGCGGCCAGCCGCGGCCACGATCCGGCCCCAGTTGGGGTCACGGCCGTGGACCGCGCACTTCACCAGCGACGACCCGCAGATGGTGCGGGCGATGGCGCGGGCGCCGGTGTCATCCGTCGCCCCCTCCACCCGCGCTTCGATCAGGCAGGTGGCCCCCTCGCCGTCGCGGGCAATCGCCCTGGCCAGGTGCTGCGACACCGCCGTCAGGCCGCCCTCCAGCGCGTCGAAGTGCTCCGGGCTCAAGGGCTCGCCGGCTGCAAAGGCCAGGAACGTGTCGTTGGTGCTGGTGTCGCCGTCGATCGTGATCGCATTGAAGGAACGATCCACCGCCCGCCGCACCATCCCTTGCCACAGCTCCGCCGGCACACCGGCATCGCAACTGAGGTAACCCAGCATCGTGGCCATGGTGGGGTGAATCATCCCGGAGCCCTTGGCCATGCCGCCGAGGCGCACACGCCGGCCGCCCAGGTCGGCCTCCAGGGCGATCTGCTTGTCGATCAGATCGGTGGTGAGGATGGCCGTGGCGGCGGCGGCGCCCCCCTCGGGGCTCAGGGCATCCACCAGGGGATCGAGGCCCGCCAGCAGGATCTGCATAGGGATCGGCACGCCGATCACGCCGGTGGAGCAGATCAGCACCTCCTCAGCCGCCAGACCCAGGAGATCGGCGGTGGCCTGGGTGGCACGCAGGCTGTCGATCAGGCCCAGATCACCCGTGCAGGCATTGGCCTGGCCGGAATTGGTGAGCACCGCCCGGGCGCGGCCGCCGCTGGCCGCCAGGCGCTCGGCGCAGAGATCCACGCAGGCGGCCCGCACGCGGTTGGTGGTGAAGCTGCCCGCGCAGACGGCCCCTGCCGGGGCCAGCAGCAGCGAGAGATCAGGCTTGCCGGAGGCCTTGAGGCCAGCGGTGCTGCCGGCCGCCAGAAAGCCGGTGGGAGCGGTGAGGCCACCGGGGATCGGGTGCCAGGGAAGGGACACGGCGGCAGGATGACTCACACCATCCTGCCGAGCCGCCATGGCGGAGCCAACCACGCCCGAATCGCCGTCTCCGAGGGAAGTGGAGGCCCTCTGCTGCGAGCTGGCCGGCGTGCACTTCCCCTGGGACACCACCCGCTCCCTTGAGCTGGCCCTGCTCAAGACCTTCTGCGTCCCCTCGATATCCGCCCTGCTGGAGCGCACAGGTGAATTCACCCACAGACCGCGCAAGCGCTACGACGACACCGGCCTGATGGTGGCGGAGCTGTTGCGCTGGGGCCCCCGCAGCCCGGAGGGGCAGGCGGTGATCACCCGGATGAACCGGATCCATGGCGCTTATGCGATCAGCAACCGTGATTTCCTCTACGTGCTCTCCACCTTCGTGGCTGAACCGATCCGCTGGTTGGCCCGCTACGGCTGGAGGGCCCTGAGCACTCGGGAGCAGACGTGCTTATTCCTCTTCTGGCGCCAGGTGGGCGAGGCGATGGGAATTCAGGCCATCCCTGACAACCTGGCAGCGCTGATGGCGTTTAACCACAGTTTCGAGCTTGAGGCTTTCCAGAGCGCCCCCAGCAACCGGCGGATCGCCGAATCCACCCTGGCGATGCTCCTGGACGACTGGCCTGCTCCCCTGCGTCCGGCACTACGCGGGGTACTGCTGGCGCTGGTGAGCCGCGACGTCTGCGGCAGCCTGGGGTGGACCAGCAGCCCCGACTGGCTGCAGCAGCTGGTGCTGGGCGGCCTGCGCCTACGCAGCCGCCTGGCCCGCCGTTGGCCGCGGGGGCAGGGCAACACCCGCTTTTACTCCGAACGCCCAACCCCCAGCTATGGCGGCCGCTTCACTCTGGAGCAACTGGGGCCTCCAGCCATGCTGGAGCGGCTGAATCGGCCCCGCTGGCAGGGCGGCCAGCGGCGGATCGGCCTGACCGGCGGCATTGCCAGCGGCAAGAGCAGCGTGGGCCGCTGGCTCGCCGAACGGCATGGGCTCCCGGTGCTGGATGCGGACACCTGCGCCCGGGACGCCCTGGCGCCCGGCAGCACGGGGGAGCAATCAGTGCTGGAGCGCTACGGCGCGCGGGTGCGAGCGCCTGCAGGAAGCATCGATCGCGCCGCCCTCGGGCGGATCGTGTTCAGCGACCCAGCCGAGCGGGCCTGGCTGGAGCAGCTGGTGCATCCGCTGGTGCGGAAGAGGTTCGAGCTGGAGCTGAAGCGGCTAGCGGCCGCACCGGTGGTGGTGCTGATGATCCCCCTGCTGTTCGAAGCCGGCCTCGAGGGAATGTGCAGTGAGATCTGGCTGGTGGACTGCGACGCCCAGCAGCAACTGGAACGGCTCCGCCGCCGCGACGGCTTCGATCACGTCGAGGCCGAGGCCCGCCTCGCGGCCCAATGGCCCATGGGCGAGAAGCGCAACCGTTCCGATGTTCTGATCGACAACCGGGGAAGCGAGGAGGCACTGGCCGATCAGGTGGAGCAGGCTCTGCGCTCTGCTCCTTCAGTCGGCTGAGGCCCGCTCCGCCAACGCCGCGGCCCAGTCTTCGAAAGCCTTCAGGTCGGCCTCCAGCCTGCTCCAAACCTCAGGAAGCGCCTTGATCAGGGCGGTGATGGGTTCAGGGCGCAGCTCATCGGCGTAGAGGTTGCGCACCAGATGCCGGAAGCGCAGATACTCCTGCAGCGACGTTTGGGTGCTTTCGCGAAGCACCGCCGGACGCTGATCGGTGGCCATCGCCATCCGCTCCAGCAGCCGACGATGCCAGCCGTCCCCCTGGCGTGGCGTGCCGCCATTGAGTGAGCGGCTCACCAGCAGCAACACGCGCTCGATCCCGGTGTAGAAGCTGTGTAGCCGCAACGCTGCTGCCTCCACAGGCTCGGGGCCTTCCCCCAGTCGAGGCAGGCTGCGGGCCAGGGACGCCACCAGGTTCTCCAGCCGCTGACGCTCGCGGCGCAGGTCGTCGCGGAGCTCACGCAGATCCTCAGGCTGCATCGCCGCCGTTGCAACCCGATGCAAGGAGTCCTTGGGCAACCCGTGCGCCTGCCATCAAGGTTCGGCCGTGGCGCAGCAACCGCTCGGCGAGCTCAGGAGAAAGGTCTTCCAGGCGCTTGAGATCAACCGGCAGCGGCCCAGCCGCCTCGGCCAGAGCGATGGCCTTCAGCAGCTGATCAGCGGGCAGACCCTGCACGAGCAGATCGAGATCGGAATGCTCCTTGAATCCAGAGCCCAACAAGGACCCATGCACCCAGAGCCCGCTGAGCTGGGGCCAGTGCTCACGAAAAACCTGCGCGGAGCGCTCAGCCTGGCTGAGGCCTGCCTGGCGCCGCTGCTCCAGCACCTGGCGATCGGCCGCGAAGCGCTGCAGCCAGTAGGTCTCGGCGTGGAGCGTCATGGGCCAAGTCTGCCTTCAGCCCTTGAGCTTCGCCACCAGGATTGAGTTGGCCAGCTTCGGATCGGCCCGGCCACCGGTGCGCTTCATCAGCTGCCCCACGAAAAAGCCCTGCAGCTTGGTCTTGCCACCCCGGAACGCTTCCACTTCGGCTGGATGGGCGGCCAGCAACGCCTCCACCTCCGCGCTGATCGCGGCGGGATCGCTGATCATGCCCAGGCCGCGCTCAGCCACGATCCCCTTGGCGGAACCGCCCTTCTCCAGCAGCTCCGGCAGGATCTCCTTGGCGATCTTGCCGCTGATCGTGTCGTCGTCGATCAGACCCACCAGCTCCGAAAGCTCCTCGGGTTTCAGGGGCAGATCGGTGATTGAGAGCTTGCCGGCATTGAGATAGGCGGCGATGTCGCCGGTGACCCAGTTGGCGACGCCCTTGGGATCGCCACCGGCTGCCACGGCCGCCTCGAAGTATTCAGCCATGGCCCGCTCATCGGTGAGCACCCGGGCGTCGTAGATCGAGAGCCCGAGCTGCTCGGCGTAGCGATGACGCTTGGCCGCCGGCAGCTCGGGCAGTTCAGCGCGCCAGCTTTCCCGCCGAGCCGGCGTGACCTCGATCGGGCCCAGATCCGGCTCCGGGAAGTAGCGGTAGTCGCTGCTGCCCTCCTTGGAGCGCATGCTTTTGGTGAGTTGCTTGCTCTCATCCCAGAGGCGCGTTTCCTGCCGGATCGGCTCACCGGCCTCGATCGCCTTGATCTGGCGGGCGATCTCATGATCACAGGCCCTCTGGATCGCCGAGAAGGAGTTCATGTTCTTGATCTCCACCTTCACGCCGAACGGTTCATCCGGGCCCCGCCGCACCGAGATGTTCACATCACAGCGCAATGATCCCTCCTGCATGTTGCCGTCGCTCACGCCCAGATAGCGCATGATCCGACGGATCTCGGAGGCGTATTCGGCCGCCTCTCTGCCTGTGCGCAGATCGGGCTTGCTGACGATCTCGGCCAGGGCCACCCCGGCGCGGTTGTAATCCACCAGGGAGTGGGTGCTGCCCGCCAGGCGATCGCTGCCGGCGTGCACCAGCTTGCCGGCGTCTTCTTCCATGTGCAGCCGCTCGATGCCGATCGTCTTGAGGTAGGTGTCCTTGCCCTTCTCAGCCACCTCCACTTCGATCCAGCCGTTCTCGGCGATCGGCTGGTCGAACTGGGAGATCTGGTAGTTCTTGGGCAGGTCGGGATAGAAATACTGCTTGCGGTCGAACTTGCTGTGCTCAGCCACTTGCAGGTTGAGCGCCAGGGCCGCCTTCACCGCATACTCCAGCACCTTCTCGTTGAGCACCGGCAGGGTGCCGGGCAGTCCCAGCACCACCGGATCGATGTGGGTGTTGGGGTCGTCGCCGAAGTTGGTGGAGGCGGCGGTGAAGATCTTGCTGGCGGTGCCCAGCTGCACATGGGTTTCCAGGCCGATCACCGCCTCCCAGGCCCCTTGTCCGTTCACCGCCGCCATTCCTTCTGCCTGCTTGCACGTGCTGGGAATCGATCCTATGCAGCCGCCCGGCTCACGGTGCCGGGGCCTCGAAGCAGAGCTCGCGGCAGCCGCTGCGGGGATCGAGCACCCGCCTGAACCGCACCCCCACCGGCAGCAGCAGGGCGATCTCGGCGGTGGTGCGGATGCCGTTGCCGGCGAGCAGGTGGCCGCCCCGGCAGTGGCCTCGGGCATCGGCGGCGCTGAGGTGGAGATGCACCCCGTCGGGTCCAAGGCTTCCCTGCAGGCTGAGCAGCTCCCAGGGCCCCGGCAACAGCAGCGCCTCGCTGGCTCCCGCCGGCCGCAGGCTGAGCTGATCGAGGCTGCCGATCGCTGAGGCCACCCAGGCGGCGTCGATCTGTCGCTCGGCCACCAGGGTCTCGAGGGCACCGCGCAGGTCGCAACCCGGGCTCAGCCGCAGGTTGAGCAGGCTGATCTCCCCGGGATGAGCTGTTGGATAGCTTGAAATCATGGATGCCCTTGCAGCCGATTCCCTGACCGCTCCATTCTCGGCAGAGTCGTTCGATTCAGGTGCGGCTGCCGTGCTGATCCTCGGCGGCGGTCTGATCGGGCTGGCGATCGCCCATCAGCTGGCCCGCCGTGGCCAGTCGGTGCTGGTGCTGAGTCGGCGGCGCAGTGAGGCGGCCGGGTTCGTGGCGGCGGGAATGCTGGCTCCCCATGCCGAAGGGCTGAGTGGCCCGCTGCTGGATCTGGGCCAACGCAGCCTCGGCTCGATTCCCGGCTGGGTGGCCCAGATCGAGGCCGACAGCGGCCTGTCCTGCGGCTTTCGCCCCTGCGGCATCGTGGTTCCCTTCCGCTCCGCCGCTGAGCGGGACGCCTACCCCACCGCCCGCTTCGGCCTGGCCCTCGATGCCGCCGATCTGCGGCACGAGATCGGCGGCATCGGTGCGGCCTGGCAGGCCGGTCTGTTGTTTGATCAGGACGGCCAGATCGACAACCGCCGTCAGTTGATGCGCGCCCTTGAAACGGCCTGCGTTGCCCTGGGCGTGGGGTTTCAGGAGGGCAGCGAGGTGCTGGAACTGCTGGCGCCGGCCGGGCGGCTCGAAGCGATCCGCCTGCGCCGGACGGAGGGTGAGGTGGTGACCCTGCCGTGCAACCGGGCCGTGCTGGCCTGCGGCGCCTGGAGCGCCCGGTTGCTGCCGGGCCTGCCCGTCCAGCCGATCAAGGGTCAGATGCTCTCGCTGCAGGCACCCCGCCAGGCGCTGAAACGGGTGCTGTTCGGGCCTGGCACTTACCTGGTGCCGCGCGAAGACGGTCTGCTCGTGGTGGGCGCCACCAGTGAGCCGGACGCCGGCTTTGCGGCCGGGCTGACGCCCCAGGGCCAGAGCCAGCTGGAGCAAGGCCTTGTCAGCCTCCTGCCGGAGGCGGCCCACTGGCCGCCGATGGAGCGTTGGTGGGGATTCCGGCCCGGCACCCCCGATGGCCTGCCCCTGCTCGGCCCAGCGGAGATCGCCGGCCTCTGGCTGGCCACGGGTCACTACCGCAACGGGGTGCTGCTCGCCGCGATCAGCGCCAGCCTGATCGCGAACCTGATCGAGCCGGGCGCTTCCGGCGATGCGGCGCTGCTCGCCCCGTTCGATGCCAGACGCTTTGGCCGCCCGGCGGCCGGCGATCAGCTGGGCAGGGCAACGGGGCTCGGCTCGGCGTCAGCCACGGTGTAAACCGGGATCATGCCCATGCCTTTCACCTGCTGAGGTTCGAGCGCACGGACCGGCAGCTCCTGCTCCACCAGCTCCGCCGTGCCGGCATCGATCACGATCGGCACATCCAGCAGCCGCGTGAGCCCCTCCAGCCGGCTGGCCAGGTTCACCTTGTCGCCGATCACGGTGAAATCAAGGCGGCGGGGGCTGCCGATCTGGCCGACGATCACCGAGCCGCTGGCCAGGCCGATGCCACTGCTGAATGGCTCGATGCCCTCGGCCAGCCACTGGGCGTTGAGCTCCTCCAGCCGGGTCCGCATCGCTTCGGCGCAGCGCAGCGCCGCCAGGGCCTCCTGCCGGGGCCCACGCCCGATCGGTGAACCGAACACGGCCATCACGGCATCGCCGATGAACTTGTCGACGGTGCCGCCGTGGGCGCTGATCACCTCGACCATGCCGCCGAGATAGTCGTTCAACTGGCGCACATGCAATTCAATCTGGCCTTCGGCGCTGCGTTTCTGGGTGAGCTGGGTGAACCCCTTCAGGTCGCTGAACAGCACGGTGACGGGCAGCAGTTTTCCCCGCAGGATGCCCTCGGCCGCATCGGGATCCGAGAGGATCTCGGCCACCACGCTGGGGGCCACATAGCGCTCGAAAGTGCGTCGCAGCCTCCTCTTCTCCTTCTCCTCCCGCAGGTAGGCGTCGCCGCCGTAAAGCAGGCCCAGCAGCACCAGGCCGCTGGCCGGGGCGAGCAGCGGCAGCCAGCGATCCAGCTGGCGCAGCACCACGAAGCCCGCCACCAGTTGAAGGACCAGCACGCTGATCACCAGCCCCAGCCGCCACGGCAGGCCCGACAGCCGCAGCCCAAGAGCCGCCACCAGCAGCAACGGTGCCATCGCCAGCAGGCCCCTGGCCGGTGCCGCTGCCGGCCAGGGGCCCAGGCCATCTCCCTGGAGGGAATTGGCCGTGGCGGTGGCCAGCATCTCCAGGCCCGAGATCCGGCCGAAGGGGGTTGGATTGCCCGCCTCGCCCTGGGACACCACAGGCCCCATCAGCACCAAAGCATCCTTCAGCATTCCCCGGCTGGAATGGCGCTGCCAGCGAGCCGGATCGAGCACCTCCCAGGCGGAGATCCTCTGGAAGCTGCCTTCCGGCCCGTAGAAGTTCAGGGCCATGGCGGGGTCGTTCTGGCGGCTGGGGCGTCCCAGCAACCGCAGGGCTGTGCCAGCCAGAGAGGGGAAGGGGTCCACGCCGTTGTCGGGCAGGAGGCCGCGGCCATAGGCATCGGGGTGGCGGGCCGGCTGGCCGGCTTCCCTCGGCAGAGTATTGGTGAGACCAAGCGATCCTTCACCGGTCAGGGCGGGCAGGATCGGATCCGGACGGATCAAGGTGAGGCCGCTGCCGACTTCGCCGTCCTGGGGCTCGAGCATCTCCGCCGCCAGGGCCACATGGCCCCGCAGGGGCTCCAGGGTTTTCGCCAGGGCCGCGTCATCGGCGGGTCCTTTGCTGCTTGGTCCCGCGAAGGTGACGTTGATCGCCACCACGGCCGCGCCGGCCTCCCGCAGCCGGGTGGCCAGCAATCCATAGGCGGCGCGGGGCCAGGGCAGGGTGTCGATTCCACGGGCCCAGGCTGGAATCTGCTCAGAGTTCAGATCGGCGAACCAGCTTCCCTGCTGGAGCGTGGCGTCATCAATGGCCACCAGCACCACCTGGCGGGGCGCTGGCCTGGGGCCCCGCAACACCACGAGCTGGTCTTCAAGGCCACGCTCCCATTCCTGCCACCGCGTCGGCGGCCAGCCGCTCAGCACACCGACGGCGATCACCACCGCGGCTGAGGCCAGGGCCGTGAGGCGCGAGCGCTCGATCAGCACAGCTCAGCCCCCATCAGAAGAAGCGGGGCAGATTCAGGAGAGGGATCAGCGGTGATCCACCGGGCAGGGAAGGCAGTGAGACCCCCGGCAGGTTGGAGCGCAAATAGCCCTCCAGGCTGCCGATCGCGGGCAGGGGCGCTGTGAAGCCAAGGAAGAGCGGACCCTTCAGGATGGCGGAGTAATCGCCGCTGCTGAGCTTGAGCAAGGTGAGCACCACGCCTGTGGCGGAAAGACGCAACCGTTCACCGCCGTTGACGGTGGTGCTGGGTTGGCCGGATGGTTCCCCCCCCTCGGTCAGGGGTTCCACCTCCACCGAACCCTCCAGGACGGTCAGCTCCGAGCCACCCTCGTCATCCACCCGCAGCACATAGTTCGTGCCCCGCACGCTCAGCCGCGAGGAGCGGGTGCAGCCGCTCTGCCTGCCTGAGACGAGCACTTCACCCTTGCGGAGCAGGAAACAACCGCTGCCGAGCCGCAGCTGGGAGTAGCGATTGAGCCGCCCGGCCGCACCGGACGCGAAGCTGAGCTGGCCGCGGCTGTTCTCCGTGCTGATCTCCTGCGGACTGACGGCCTGCTGGTTCAGTCTGGCCTGGCGGGCATCGATGAACAGCTCATTGCCATCCAGGATCTCCTTCACCGTGGCCGTTTCGGCTGGGGTGGCCGCGGAGACCGGTGCCACCAGGTGGAGTGAGGCGACCAGGATCAGCAGCAGCCCGATGCGTTCAGGATTCCGCCGGGCCAGGCAATGAAACACCTTTGAAGGTCTCGGTGATGTAACGATACAGCGCCTCGAATTCGGGCATCGTGGTGGTGAACCCAACAAACAGCGGGCCATTCAGAATGGCTTTGTAGTCGTCAGGGCCGAGCTTGACGCTGGAGAGAATCTTGCCATCCGCAGAAAATCTGAATTGGTAACCGGCCTTGATCTCAACCGGCGGAGGCGCAACCGCGGTTGCTTGGTCGTTCTTCAAGGTCAGGCAGACGATCACCTCTTTGTCAGTGTTGGTTTTGGGTTGCGACCAGACACAACCGATCGATGTGGCCTTTTGTGAAGCGAAAACAATGCGCTGGTGGATGGGTGATCCCCACCAGAGCTTGGTCAGTGATTCCGGCGTGTAGAGCCCTCCCTCGGCCGGACAACCCAGTACTTCGCCCAGCACAGACCAGCCGGAGGGAAGCCTGACGGCGGCAAAGGGAGAGCTCACCCCGGCGTTGCCGCCGTGGAAGCAACCGCCGGATTGCCGCATCGCCTTGATCAGGGAATCCCCATAGTTATTGATCTCTTCTTGAACAGCCGCCGGCAGGGGTTGAAATCTTGGTGTGCCGAGTTGCTGGCGCTGATTGTTGAGTTGTTCGAGAAGCTTGGTGAGCAGCTGGGATTGTTCGGCTGGCTGAAGAGAATCAATGTAGGAATCGGCGACCACGGTGCCTTCCAGAACGATCACATCGGTGCTGCCATCCTCATTGGCGAGGACGATGTAATTCGTGCCGCGCGAGCTCAATCGCAGTGATTTTGTGCACCCACTCTGCTTGCCGGAGACCAGCACCTGACCCTTGGCGAGCAGGAAACAGCTCTTGCCGAGGCGTAACTGGGTGAACCGGTTGATGCGGGCGGCGGCTCCGGACCTGAACAGCAGCTGGCCCCGGCTGTTCAGGGTGGTGATCTCCTGCGGAGTAAGGGCGGTTTGATTCACCCTGGCCTGGCGGGCATCGATGAACAGCTCGTTTCCATCAAGAATCTCCTTCACCGTGGCTGCCTCTGCAGCTACGGCCGAAGGTGCCATGGCCAGCATTCCGGCCAATACCGGCAGAGCGAGTGAAGGCAGAATGCTCGCGGGGTGGGCCAGCAACGCCAAGGGCCGAATCAGCGGCAAGGGGGCAGTCTGGGAAACTGATTATCCAGAGCTTACTGGATCTCATTAGGGTGATCCTCACTCCCGTTGCGGCCCGTTCCGCCAGCGTCGGTCGGTTCGGCGTGAATCCGTTCCATCAGGTTGGTCAGAATCACTTCTGTGGATCGGCAGGGGATCCCGCTCGAGTGATTGTTAAGGCTGGTCGCGCAGATGGCGATTGAGAGCATCCTGCTCCAGCAAGGTCGAGACGAAGCCCAGAAAAAAAGGACCTCTGAGAATGGTGTCGTAGTCGGCCGCCCGCAGTTCGGCGGACGAGAGAAACGACCCTGTGTCTGAGAATCTGAATCTGTGGCCAGCGTTGATGATCAACGGTGCGGCAGCCACAGCAGTCTGGCCATCATTTCTCATCGTCAAGCAGACCATCGCCTCGGTGTCGTGCTTGCTCATGGCTTTTGACCAGACACAGCCGATGGCGGTGGCCTTTCGGGACTCATAGACAATCCGCTTGTGGGTGGGGGACTCCTGCAGCATCCGCGCGACAATTGCCGGGTCCCAGACTCCTGGTACGGTCGGACACCCCAGCACCTCCCCGACGACGGACCAGCCCCTGGGAAGACGGACGAAATCAAAGGGTGAAGCGACCCCATTGCTGCCACCGTGGAAGCAGCCACCGGTTCGTTTCATCGCATTGATCAGCAGAAGGCCGTAGGGCTCGATCGCAGCCTGAACAACAGCGGGAACGGATGGGAACGCCGCTTTGCCGAGTTGCATACGCCGTTGATTGATTTCGAACAGCAGTTGACTGAGCAAGACGGGCAGGTCGTTCGATGGCTGCTCGAATGGCGCCGCGTGCTGTAGGGGCTCGGCTTCCACCTTCCCCTCCAGCACGATCACATCGGTACTGCCATCCGCGTTGGCGGTGATGATGAAAGTGGTGCCGCGTGAACTCAGCCGCAGTGATTTGGTGCAGCCACTCTGTTTGCCGGAGACCAGCACCTGACCTTTGGCGAGCAGGAAGCAGTTTCTGCCGAGCCGCAACTGGGTGAATCGATTCAGACGGGCCGTCGCACCCGATCGAAAGGTGAGGTGAGCGCGACTGTTCCTTGTGTTGAGCTGCTGGGGCGACAGGGCCGTTTGATTGATCTCGGCCTGGCGGGCATCGATGAACACCTCCCTGCCATCAAGGATCTCCACCACCCTGGCTTTCTCGGCAGCCAGCAGCGGCGTTGGCTGGATGGGCCACACCAGGCCGAGGAAGGTCAGCAGCCACCATGCAGATGCCGTCCTGGCTGGACGTCCGGCAACGGAACCAGATGACGGGGAGATGGGTGAGCCCACAGCAAGGCGATCAGGCAGGTCTGGACACACTCATGGAGATTCTGAGGGCTCCGGTGGGGCTGGATCCCGCAGCCCCAGCAGGGCCAGCACCTCCAGAGGCTCCCGCCCGCCCTTGAGCTGGTGGGGCCCCAGCGGCTTGACCTCCAACTCCCCGGGCAGCAGGGCCGCCAACTCAGCGCTGATCAGAATCGGATGCTGCGGGTAGCGGCGGGTGAGACGCTCCAGGCGATTGGCCACGTTCACGCTGGTCCCCACCACGGTGAACTCCAGCCGCTGAGTAGCCCCGAGATTGCCGGCGATCACCTCCCCCACATGCAGGCCGATGCCATGGCGCAATGGCTCCTGGCCAGCTGCGATCAGTTCCCGGTTGAGCTGCTCAAGCCCCCGCTGCATCGTCAGGGCCGCCCGTACCGCAGCGCGTGCCTCCTGGCGGTCACCCCTGCTGCGGGGCACCCCGAATTCCGCCATCACCGCATCACCGATGAACTTGTCGAGCAGGCCCTCTTCAGCCAGCACCGCGGCAGCCATCGCCTCGAAGTAGCGGTTGAGCAGAGCGAAGAGCTGGTCGGGGGCGAGGCTGGTGCTCAGGCTGGTGAAGTCCACCAGGTCGCTGAACAGCACGACGCATCGAGCCCGGCTGCCGACCAACTGGGTCCAGATCGGCCCCGGATTGCGCAGGATGTCGCTCAACAGGGTTGGGGAAACGCGGCGGGCAAGCACCTTGTGAAGGTAGGCCCGTTCACGGCTCTCCCCAAGGGACTGAGCCAAGGACCGCCCGCCGCCGCCGATCAGCACCGCCAGCAGCAAGGCGGCCAGGGGCAGCCGCAGCAGGGCGCCCAGCCAGAGCCCCCAGCCGCTCAGCAGGGCCAGGCTCGCCAGAACCATGATCACCAGCAGGGTGCGACCCGCCGTGGCACCACGGCCCAGACCCCAGGCCGCGCCGACCCCCCAGAGCAGGAACAGCAGGGCCTCGCCCCAGCCAGGCAGCCGCCAGAGGCCTTCCGCCTGGATCGCATTGGCCAGGGCCACAGCCTGCACCTCGGTGCCGCTCTGGGGACCGAAGGGGGTCTCCTGAAGGTCGCCCAGATTTGGGGCCGTGACGCCGATCAACACGGTGCGGCCGCTCCAGAAACCAGCCGGGGTGGCGAGGATCTTCCAGGCCGGCACCTGGCGCAGCGTGCCCGCCGGGCCGTGGTAATTGAGCCCCATCGCTGCGGCTGGTACGGGCGCCCTGGCGGCCACGAAGGCCATCGGGCTCGGATGGGGACGTGGAAAGCCGGCCAGATTTCTCTCGATCCAGTCCTGGCCTGGTACGGCCTCCGCTACCCCCTGGGGTGTCTGCAGCAGGGTGGTGAGACCAGGGGTAGCCAGGGATGGGAGCGGCAGAAGCAGCCGCACCAGCTCCACGCCCTGCTGCTCGCTCAGTCCGTAGCGGGCGGCCAGGTGGACCCGTGAGCGCCAGGGGACCAGCGTGGCGAGGAAGGACTGGTCGTCCGCGGGGCCGAAGCGGCTGGGCTGGTTGAATTCGATGTTGAACAGCACCCGTGCCGCCCCCCGCTCCAGCACGCTGGCGGCGAGCTGGGCCTGCAGGGCCCGCGGCCAGGGCCAGGGGCCCATCTGGCGCCAGAGCGGCGAGAGCCGCCGCTCGTCGGAGCCGATCAATTCGCTCAGCTCCAGGGATTCGGCATCGATCGCCAGGATCACCGGATCAACGGGGGCCGCTCGGGCACCACGCAGGTGAAAGAACAGCATCTGGATCTGGCTGTCGAGCAGGTTCAAGGCCTGCCCCGCAGGGGTGGCGGGCAGCCGGTCGAGGCCGGCCAGCAGGGGGGTCGCCAGGCCGAGCCACCACAGCCGCCTCCAGCGGCAGGGGCCCGGCCCGATCAAGGCGTCAGGCCGAGTTCGCGCTCGATCACAGGGAGTGTCTCCATCGGGGCCTCGAAACCGTTGAGCAGGATGCTCCGTTGTCGGCGCTGGCGCACCTCCTCGGCGCTGAGGCGACGGGGACCGACCCAGCCGTCCGGAGTGGCACGCAGGATGTCTCCACTGGAGAGGCTGAACACGGTCCCGGAGCTGGTGGTCACCTCCACAGTGCCCTCCCAGCTGAGAAAACGCACCTCCTCGGGCTGGTCTTCGATGAACACCGTGGTCCCCTGAATCGAAGCGGTGCCCACCCGGGTGCGGATCCGCAGCGGCCGGTGGCGAGATGCCCCAGGCTGGATCCAGGCGATGATCTGACCACCCAGCAGGTTCAGCCCATCCGGATCGAGCTGGAGCAGGGCATTGCCGCCGAGGCGAAAGGCTCGGCCATCGGCCAGCAGCACCTGCAAGCGGCCCGGTTTCTCGGTGCGCAGCTGGGAGAGCGGAGCAATCACCTGACCAGTGCGGGCCTTCAGCTCAGTGGCACCTGGGGGGCGGATGAACGCCGGGTGGGAGGGCACATCGAGCACCCGGGGAACCCGCAGCTCGGCGGCCGCCGGGGTGATCGCAAAGGCGACGGCTCCGGTCGTGGCGGCAGCAAGCCTGGCCAGACGACCGCTTGGCGGGCTCAGGGTGGAAACACAGGTGGAAAAGGCGGAAGCAGGGATCATGGCTGGTGGCCCCGGACCTGCCTCCAACCATGGCCGCTCAGGGCTCCAGGCGCCACACCTGATCGGCCGGCGTCCAGTCGCTCAGTTCTTCGGGGCTGAACCAGAGGCCGATCTCGAAGACGGCGGTTTCGGGTGCATCGGAGCCGTGGATCACGTTGCGGCCGATGTTCACGGCCAGATCGCCGCGGATCGTGCCGGGCTCGGCCTCCAGGGGCTTGGTGGCGCCGATCAGCTTGCGGGCACTGGCGATCACGCCATCGCCTTCCCACACCATCGCCACCACCGGACCGCTGGTGATGAACTCCACCAGGCCGGCGAAGAAGGGCCGCTCGCGGTGCACGCCGTAGTGGCTTTCAGCCAGCTCCCGGCTGGGCACCAGTTGCTTGAGGCCCACCAGCTTGAAGCCCTTGCGCTCGAAGCGGCCGAGGATCTCGCCCACCAGCCCGCGCTGCACCCCATCGGGCTTGATCGCGAGGAAGGTGCGTTCGGTGGCCATGGCAAAAGAAGACTGCTGATCCAGCCATCGTCCGCGCTGGGCCTGCCGCTTGGCAAGCAAGCCCTGGCATGACAACCGCCATACGATCGGGTCTGCGGCCGGAACTGCGTTGATGCCAGCAGCGCCAGCATTACCCGCTACCTGGCTGGCGGCGCCGAGGATCGGGCCCAACCTCCGCCTCGGCCTGCGCACCACCGTGGCCAGCGTGCTGCCTCTGCTGGCGGCCGCGCTGCTGCATGAGCCCGCCCTGATCTGGATGGCTTTGGGTGGGCTCTACGTGAACATGGCCGACACGGGCGGTGCCTACCGCACCAGGGCAACGGCGATGGCCTGCGCTTCCCTGCTGGGCGCCGTGGCGCTCGGCGGGGGGATCGGCCTGGCCACCTGGCCCTGGCTGTGCGTGCCGGCCATGTTCGCCGTCGGGCTGGGCTGCGGTCTGCTCTCGCTCTACGGAAATGCCGGTGCCCTGATCGGTCTGGTGACCGCCTGGTGCTTCCTGATCGGCATCAATGTGGCCGGTCCCGATCCAGCCAAGGCCCTGTCCTTCTCCCTGCTCTACCTGGCCGGAGGGGCCTGGGCCACCCTGCTGGCGGTGGCCATCTGGCCGCTGCGGCCTTACCGGCCTGTCCGGCTCGCGAGCGCTGAACTGCTGGGGGCGATCGCTGAGTTCTGCAGCCAGGCCTGCCCGGGGAGCGGCGGGAGTCCAGCCGCTGAGGACCAGCTCTTCCAGGGCAAACTCCGGGTCCGCGCCGCCCTCGCCACCGCCCGGGCGACCCTGGCGGATACCCGCAGCGGCCGCCTCGGGGACAGCCCGGCCGATGGGGCCTTCACCCGCCTGATCGAGTCCGCCGACGCGCTGTTCGTGACCAGCGCGGCGATGGGCAACCTGCTGGCGGGGGTACCGGGGCGGGAGGCCCCCCAGCTCCGGCCCCGGATCAATGGGCTCAATCGGCACGGTGTCGCGGCGCTGCGTCAGTTGGAACAGGCGCTGCTGGGGCGCGCCGGCTTGCCCCCGTGCCAGGAACTTGTGATCGAGGCCCGACGGATCGCTGCCACGATCGATCGGTTCCCTGCACCAATCGCCGCGCTCCAGCAGGCCCAGCTCAGCCAGGTCCACTGGATCACCACCCTCGCCCAGGTCGGCGAAGCCATTCCTGCGGCAGCGCTCAACCGCAGATCGACTCAGCTGCGCCGCCCCAATGACGCAGTGCAGGTTGCGGTGGCCCAGGGCTGGAGAACTCTTGGCGCGAACCTCACGCTCGACTCGAGCGTGTTCCGCCACGGTCTGCGCTTCGGGGTCGCCTCGGCCGCTGCGGTGAGCATCTATACCCTGTTCGCGCTGCCGATCGGCTACTGGATCACGTTGACCGTGTCGGTGATCCTGCGGCCCTCGGCGGGTGAGAGCCTCACGCGCACCAGCCAGCGGGTGCTGGGCACGGTGCTGGGCGGGATCCTGGCGATCGTGTTGGCCACCCTCTTCCCCCATCCCCTCGCGATCGTGCTGCTGCTGGTGCCGCTCACGCTGGTGATGATGGCGATTCTGCCGGTGAACTACGGGCTGTTCGTCTTCTTCCTCACCCCCTGGATCGTTCTCTACAAGGACATCGCCCAACCCGGCGACTGGAGCCTGGCCCTGTGGCGGATCGCCAACACCCTGATCGGCGCCGTCCTGGCCCTGGCCGCCATCCACCTGATCCTGCCCCGCTGGGAACGGGAGCAACTGCCGGCCCGCCTGGCGGAGAGCCTGCGCTGCCAGGCCCGGTTCGTTTCGGAGGTGCTGGATCGGGTTCTGGAGGGCCCGCCAACCAGCGCTGGGCCGCCCAGCACTCCTGTCGCCGTGCGCCTGGCGATGGGGAACGCCCAGGTCTCGATCCAGCGCTATCTCAGCGAGAAGACTTCGCACCGGCCGATGGCGCTGCCTCTGATGGCGTTTCTGCTGCACAGCCAGCGTCTGATCGATGCCCTCCTGGTGCTTGGGAGTGGTGGTCGCCCGGCCGCTGGCAGCCCGGCAGCGCTCAGCCTCCGGCCGCTGCGGGACCAGATGCTGACCACGCTCACGGCCCTCGCCTCGGCTCTGGATCGCGGAGAGCAGACGGGGCCGCTGCCGGATCTGCGCCGGCCGGAGCTGGCCGACGACCTGCTCCAGCAGCAGCAGCTGGAGCGCCTGGTTGAACCGATCATCGGGCTCCGCAACGCCACGGAAGCCTGGAGCGCCGGCATCGCCCCCCCTGGCTGCTGATCAGGACAGCAGGCCCTGGATCCAGTGCGGCAGCGGCTTCCCGCCTAGATTTCCGTCCAAAGGTTTCGCCGCAACCCAGGCTTCGATGGTGCTCGCCGACCCGACCCGCCCGCCGGGCGCGCTCCCCGGTGCTTCCGCCCCCTGGAGCGTGGCCGACAGCACGCGGCTGTACGGCCTGGAGGGGTGGGGCGAGCCCTATTTCAGCGCCAACGGTCGTGGTCACGTGATGGTGCAGCCCCGTGGTGATCGCGGTGGCTCCCTCGATCTGGTCGACCTGGTGGAGGGCCTGCAGAGCCGCGACCTCTCCCTGCCGCTGCTGATCCGCTTCGACGACATCCTCGAGGACCGGCTGGAGCGGCTCCATGCCGCCTTCGAGCGGGCGATCGCCCAGTACGGCTACGCCGGCCGCTATCAGGGGGTGTTCCCGGTGAAGTGCAACCAGCAGCGCCACGTGGTGGAGCAGCTGGTGGAGAGCGGCCGCCGCTGGCATTTCGGCCTGGAGGCCGGCAGCAAGGCGGAGCTGCTGATCGCCCTCTCCCTGGTGGACGATCCAGAAGCGCTGCTGATCTGCAACGGCTACAAAGACCAGCGCTACATCGAAACGGCGATCCTGGCCCGCCGGCTCGGCCGCCAGCCGGTGGTGGTGATCGAGCAGGCCGACGAGGTGGAGCGGATCATTGCCGCCAGCGCCAGTCTGGGGGCGGCGCCGTTGATCGGCGTTCGCGCCAAACTTTCGGCCCGCAGCAGTGGCCGCTGGGGCAGCTCGGTGGGAGAGCGGGCCAAATTCGGCCTGTCGATCCCCGACCTGCTGACCACCGTGGAGCAGCTGAGAGCTGAGGGGCTGCTGGGGGAGCTGCGGCTGCTGCACTTCCACGTGGGCAGCCAGATCAACGACATCGCCGTGATCAAGGACGCCCTGCAGGAGGCCGGCCAGATCTATGTGCAGCTGGCCCAGCTGGGGGCGCCGATGGGCTATCTGGACGTGGGTGGTGGCCTGGGCATCGATTACGACGGCAGCCGTACCGCCACTGCCGCCTCCACCAACTACTCCCTGCAGAACTACGCCAACGACGTGGTGGCGACCGTGCGGGAGTGCTGTGAACCCCTGGGCGTTGCCCTGCCCACCCTGGTGAGTGAGAGCGGCCGGGCGCTCGCCAGCCACTTCAGCGTGCTGGTGTTCGATGTGCTCGGCGCTTCCGGCGTGCCGGATGCGGTGCCCGAAGTGCTGGAGGGTGAACCGCTGATCGTGCGCAACCTGCGTGACACCCTGGCCGTCATCAGTGCCACGGAGCACGGCGACACCCGGCCCCTGCAGGAGGCCTGGAATGATGCGCTCAAGTTCAAGGAAGACGCCCTCTCTACCTTCCGTCTCGGCTACCTCAGCCTCACGGAACGCGCCATGGCTGAGCAGCTCACCTGGGCCTGCTGCCAGTCAATCGCCCAGCGGCTGCCGACCGTCGGGGTTCCGGATCAGCTCAAGGGTCTGCAGGCCGCCCTGGCCACCACCTACTACGCCAATCTCTCGGTGTTCCGCTCAGCGCCCGACACCTGGGCGATCGATCAGCTGTTCCCAGTGATGCCGATCCATCGCCTTGATGAACGCCCGAGCCGCCTGGGCAGCTTCGCCGACCTCACCTGCGACTCCGACGGCAAGCTGGCCCGCTTCATCGATGGCGGCCAGGTGAAGCCGCTGCTGGAATTGCACGCGCACCAGCCCGGCGAGCCCTACTGGATCGGCCTGTTCCTGGGCGGGGCCTATCAGGAGGTGATGGGCAACCTGCACAACCTGTTCGGCAGCACCAATGCCGTGCACATCCGCCTGGCCGCAGGCGGCGGCTACCGGCTTGATCACGTGGTGCGTGGCGACACCAATGCCGATGTGCTCAAGGCCATGGAACACGAGCCCAGCTTACTGCTGGAGCGCCTGCGGGTGGCCAGCGAAGCGGCGATCGACCGCGGTGATCTGCGCATCAGCGATGCCCAGCGGCTGATGGCTCACTTGAAGAGCAGTCTGGGGCAGATCACCTACCTGCAGTGATCGGATCGATGCATGCCCAGATCCACCCTATTCATCAAGACGCTGCGCCTCCCATCTCTGGCGGTGAGAGGGAATGTCGTATCGCTCCAGTGAGCTCCTGGAGTCAACACGTTCCAACCCAAGGGGAAATAGCCCAGGACACCACTCACCAAGGGGTGCCTAGCAACACAATGCCCGCCCAGAAAAACGGATGCTCCAGCCCACCGCCGATGCGTCGCTGCTGGGCAGTGGTCAGGCCGGAGAGGAGCACATCGCCTCCGGCCCCGATCACCTGATCGCCGATGAGCCGCATCGTGCCGCTCGCCATGGCCCGGCGGGTGAATTGAAGGGCCTCTGCCTTGGGAAGGCCCCGATCCAGGAAGCGGTAAAACTGCACGAATAGAGCCGATGTGGCCACATCGTCGACGTACCAGAGACTGCCGATTGCACTGCGGGAACCGGCCTGCAGTGCCAACCCCGCGAAGCCCAGTTCACTGTCCGCATCTCCGAGGGCAGTACGGCAGGCACTGAGGCTGAACAAATCCAGTTGATCCTCACCACGTCGCTGGCGCAGCTGGGCTAGCTGGTCGAGGGACATGGGTCCGATCCCTGAGTAAAGTCGAGCCGCCGCCGGCCCCCCCGGCAGGAAATCGGCGTGGGTGGCCACATGCACCCGATTGATGCGAGGGTCACTGGCTTTCTCGAGAAGCACCTGGGGCGTGAAGCTCTTGTTGAGGAAGATCAGGGTTGTCTTGTCCTTGCCCACCCGGTTCAGTTCCTGGGGGACGAGTGGCAGTGGGTTGAGGCCCACGAACTCGGAGGCGCCGACCGCCAGCAATTGTGGATTGGCCTTCTCGGGCAGCAGCGTCAGTTTGGTGAGCCCCAGGGCCGGCGTAATGGAGATGGCGTAGCGCTCACCCAGGTAGGCCTGGCCGTCATGGAGGGCGGCGAAGGGCACCGCTTGCAGGCCCGCATCGGCGGAGATCAGCAGAGTGGTGATCTTGTTCTTCTGCAGGTGCTCGGCAATTGGCTGGATCAGAATCGAGTCGAGCTGCCTGGCCGATGAGCTGGGATCGCTCACATCCAGTGGTGATTGGCTGGCCAGCTGGCCGTAGAGCTTGCGCAGCAGCTCGTTGAAGCGCTTCAGCGACACCTCAATGCGGGAGCCCTGCACGTCCCCATCGGGCGGCACCAGGGTGAGATCGAGGAAGGCATCCGCCTGGGGATTGGCAGTTTTCCCCTTGGCTTCACTGAAGCCGATGCGCAGAATCGCTGGGTTGTAGAGGGCCGGATCGAAGGGCGATGCACCGTCGGATGCCCGGTTCAGGAGTGGTTGGGAGGGGTTTGGCTGCAACGCAAGGGCACCTGGGGGGGCCAGGGCGAGCCCGAGGAGCAGCGGCAGCGAGGTCGCCAGACAACGGTTCCGCCAGTGGCGCGAAAGCCTGCTCATGGTTGGCTCCCGCGGATCCGCTTGCGCACGGCGTTGATCACCTCTCGCAGGCTCGCCTGCAGCTGGGAGGGGGAGGGTGCCGCTCGGCGGTCGGTTGGGTCGAGCCCCAGTTTCGCTGCGGTCTCTTCCATCGCCCGTTGCTCGGCGGTGGTGAACTGTTCCTGCACCTGAAGGAGGGTGAGTTGCTGCACCGTCCGATCAAATACCCCGGATTCACCTGTGGATGGAAGATCCCCCAAGCTCAGATCGGCAGAGAGGAAGGCGGATTGCGTGAGGGTGAAGGCGAGCGGATCGATTCCCAGTTCTGCCCATTGGGAGAACAGCGCTGATCCCGGTGCGGTGTAGTCAATTGTGGCCAGCGGAGAAACCTGACCCAGATTGACGCTGAGCTGGAACCTCCCCTCAGTGGGTAGAGCCACAATCGGTGCCACGTCAACGATCTTGGGAGGCTCGGGCGGCGTAGTTCTCAGAGCTACATCCACCCCGTTCACGAACAACCGGCCACCGACGATGCTGGCGTTGTTCAGGATCGAGCTGCCGAACAGGTTGAACCTGGCCTCGCCGCCTCCCACCAAGGAGGTGAACGCATCGAGGCTGAGGCTGTCGGTGTTGGCTGAGCCCAGCACGATGGAACCGCCACTGAGCCCGAATACGTTGAGGGCGGAGCCATTGATGGCAATACTGGCAGCGTCGATGGTGATTGATCCACCGAGGGCTGGTGGATCGGCGATCAAGCTGGAGTTGCTGATCGTGACGCTGCTGGGTTGGGCCTTGAGGCCGATCTGAATCGAACCGCCATCGCCGGCGCCTGACGTGTTCAGCATGGTGTTGCTGAGGTTGATGCTGCTGCCATCAAGCTGCACGGTTCCGCCGGCACTGCCGCCACTGGCATCGACGCGGGCGCCAGTGAGGTTCAGGGGGCCAGAGCTGTTGATGAAGATCAGAGCGCCGGGGCTGGTGAGCGATGAACCTGATGTGAGCTGGGTTGCCCCGCTGGAGCTGAGGCTGATCAGGCCACCGGCGGAGCTCACCGCGCCGCTGAGGTTGAGGCCGCCTGCCGGGCTGCTGAGGGTGATTGTGCCAAGGGCCCCAACGCCCCCGAGGTTGAGGTTGCCACTGCTCTGGGTGATGGCGACGCTGGAGAAATCGCTGCCGATGCTGCCGCCATTCTCTGTATAGATCCCGTTAAGAACGAGCGGTCCGCTGCCATTCAGAAGCCCCTGGTTGAGCAGGGCGACGGTGGTGAAGTTGCCGCCATTGAGGCTCAAGGTGGCACCCGCTCCCACGGTGGTGGAGCCACTGACTGTCAGGGAGCCACCGGTGAGGTTGAGGCTCTGATTGTTGTACAGGTTCTGGAGGCTGGTGCTGCCTGCGGCGGCGTCGTAGATGAGGGCGCCGCTGCCGGCAGGGATCGCCACGACCGCCACATTGAAGCCGCTGGGCAGGGCATCCCAGTTGGACGCATCGCTCCAATTGCCCGCCGTGCTGGCTTTCCAGGTGGCCAGTGGGCGGATGCTGATGTCGGCGGTGGCCAGTGGAGCGGAGCTTGGTTCGTTGGGGACGCTGGGGAAGCCAATGAGGCTGTAGTTAGCGGCGTCGGGCCCGCTGAGCGTTAGTCTGTTGACGACCACGCGCTTGGCCAGTCCAACGTTGGGGTCGGCGAAGAAGCCGCTGCCGTCAAGACTCACACTGTCGCCGGCAACTAGGCCGTTGAATGTGGCGGTAGTGGTGTTGAGCGTGGCCGAAGTGGTTCCGTCGTACACCTTGTTGTTGGCGCTGACCCCCGTGACGAACAGATTGAGGGGATTGATCGTGTAGCTCGCACGTCCTGTGGTGAAGCCTGAGAAGGAATAGTTCGCGGCGTCGCTGCCTGTGAGTGAGGAGCTGGCGGTTTGGGAGTAGGAGCCAGCGATCGGGTTGCCGCTGCTGCTGACGCCGCCGGTGTTGACGGAGGCGGCGGAGCTGACGAGATCGCCAGCGAAGAGATTGTCAAAGCTGACGGCACCGGGGCTGAGCGCTGAGCCGTAGATCGAGCTGGAGGGTGCGATCGCGGCGCCGGTGAGCGCCAGGGGGGTGATCGCTCCCACGGTGGTGCCACTCGCGTTGGGGCTGGCCAACTGGTAGCCATACACCGTGGCGGCAGCTTCGCTGGCGCCAATGATCGCCATCCCAGCAACCGAAACACCCTTGCCGCTGCCGACATCTTTCAAACCACTCCCCGTGCCGGCCGTTGTGTAGGTCCCGAGCGTGGGATTGTTCAGCTGGATAGTGTCGCCGTCAATCGTGCCACTGACGAAATAGTTGCCAGATGCGATCGGTGCAGCCACGGTGCTGTCATAGGTTTTGCTGATGCTGCCGGTGAGACTTGCTGTGATCGTTGGCGAGAGTCTGTAGAGGAAGCCATTGCCGGCTCCCAGCACGGGGCTTGCACTGCCGTAATCGATGCCGTATTGCTTGAAGGCGTAGCTCAGGCCGCCGCGGTTGTCGTTCAGGGGGCTGGCGGAAAAGACCAGCCAGTGCGCCCCTGGTGCCACCGCAAGCGCTCCGGCGCCGGCCAGGTTGGTGAAAGCGCCCGTGCCGGCATCGAGCACCAAAGCGCTTGCCGTACTCGCGCTGGCATTGAGCGACGCACCCATCTGCAAGGTCAGTCCTGAAGCCCCGCGGCCCAGAAGGGTGGTGGCCGAAACGGGTCCGTCGAGTAGGAGGTTTCCTGCTGTCGCTGTGAATGACACCGGTCCATTGACAGCCCAGGCGCCTGGGCTGAGATCGCCGCTGGCCTGGTTGAGCGTGACCCCGCTGAGGGCGGTGCCCGTGGTTCCGCCCAGGCGTGTGAAAGCGTTGGTGACCGTGAGGCTGCCGTTGCCGTTCAAAATGCCGCCGTTGAATGCCAACGACGATGCGGTGAGGGGAGACTGGATGGTGAGGGTGCCAGCGACCGTGAGATCGCCGGTGAGGGTGGACGTGGTACCGGGATCACTGAGGGTCAACGAACCACCGGGATTGATCGTGAGGCTGTTGCCGGTGATGCTGTTCAGCCCTTTGATGCTCTGGCGGCTGGAGAGGATGACATCAACACCGCTCACCAGGTTCAGATAGGCCACATCGATGGCGGTGGGCAGCTGATCACTACTCCAGTTGGCCAGGGTTTCCCAGAAGGTGTCTCCGCCGCCGCCATCCCAGCAGACTCCGGAGCAGCTCAGGCCAGAGTTGGTGAGGCGGTAGACGCTGCCCACGATCGCCCCATTAAATCCCGATGGCAGATTCGAGCTGGCAAAGCTGCCGCTGGCCGCGCCACCGGAGGCAATCACATCAAAGTTCTGGCTTGGGCTTGGGCTGAAGCCATTGATCAGCTGAGTGTTGATCGTGCCACCGAGGTTCACGTTGCCTGAAACCGCCAGTCGGTCGTATTGGCTGCCGGAGGTGAGGCCGCCCAGCTCAAGGTTGAGTACGGAACTGCTGCCCAAGATCAGGCCACCCGTGAGGCTTAATGTGCCCGCCACGCCAACGCCGCCGGGGCTGATCGTGCCAAGGTTGGTGAGCGTGTTACCGGCGCCAATATCGATGGTGCCGAAGCCCGAGAGGGTGCCAGTGGATGTGTTTGTGAGGCCGCCGGAGGCGACCTGGAAGGTTGTAGCTGAAGCCGTCAGAATCCGGCCATTGTTCTGCATCGCCGTCGTAGGACTGATCGCCAACGTGCCCGAGCTCACGTTCACCAAGCCGTCATTGGTGAGGTTCACCCGGTTGCTGCCCACTCCCAGAGACGCCGTCCCCAGACCGGCGCTCTTGCGCAGCTCTCCACCCGTCAGGTTATTGAACGCCATCGTGAAATTCCCGTTGTTCCCCCAGAAACCATCCGTCTGCACATCAAACAGGCCGCTGTTATTGATCACTCCACTGGCACTGAAATCCACATTGCCGCCCGTCCATTGCAGGGTTCCCTGATTGGTCAATTGGCTCAAGCCATAGGAGCCACCGCCGCTCACCACCAGCGTTCCCCCACTTCCCACCGTCAGCACTCCAGGTCCATTCAGGCTGCCGCCGGCCCATTGCGAAGATCCATTCAGTGTCAACGCTCCATTGGTGGTCAACACGCCGCCGTTGATACTCAGGCCACCATTCAATGTGGAGCTCGTTCCTGGATCATTCAGCGTCAATGAGCCACCGGAATTGATCGTGAGGTTGTTACCGGCGAGGCTGTTCAGCCCTTTGATGATCTGGCTGCTGGAGAGGGTGGCATCGACACCGTTGACCAGGTTTAGGTAGGCCACATCGATGGCGGTGGGCAGCTGATCACTGCTCCAGTTAGCCAGGGTTTCCCAATTGGTGGTGCCGCCCCCGCCATCCCAGCACGCACCCAGGCAGCTGAGGCCGGAGTTGGTGAGGCGGTAGACGCTGCCGATGATCGCGCCATTGAATCCCGAAGGGAGATTCGAGCTGGCAAAGCTGCCGGTGGCCGTACCACCGGATGTGATCACATCGAAGTTCTGACTCGGGCTGGGGTTGTAGGCATTGATCAGCTGGGTGTTGATCGCGCCAGCCAGGCTCATGTTGCCCGAAGCAGATAGCTGGTCGTATTGGCTGCCGGGTGTGGAGCCACCGATGTTGAGATTCAGCACAGAGGTGCTGCCTAGGGCCAGTTCACCGGTGAGGCTGAGAATGCCCGGGACGCCAATGCCGCCAGGGCTGATGGTGCCGAGGTTGGTGAGCGTGTTTCCGGCGCCCACATCGATGGTGCCAGAGCCAGAGAGGGTGCCTCTGGAGGTATTGGTGAAGCCTCCTCTGCGCACCAGTGTGGCCCCGGATGCCATATGGATCAGACCGTCATTGGAGAAAAAGGTGGATGGCAGGACGAGCGTTCCAGCGTCCACATTGAGTGTTCCTGTGTTATTGAGCGTGCTGGTGTTGTTGAAGCTGCCTTCTAAGTTGAACGTGGTGATGGCAGCCGAACCCTCGGCCTTGGTCAACGTGCCGCTGTTGTTAAAGACAATGCTGAAGTTCACGCCAACAATGGGCGTGGCATCGCTGCTCTCTATACGCCAGACGCCGGCATTGTTGACAGTATTAGTGCCAGTGAGGAACACTTTAGAGTTCCTACTTTGTGTCACTGTGCGGCCGGCCAGGTTGTTCAAGGTCTTGCCGCTGAACTTCACTAAGCCGTTCACAAGGGTGTCGGAATCAGTGATCAGCAGGCCCGAGCCGCTGATCACACCACCACTCAAGGTGCTACCACCAGCCAGCGTGAGGTTCCCGCTGCCGTCCAGCGCGCCAGCGACCGTGAGACTTCCGGCAAGGGTGGAGCTCGTTCCTGAATCGTTCAGCGTCAGCGATCCTCCGGAATTGATCGTGAGGTTGTTGCCGGCGATGCTATTCAGCCCCTTGATGCTCTGGCTGCTGGAGAGGGTCACATCGACACCTTCCACCAGATTCAGGTAGGCCACATCGATGGCGGTGGGCAGCTGATCACTGTTCCAGTTGGCTAGGGTTTCCCAATTGGTGGTGCCACCGCCGCCATCCCAGCACGTACCCAGGCAGCTCAGGCCGGAGTTGGTAAGGCGGTAGATGCTGCCGACGATTGCGCCATTGAATCCGGAACGCAGATTCGAGCTGGTGAAGCTGCCGGTGGCCATCCCACCGGATGTGATCCCATCAAAGTTCTGGCCAAGGCTGGGGCTGAAACCATTGATCAACGGGGCATTGATCGTGCCACCAATGTTCACGTTGCCTGAAACCGCCAGCTGGTCGTATTGGCTGCCCGGCGTGGCGCCGCCGAGGTCCAGGTTGAGGACCGAGGTGCTGCCTAGGGCCAGGTTCCCCGTGAGCCTTAAGGCGCCTGCCATGCCAACGCCGCCAGGGTTGATGGTGCCGAGATTGGTGAGTGTGCCCGTACCAAGATCGAGGTTGCCCCCCCCTAGCCCTGGACCACCCCGAATCGTGCCACCCGCCCCATTGGTGAAGCTGCGGTTGCCAGTGCTGATACTGCCTTGGCCGATCTCAAGAACGCCAGCATTGATGAATGGGTTGGTGGTACTGATGCTGAGATTTCCGGTGGTGGCGCCAAGCGTGCCGCTGTTGTTCAGCGTCGTCGGGCTGATCGTGAATGCCTGGCCTGCTGTGCTGGCACGAATCGTGCCCTGGTTGTTCAACGTTGCAGGGCCACTCCACGGGAAGATGCTTCCAAAGCCCTGGAGGGTGAGGCCAGGCGCCAGCGTCAGCGCTCCAGGCCCCCCCCGAGCGATGTACAGCCCACTGCCGTTCGTCTTGGTGATCGTCGCGCTGCCGCTGATCGCTGGTTGCAGGGTGTGGTTGGGGCTAAAACTCCAGTCCCCGGAACTCCAGTTGATCAGGGTTCCATCCGCCAGGGTGGTCGACGATCCGGTGAACAAGATCGATCCACTGGTGGTGAGATTGCTGCCGAAGGTTATGTTTTGCAGCGTTGCATTAATTGAGGTGAGCGCCGACCCCGTGATCGTGCTGCCGATGATCGTTCCTGCCAAGGTGGTGCTGCCGTTGAAAGCCGCCGTGCCGCCGTTGAGCGCGAGGGTGGCGCCACTGGCCAGGATGGAGGCACCGCTACCACTGGCATCACTGTCGGGATTGAGCGAGAGATTCAGCTGTTCGCTGCTGCTACTGATGCTCGCATTGAGGTTGATGTTGTTGTGGGCTGTGAGGGTGAGCGTGGCATCGCCCCCGGCCGTTTTGTTGATCGGTGAAGCCACGGTGATGTTGCCCTCCTGAGTGCCGGCGGCGCTGGTGGCCACACTGACGTTGGTGCCTGCATTCAGGGCGCCCTGAACTGTGGCGGTGGTGAGCACCGCGTTGTCGCCGGTGGTGGTCACGGCCGGTGGACCCGTGACGTTGCTGTCGGGCCCAGCGGCCTGGATCATGACGTTTTTGGGATCGATCAGCCAAGTGCCCCCTTTACCGTTCGAAGCTGAAGCGTCTGGCGCCTGGCTCACTAGCAGCTCGCGGCGACCGGAGGTTTCCACCAGGCCGCCATCGCCACCCTGGGGGCCACCGCGGGCCGAGAGGGCGCCCTCCACCCGGGCACTGTCCGTGCCGTAGATCACCACGGTGCCGCCCGATCCCAAGCCCGTGGCATCGGCGCGGACCGCGCTGGCCGCATCCACGCCCGTGCGTTGGGCGTTGGTGATCGTGGGGTCGGCGCCACGCAGGCCGCCACCCAGGAGCACCTTGCCACCTCCCGTGGGGCCGCTCACATCCACCGTGCTGGATTCCAGTGAGACCGAGGCCCCGGTGATCGCCACCATGGCGGCGGGCGCCTGGATCCCTGCCGCTTGCAGCAGCACGTTGCCGCCCTGGGCATCGAGCAGCAGGCTCTGATCCACCGTGAGCAGGCCGCCTGAGAGGCTCAAATCACCGTTTTTCTGCAGGCCAATTGCCGCCAGGCTGGCTGGATTGGTGAGTGGGCCGGCCGATCCTTGAAGTGGTGTGCCACTGAGCAACGCCGCCTGGCCAGCGGTGGTGCCCGCCGCATCGAAGATTCCGTTGCCCACGCGCCAGCCCGTGGCCGTGCTCAGGTTCAGCTGCTGGATGTTGGCGAATCCACCGGCGCCGCTGATGGCGATGCCGCCCGGGGAGAGCCAGAACAGGTTGCCGGGGCTCGAAAACGAGATCAGCTTGTCGATGAAGCTGCCCAGGGGATTGGTCACCCCCACGAACACGTTTTGGTGCCCACCGGTGGCGAAGTTCACTCCGCTGATGCCGCCGCGGGTGTCGAAGGCCGAAAAACGGTGAAACAGGTTGCGGCCCGCTGCTTTGCCCCCGCCCACTTGGCACAAACCCCCTCCGCAGCTTCCGCCCACCCGGCCGTTCACTGCTGTGCCAAGCCCCAATGCGCCGGCGGTGGCCCTCACCTCGCCTGCCAGGCCCGGAGCCCCAGCCAGCAGGGCCGTTAAGCCCATCGCCACGGCCACGCCCTGCCCAAGCGCTGGGGTCAATGGGGAGCTCAAAGCCATGCAAAGGCCACCATAATGTTGATGAGAAGGGTTGATGACATCAAACTCTCCAGAGCTAGCAGAGGTTAATGGAGGCGATTGTTGCCGCCGACACGAGGTAGCGGATATTCGAGATGTTGGGTAAACACTTTGGCTCTGAGCAATCATGCGACGGTGTTGCGGCCCTTCCAGGGGAAGCACCAACGACAACGATTGGAGGAGTGCGGGGATTGATTGTTTAAGGGGCCTGGAAATCTGCCATATTCAATCACTTCCGATAACTTGCCTTCGGCAACTTCGCTGAATGTTCATGCTCCCCCTGCCGCTGCTGGCCCAGCTGGTGGCTCCGCCACTGCAGCAAGGTCCGGTGCGCCTCCCAGGACCTGGCGCCGGGGAGCAACGGCCGGATCGCGATCGACCCGCCCCATGGATCGATCTGCAGCCGGTGGAGCCAGCGGCCCCGCTCACCCCTGGTCCATCTCCCATCGGCCCCGGTGCACCCACCACCAACCCGCCGGCGACACCCCCCACCACCACCCAGCCACCTGAGGTGCGGGGCCTCAAGCGCTACTCCAGCGCTGAATTGACCAAAATCTTTCAGCCCTGCCTGGCGATCAGCGATCCGGCCGAGCGGCTCAAGGCTTGCGCCGCCAGCCTCACGGCCCGGCTTGTGGCCGATGGTTATGTCAACAGCCGCGTCTTTGTCGAAACCAGCCCCGCCCCTGGTCGCTTGGAGGTGGTGGAAGGGCAGATCGTGGAGGTGAGGGTCAATGCCAAGAATGCCTGGCTGAGCCGCCGGGTGAGCCGTCTGCTGCGGCCCTTGCAAGGCGCAGTGCTGAACTTGGGTGAATTAGAGCGCCAACTGCGGCTTCTGCAGCGGCAGGCGGGCATCCAGAGCATCCGTAGCAACCTCTCGCGCTTGGGAAGCGACCCTAGCCAGGCTGTACTCACTGTAAACGCGGAGCTGGGCAGTCAGCCGCTCCAGGGCGATCTCTCCCTGCGCAACGACGGCTCCAGTGGTTCCGGCGAAGGCCGGGCGGTCGCCACCCTCCTGAAGGGGGGGTTGGCAGCACCCGGCGACATCCTGCTGCTCTACGGCGAGCTCAACTTCAACAATGACCCTTCCCTGGGGACCCTGATCAGCTCCACCAGCTACACCTATCCCCTCAGCGACCAGTTCAACCTCACGGGCTCCTTCGGCTACAGCCGCCGCAACCTGATCGAGCTGCCTGCTCCTGCGAATGAATTCAGCACCCGCCAGTTCCAGGGGCTGGGGCAGCTGGAGTGGGTGTTCAAGGAATCCCTCACCCAGCGCTGGGCCGCCTTCGCGGGGCTGAGCATCAACCGCAGCGACACCTACCTGGCAGGCAAGGCCCTGCCCAGCTTCCTGCCCGAAAGTGTGCGCTCCCCCCGCACGGGTTTCCTGCGAGTGGGGCTGAGCGGCAGCGGCCTGAGCCAATCCGTGGGCTGGAGTGGCAACGCCTACCTGCTCCAGGGGATCGGGGCTTTCACCCCAGCCACTCAGATCAGCGAGCTGTCCCAGGGGGGCATCTCCCCCGGTCAGGCCACTGCCCTTGGGGCTTTGATCTCGGCCGCCTGGGGATTCGCACCGAATTGGCAGCTCAATCTGAGGGGCGGTGGGCAGGTGGCTTACAACCCGCTCACCTCCTCGATGCAGTTCACCCTCGGCTCTGATGTGGGCCTGCGCGGCCTGCCGGGCCAGCTGATCAGCGGGGACAGCGGCTGGCTGGGCACTGCTGAACTGGTCTGGACCTTCTGGGAAAATCAGCAGCAGGCGCTGCAGCTGGTTCCCTTCTTCGGCTACGGAGGCGTTTACACCCAGTTGAAACATGGCAGTTTGATCGACTATGTGGGCTCGACCGGCATCCTCGCCCGCTGGCTCGTCGGCGACGACTGGACCCTGGAAGCCGGCTGGGTGGACCAGCTTGATACCGGCACTAACCTTGGCCCTTGGGCCGACTGGACACTGAGCAAGGGCTTTTACGGCAAGGTGCAATACCGGTTCTGAGCGCCTCCATGGGCCAATCATCTCGCCCCAATCGTTTGAGCCAGGTGCTGCTGCTGACGGCCCCTTACGGAGTGGCAGCGCTTTTGGTGGTGGCGCTTCGGGTCACGGGTATCGGCGAATCATTGAACCTGCTGCTCTACGACCTGATCACCTACCTGCGGCCGGCGCCATCAGGAGCCACGACGCCAATCGTCATCATCGGCATCAGCGAAGCGGACATCACTCGCCACGGCTGGCCGATCGATGACCGGCTGCTGTGCCGGGCCATCGACACCCTGAGCGCCGATGGCGCCCGGGCGATCGGCTTGGATCTCTACCGCAACAGGGGCGTCGGTCTCAAGCAGAGGTGCCTGCGTTCTCAAGCCCGTGCCAATCCACGGTTGGTATCGATCTTCAACGTGGCCGAATCGATCGGCCCGATCCTGGGCACCCCTGCGAACCGCATGGCCTTCAACGACCTGGTGGTCGACGCCGATGGCGTCGTACGCCGGGACCTGGTTCATGTGTCTGGCCAGGATGCCGCCACCGTGGCCTTGCCCCTGCGGCTGGTGGAAGTGTTTCGCGGCAACGGCGAACTGCGTAGACGCCTTGAGGCTCGACCCAACGCCGAGGGCTGGATCGAGCGCGATTCGGGTGGTTACTTCGACCTCGATGCCGCAGGCTTCCAGCAGATGCTGGCGTTCCATCAGCCGGGCAGCTTTCCCGTCTGGTCACTGGATCAGCTGCTCAGCCAGCAGGTGCCCAAAGCACAGATCAACAGCCGGATCGTGCTGATCGGCAGCACCGCCCCCACCCTGCGGGATCTGTTCAACGTTCCGTACACACGCTTTGTGCTGGCGGCCCGCCAGATCCAGATGCCCGGCGTGGAGCTTCATGCCAACCGCACCGCCGCCCTGCTGGCCCTCGCCGATGGACAACCCCATGGGATTCGGGCTCTGCCGGGCTGGAGCGGCACGCTGCTGCTCCTGCTGGCCCTTGGGCTGGGGGTGGCCCTGGGGGAGAGCTTCGCCACCTTGCGACGGAGCATCCTCGCCGTGACCGCTGTGGTGATGTTGGGCCTGGGCGGCGCCGTGGCGCTGTTGTTCAACGGGGTGTGGGTGCAAACCACCCTGCCCATGGCCGCTCTCACTCTGATGGCGGGGGCCGCCTGGCTGCGGCGCGGGGCGGCCAGCCAGCAGCAGCGCCAACAGATCCAACGCCTGCTGGGTCAAACCACCTCACCGGCGGTGGCCCAGCAGCTCTGGGAGCAACGGGATGAACTGCTCAGCGACGGGCGCTTCGAAGGCCGCCTGCTTGCCGTCACCGTGCTCTTTTCGGACACCTGTGATTTCACCTCCCTTTCCGAGCGAATCAAGCCAGCCCAACTGCTGGCCTGGCTGAACCGCGGCATGGCCATCTGCGTACCGGCGATCACCGAGCGGGGCGGCATGGTCAACAAGTTCACCGGCGACGGCTTCCTGGCGGTGTTCGGGGCACCGCTGGGCAAGGGGGAGGTGGCCGACGCCGCCGATGCCATCGACGCCGCCCTGGCAATCCAGCACGGCTTGGAGCAACTCAACGGCGAGCTGGCCGCCGATGGGGAACCCGCGATGCGGATGCGCATCGGCATTCATTCCGGCGCTGTGCTGGCGGGATCGATGGGCAGCAGCGAGCGGCTGGAGTACGCCGTCATTGGCGACACGGTCAACTGCGCCTCGCGGCTGGAGAGCTCGGAGAGAGAGCGTCAGAGCGGCCTCTGCCGGGTGCTGGTCTCCTCCGTGACGCGCGATCTGGTGCTTCTGAGCGCTCCCAAAGCCGTGGAGTGGGAGGCCTGGGGCAGTTTGCAGGTGAAGGGTCGAACGGAACCGCTTGATGTCTGGGAACTCAGGGGCAGCGCACCGGTAGCGATGCCGGCCAGTCCGCACCAATGACGTCTTCGAGGCCGAAAGTCCTGGCCAGCTCCGCCTTGGCCACCTGGGAGCCGCAGAGATTCTTGAGTTTCTTCAGATTCGCCTGAAGGCTCCGGTCGTCGGCCGAGCCTTCGCTCACCAGCAGGCTCAGGGCCGGGGGTGCCACTGTTTCGACGAAGTTGATTGGATCGTCAGCCACGGGCTGAGCACCGGCATCGCAGCGGAAGGAGGATTCCCAGACCTGGGTGTTTGTGAAGCTGGTCAGCTGGAGCAGAGTGACTCCCGCCACAGAAGGGGGCAGCTCCCGTTTCACGGCGGGGCCGGCGGCCGTGCCTCCGGGGCCCTGGGGCCGGAACTGAACCTGCAGGGGTCGGGGGGTGGGCGTGGGTCCCTCCAGTAGGGCTACTGAGAGCGCCGGGCCTGGGGCGAAGACGCTGTCCCTGGGCACCAGGTGGGCCAGCACCCGTGCGGTGCACTCACCGCGGGTGCCGCCACCGATGCGGCGGCCGGGGAAGGTTGAACGCAGGTTGGTCTGGGCCAGGGAGGCCGTGGCCTCAAAGCTGAGGACAGCCACAGCGAGGACTCCCAGCAACCTGCGGGTAACGTAGGTATGAATGTGGATCATCGTTTGGGTGCGAAGTTCGCTCATTCCTGACTTCACCATCGCACCAGCACGAAAGTCCAAAACAGTTTGGTAGCCAGGTGGATTGTCTGATCCCCAGGCAGGCGGTAAAAGTGCCGGCACTTGCCGATGTCGGTGAGGGAGTGGGCCACCCATTCCGCCAGCCCCAGCAGAGGCACGCCGGTGATCACACCCACCAGGAAGCCGTGGATGGCGGCATGAGCTCCGAGCCACCAGTACCAGGGCAGGGTGACGTCATGACCCGGGCATTTCTCCGTCGCCATGCGGTCGCTCTGCAGGCCGAAATCCCCTAGGAAATGCCCCATGACGAGCATCAGGAACAGGTCCAGCGCATGCAGGTGATGAGAGGAGTCAGCGAGCACGGCAACTGGTGCCGACCGGCCCGACTAGAAAAAATAGCCATGGCCTGAGCCGCACTGGAAGTGCGGAAACGGTTGATGTTGGCCCTGGGTCCTGGTGCCTATCTCGTCCTGAAGCACCTATCGAAGCTGTGGCGCAAGTTCTTCCGTTCAAAATTCTGCTGCTACCCCTTTCACAGGAAGCTTCAGTGGGCGCAGAACCGCACGAGCATGCTTGTGCGGTCGGTGGGCGGGGGCAACTCTGCCGGATCAAAGGGCGAGGAGGCATCAGTGGTCGCGGCCCTATTCATCATAGGACGGACGCCTCTATCAAGCTGCACTTCCAAAGGGCTCAGCTGGGCCAAGCCGATGGCCCCAGCCAGCTCCCGTGCCTGGGTCAGGGCATCCTGGTACGCCTCCCGCAGCAATTGCCGCTGAACAACTGCGTCGTCCCCCCTGCCGGCCTCGCTGCTCACCGGTGCCAGGCGAACCCCCGGCAGGGCCCCCACCGTGCGGATCAGGTTCTGCAACTGGGCGGGGGGCAGTTGCCCGCTGACCTGCAGGTTGGCCTGCACGGCTGCGGGCTGGTTGCGGCTGGCCGGCCGCTGCCAGGTGGACGGTGAGCTCACTTCCAGCTCCCTGACGGCCAGCTGCCGCAGGGCCAGCCGCACCGCTGCCAGGCGCTCCTGCAGGGCAGCGAGGGCCCCATCAGCCGTGGCGGCATCGGCCTCCAGGGCCAGCGAGAGGCGCAGGCTCTCGATGCTGCGCTTCCGCTCGGCCTGGCCCGAGGCCTCCAGCAGGGTGCCGTCGCAGCGGAGCTGCACCTGCTGGGCCACCGCCGCCGGGGTCAGCGTCAAGCTGAAAGGCAGGATTCCAAGCACCGCTGCCAGGCAGCGGATTCGTCGGGAGAACTCCATCAATGATCGGCAGGGGAGCTTCCAGCTTGCTCGCCGGTTCTGACTGAACCATGACCATCGCAGCCTTTATCGTGCCGAATTCCTTCTCGGCTGGGATCGTCCCAGCCACGCACTCCTGCCCATGATGCGAGTCCTGGCGGTGTTGCTTCCCGCGATCGGTGTGGTGGCCCTGCTGCTGCTGGTGAGGTTGCTCAGCCGCCGCATCCGTCTGACGCCTTTCCCGCTGCGGTTGCCGCTGCTGGCCACCGGGGCGTGGGTGTTGGTGCGGATCCTGCCTGTCGCCCTGCTTCCGGCGAGCTATCGCCCCTGGGTGGAGCTGATCGATGAGCTGATGCTGAGCTACGCCGGCCTCCGCGTTCTGCTCTGGGCCGGGATCGAGGTGCCGGCATCACTCGGTGCCTGGGCGCAGCCACCGCCGGTCCTGCTGCAGCTGTTGATGCTCACCAGCGGCTCGGTGGTCACGGTGGTGGTGTTCAAGGAGCTGGCCCGTTTCGATCTGCTCGGCCTGGTCACCACCTCGGCCGTGCTCACCGCCGTGCTCGGCCTGGCGGCCCAGGAGCCGCTCAAGGATCTGTTCGCCGGCTTTGAACTGCAACTGGATGATCAACTCAAGGTCGGCGACTTCATCCGCGTCAACGAGACCACCGAGGGGGTGATTGTTTCGATCGACTGGCGTGACACCTGCCTTCGTGATGTCACCGGAGCGATGGTGATGGTGCCCAACGCCGTGATCACCTCGGTGGTGCTGCGCAGTTACGGGGCCTTCGGATCGATGGGGAATCGCTTCGCTATCGCCCTGGATTACGGCATGCCTCCAGCCCAGGCACGCCGCATCCTGCTGGGAATCGTCGGCAGCCATCCCCGCATCCTCAGTGAGCCCGCCGCCGCCGTGCGGATCAAGGGCTTCGGAGAGTATGCGATCGACTACGAGATCATCGTTTTTCAGAAGCCCGGCAACCTGGCGGACGTTCTGGATCTGCGCAGCGAGCTGCTCGAGCAGATCTGGTATGCACTGGATCGGGAAGGGGCCTCAGTTCCCTATCCGGTCCGGGAGCTGCGCCGGCAGCGGCCTTCAGCGGATGGGACTCTGTCGATCCTCCGCAGTGAATCGACCCGGGCCGGGATTCTCCGCGTCAACCCGATCTTCGCCGGGCTCACCGATCAGGAGATCGCCAGCCTCGCCGCCAACACCCGCTGCCTGCGCTTTGCGCCAGGGGAAACGGTGATGCAGGAAGGGGAAGCCGGTGGAGCTATGTACCAGGTGGTCACCGGTCAGGTCGAGGTGCTGAAGCGGAAGCCGAATGCAGAGGATCTCCAGCTGGCCTGCCTTGATTCAGGCGAGATCTTCGGTGAGATGTCGATGCTCAGCGGCAGCGAGCGCAGTGCCACCATTCGCGCCCTCCAGGAGTCGATCCTGCTGGAGGTTTCCAGGGAGCAGCTGGTTCCCCTGCTGAAGCGGAATCCTGCCCTGATGGACGGCCTGGCCCATCTGGTCAGCAAGCGGCGCGGCCAGCTGGAAGGCCTGGAGCGGGAAACGGTTCAGATTCAGGAGAACCAGCTGCTGAAAAGAATGCAGCAACTGTTTGCGTCTCTGATCCAATGAATCTGGAGTGTTACAGATACTCCATCAACATCAATTGAAAGCTGGTGACCCCAAGTTTCTTGCCAAGGTCGCCGGTGAGAGCCAGGAGCATTTCCGTCACCGTGTTGGGGTCTTTGAGCCGCAACGCATCGAAAGCGGGCCGAGACAGGACCCAACAACTGCCAGGCAGATCAGCGATCACATCAGCGCTGCGTGTCTGCCTGGAGAGGAAAGCGATCTCACCGAAACACATTCCCGGTTCGAAGGTGGCGAGGCGGGATTGATGCAGGATGCCGTCCTTGCCCTGAAGATCGATTGTGACGGTGAAGCGACCACTTTTGACGATGAAGAGCTCATCGCCGGCATCTCCTTTTCTGATCACATGATCACCAACGTCAAAGGTTTTCAGCTCGGCGATTGAGAAGAGAATCTGGTGATAGCTTGGATCCAGCAACTCCAGGAAGCCCCCATAATCATGCTCTTCTTGCATGCTTTGATCAAGCTTCTCTGGTTGCACTGATTCCAGCAGCAGATCTTCAGCCCGCTCAATCGCCTGATCCAGATGCAGAAAGGTCATCGGTTGATGATCCAGCCCAGCCAGGGGTTCGGCTTCCAGGCCGAGGTGATGGCATCGCACCAGCAGCACGATCACCCCTTCACAGCGCAGTGAGGCCAGCTCCTGGACCAACAGGTGCCTGGATTCTTCCGGCAGCTCGGAGACATTGGCGAAATCGATCACCAGGATCCAGGAATTGATCAGCAACTGAGCCAGTTCGGCAATCAGCCGCTCAACAGCGGCGAAATCCAGCACTCCCTGAGCGTGAACGATGCGCAGCGAGTCGCGATTCTGCTGGAGGCAGCTCAGCTGGGCCGGTGGCCTGAACCGTCGCGAGTGACGCTGGGAGCCCTTGTAGGAGCGGCGGATCGTGGTGCTGTTCTCCGGATACTGGTTGAACAGGCTGAGGCCGAGCTGCTTGGAGAGCTCCTGGCAGACCGCGATGCCACGCACGCTGTTGCCGAGCGAATCAAGTGCCGGTGAATAGGTGGCAATGCCAAGACGGCCAGGCACCACGGCCAGTACGCCACCCGCCACCCCACTCTTGGCAGGCATGCCCACGTCGTAGAGCCATTGCCCGGCGAAATCGTAGGTGCCGCAGGTGGCCATCAGGGCCAGAATCTTTGTGGTGGTCTGAGAGGTGAGTGGTTGTGAACCGGTGAACGGATTGCCACCCTGGCAAGCCAGGGTGGCGGCCATCACAGCCAGGTCATGACCATTGACCAGAATCGAACATTGCCGGAAGTAGAGATCGAGGGCCTGCTCAGGATCGGACTCGATGATGTTGAAATTTCGCAGCAGATGGCTGATTGCCCTGTTGCGATGGCCGGTCGCGCGCTCCGACTGATAAACCTGTTCATCAATCATCAGCCGTCGACCGGCCAGGGCGGCGAAGTAATCGAGCAGGATCTCCTCGGCATTGTCCGGGTCATGACTGCTGATCTGCGCGGTTGTGGCGATTGCCCCCGCATTGATCATCGGGTTGCGGGGCTTGCCGGTGGCGGGGTCGAGGCTGATTGCATTGAAGGCTTCCCCAGAGGGCTCCACACCCACCTTCGCCTTCATGCGTTCGGTGCCGAGCAGATCGAGCGCCAGGCCATAAACGAATGGCTTGGAAATCGATTGGATCGTGAACAACTTGTTCGTATCTCCCACGCTGTAAAGGCGTCCATCCACCGTGGCGATGGCAATGCCGAAGTCATGGGGATCGGCCTTGGCCAGTTCAGGGATGTAGTCGGCCGGTGCACCCTCATCCAAGGAGAGAAAACGATCATGAAGTCCCTCAAGCAGCCCCTGGATCACGGTCGCCTTGGGACTGGAAGACGCCATCAAGAGGTCGGAGCAAAGCAGAGCCCGATCTGAGGCCATCAAGATGGCGTTAGCTGTAACGGTTGTTACCGTGCTTCCTGGCCTTCGGGCTGGCCACCGCTCTCGCCCAACAGGGCTTTCAGGGTGCTGCGGGCCTCGGCGAGTGCGCCATCGAGGGCGGCCGCATCGCGCCCACCAGCCTGGGCCAGGTTGGGCCTGCCGCCACCGCCACCACCGCAGAGCCTGGCGATCGTGCCGATGAAGACACCGGCCTTGGGGCCCCTGGCGATCACCTGCTGGCCGAAGGCGGCCACCAGAGAAAGCTTGTCGGCTTCGCCTGGATCCGGCACGCCGCCCAGCAGCACGGCCGCCCCACCGCCGAGGCGCTCCTGCAGTTGCTGGCTCACCGTCTGCAGCGGTCCGGCATCCACCCCGTCCAGCCGCGCCACCAGCAGCTGGAACTCCCCGACGGGTTCGGCCTGGCCCAGCAGCGCCGCCGCCTTGGCCAGGGCCAGCTCGCCACGGGCCTCGGCCAGGGCCTTGCCGTTGGCCTTGAGCTCCTCCTGCAGAGCGGCCACCCTGGCCACGATTTCGCCGGGCTGGGCCTTGAAGCGTTCGCCCAGCTGCTTCACCACCGCATCGCGGGCGTTGAGGTAGGCGAGCACGGCCGGGCCTGCCACCGCTTCGATACGACGGACTCCAGCCGCCACCCCGACTTCAGAGGTGATCTTGAACAGGCCGATCTCGGCGGTGTTGGCCACGTGGGTGCCGCCGCAGAGCTCCATCGAGACGCCGGGTACGTCCACCACCCGCACCCGGGCGTCGTACTTCTCGCCGAACATCGCCACAGCGCCGGCGGAGCGGGCCCGCTCCAGCTCCATCTCCTGCACCTCCAGCTCATGGGCGTCCGCGATCCAGCCATTGATCAGCGCTTCGATTCGCTCCAGCTCGGCGGGGGTCACGGCGCGGGGGCAGTGAAAGTCGAAACGCAGTCGATCGAAGTCGACCAGCGAACCGGCCTGGGCGATCGCCGGATCCACCACCTGTTTGAGGGCCGCCTGCAGCAGGTGGGTGGCGGTGTGGTGGGCCTGGGCACGGCGGCGGCAGGCCCGATCAACCCGGGCCAGCACCCTGTCACCGAGGCAAAGGCGGCCCCGTTCGATCCGGCCATGGTGCACGAACAGTTTGCGGTTCTTCGCCACCGATTCGATCCTGACGATCAAGCCGTGATCGGCACCTTGATCTGGACCGGGATCGAGACTGTGATCTGGACTGGGATCTGGACCGGGATCGGCTGAACCGGAACCCTCTTCGGTGAGCAGTCCACGGTCGCCGATCTGGCCGCCCGACTCCCCATAGAACGGTGTGACGTCGAGGACCACCTGCACGCTGTCTCCGGCAACCGCCTGGCTGGCTGGTTCACCGTTCGTGACCAGGGCGATCACCTGGCTGGGGTGATCGAGCCCGTCGTAGCCGTTGAAATGGGTGTCGGGCAGTTCCGAGCCGATCGCCTCGATCGCCCCCTGCAGGGTGAGATCCAGGCTCACCGCCGCCGCCTTGGCCCGCTGGCGCTGGGCCACCATCGCCGCTTCGAAGCCCTCCAGGTCCACGGTGAGGCCATGCTCGGCGGCGATCTCCTCGGTGAGCTCCAGGGGGAAGCCGAAGGTGTCGTAGAGCTCGAAGGCCTGCGCTCCACTGATCCGGCTGGGGCTGGCGGCCAGCAGCTCGCTCAGGAGCTTTTCGCCCCGCTCGAGGGTTTCGAGGAAACGGGCCTCTTCCCGCACCAGTTCTGCGGTGATCAGGTCACGGCGCTCCAGCAGCTGGGGGTAGGCAGGGGCCATCAGGCTGATCGCCGCCGCACCCATCGCGGCCAGGAACGGCTGCTCGATCCCCAGCAGGCGACCGTGGCGCACCACCCGGCGCAACAGGCGGCGCAGGATGTAGCCACGACCGAGATTCGAGGCGGTGACGCCATCGCCGATCAACTGGGTGATGGCGCGGCTGTGGTCGCCGATCAGCTTGAGCGAGGTCTGCCTTTTTGCGTCGAGCTGGTGATAATCCACACCAGCCAGGGCCGCGGCTGTTTCGATCAGCGGGAAGATCAGATCGGTTTCGTAGTTGTTCGGCACGCCCTGCAGGATCTGGGCCATGCGCTCCAGCCCCATGCCGGTGTCGATGTTGCGGTTCGCCAGCGGCGTCAGCGTGCCTGCGGCGTCGCGGTTGGACTGCATGAACACAAGGTTGTAGAACTCGATGAAACGGCTGTCGTCGTCGAGATCAATGGCCGCGTCACCACGTTCGGGGTGGAAGTCGTAGTAGATCTCCGAGCAGGGGCCGCAGGGGCCGGTCGGACCCGACACCCAGAAGTTGTCGGCTTCATCCATGCGAATGATCCGGTTCGGGTCTACGCCGATGGCATCGCGCCAGATCGTCTCCGCTTCGTCGTCGTCACGGAAGACACTCACCACAAGCCGCCCGGGATCCAGGCCGAACTCCTTGGTGCAGAGTTCCCAGGCCCAGCTGATCGCCTCCGCCTTGAAGTAATCCCCGAACGAGAAATTGCCGAGCATCTCGAAGAAGGTGTGGTGCCGTGCCGTGCGGCCCACGTTCTCGATGTCGTTGGTGCGGATGCATTTCTGAGCGGTGGTGGCCCGAGCTGCCGGCCGCTCCGCCTGACCCAGGAAGACCGGCTTGAACGGCAGCATGCCGGCGATCGTCAGCAGCACGGTGGGATCGTCCGGCACCAGGGAGCTGCTGGGCAGGCGCCGGTGGCCCCGCTGCTCGTAGAAGGCCAGGAAGGCTTCGCGGATCTCGGCGCCGCTGCGGGGCCTGGGGTGGCTGGCGGCCGCGCCACTTGAAGAAGAAGCAACTGCCATGACCCGATGCGGCGTGACACCTCTGAAGAAGGCATGATCGCCCAGGACAGGTCCCGACCCGCTTGCGCCCCGCCGTGCCCACTCCTTTGACGCCTGCAGAGGACCGCCGGCTGCTGCGGCTGCGCTCGATCGGCTGGGCCCTGCTGGCCGCCGCCGGCGCCATGGGCATCGGCCTGGCCTTCGGTCTGGAGCCAGCCCTCAGGGCCGGTGGCAGTGGGTTCTTCTATGGGCTGCTGGCCTTTCACCTCCAGCGGGTCGACCCCGACGACGGCCATCTCCAGGCCGGTCTGATCGGGGCTGTCTGCGGACTGCTGAGCCTGGGGGTGTCCGCCGAGCCGGCCCTCACGGCGGCGGGGAATCTGCCCGGGGGCTTCTCCAGCCTGGTGCTTCAGCTGCTGCGCGACTGGTGGCCGCGCTGGCTGCCCCTGGTGGGCGGTGCCCTGCTGCTGCAGGCCGGAGTGCGTCTTTTCCCGGCGATGCGGCCATGCCGGCCGTCCTGAGCGGCTCATCTGGCCCCGGGGCCGGCGATCGGAGATGATGGCGCCGATCCGTACCTGGCCGCGCCTCGGCGATGAGCCTTCTGCACGCCACCTGGCTACCGGCCGACGCCAGCGGAATGGCGGTCGCCGGTCTGCTGCTCTGGGCCGATACCTGGCGCGTGGCCGGCCCGGCCACCCCCACCAACGCGCCCCTGGCCCATCCGCTCAGCCTCGATCAGGACGATCTGGGGGCCTGGCTGGAGGAGTGGGATCTCTGGACCGAATCCTTCCGGCCCGCCACCGCCTGCCTCAGCCTGCCCAGTCGCCGTCAGAGCTCCCGGGGCCGGAAGCAGGATGAGATGGCCGGCTGGAGCGGGCTGCCCCTGCAGGCCGGCGAACCGATCCCGAAACAGGTGGAGTGGTGGCCCTGGCAGGTGGAGGGCCTCTGGCTGGATCCAGCCGCCGCCTCGCTCTGGCTGGAGCGTCTGCCCCTCTCCGGCAACCATCCCGACCTGGCCGATGAACTGCGCTGGTGGAGCCATCTGCAGCGCTGGAGCCTCAGCCTGATCGCCAGGGGGCGCTGGTTGCCCCAGGTGGAGGAGGGCCGGGCCCAGTGGCTTCCCCTGCTCAACCGTCAGGACGACCGGCGCCGGCTGGAGGATCTGGCCACCCGGCTGCCCCAGGTGGCGGTGGCCGCCCTCTGGCGCGGTCCCCTCACCAACGGCACCCCTCCCCTGGCCTGCTGGCGTCCGGGCTCAGGGCGGTTGCGGCTGGTGGAGATCCTCTCCCGTCTGGTGGACGCCCAGCTGCGCTGTGGCTTCAGCCCCAGCGTTGATGGCCTGGATCCGTTGCTGGCGGCCTGGCAGCAGGCCCTGGGCCCCGGCAAGGGGGAGCTGCGGCTTTCAGCCGAGGAGGTGGAGAGGCTGAGCACCACCACGCACCACTGGCGGGAGGCGGTGGCCGGCCGGTTGGCCCCGGCCCGGGCCTGCCTGGAGCTGGACACGCCTGCGGAGGGCGATGAGCTCTGGGAGCTGCGCTTCTGTCTTCAGGCCGAGTCGGATCCCAGCCTGACCTTGCCGGCGGCAGCGGTCTGGGCCGCCGGTGAAACCAATCTTCAGCTCGGTGAGGTCACCATTCCCCAGCCCGGTGAGCTGCTGCTGGAGGGTCTCGGCCGGGCCCTGCAGGTGTTCGAGCCGCTTGAGCGGGGCCTCGATGCCGCCACACCCCAGCGGATGCAGCTGGCCCCGGCCGAGGCCTTCGTGCTGGTGCGCACCGCCGCAGCCCGGTTGCGGGACGTGGGCGTTGGGGTGCTGCTGCCGGCCAGCCTCAGCGGTGGCCTGGCCAGCCGCCTGGGGCTCTCGATCGAAGCCGAGCTGCCGGCGACGTCGCGGGGTTTCAGCCTCGGCGAAACGCTGCAGTGGCGCTGGGAGCTGATGATCGGCGGTGTCACCCTCACCCTCAGGGATCTGGAGCGGCTGGCCGGCAAACGCAGCCCGCTGGTGCAGCACAAGGGGGTCTGGATCGAGTTGCGACCGGGTGATCTCCGCAATGCCGAGAAGTTCTGCGCCCTCGATCCCGCCCTCAGCCTCGATGACGCCCTGCGGCTGACCGGTAACGAAGGCGAAACCCTGCAGCGTCTGCCGGTGCACCGCTTCACGGCCGGCCCCAGGCTGCAGGCGGTGCTGGAGCAATACCACCAGCAGAAGGCTCCTGATCCCCTGCCCGCCCCGGCCGGCTTCGCCGGCCAGTTGCGCCCCTACCAGGAACGGGGCCTCGGCTGGCTGGCTTTCCTGCATCGCTTCGATCAGGGGGCCTGCCTCGCCGATGACATGGGGCTGGGCAAGACGATCCAGTTGCTCGCCTTTCTGCAGCACCTCAAGGCTGAGCAGGAACTGAAACGCCCGGTGCTGCTGGTGGCTCCCACCTCGGTGCTCACCAACTGGAAGCGGGAGGCGGCGGGCTTCACCCCGGAACTCACGGTGCTGGAGCACTACGGTCCGAAGCGGCCCTCCACGCCGGCGGCCCTGGCCAAGACCCTGGAGGGTGTGGATCTGGTGCTCACCAGCTATGGGCTACTGCAGCGTGACAGCACGCTGCTGGCCTCGATGGACTGGCAGGGAACGGTGATCGACGAGGCCCAGGCGATCAAGAATCCCGCCGCCAAGCAGTCCCTGGCGGCGAGGGAACTGGCCCGCTGCGGCAAGCAGGGTGGTGGCGGCCGCTTCCGGATCGCCCTCACCGGTACCCCTGTGGAGAACAGGGTCAGCGAACTCTGGGCGTTGATGGACTTTCTCAACCCGAAGGTGCTCGGCGAGGAGGAGTTCTTCCGCCAGCGCTACCGGTTGCCGATCGAGCGCTACGGCGACACCGCATCGCTGCGGGATCTCAAGGCAAGGGTGGGGCCTTTCATCCTGCGCCGGCTCAAAACCGACCGCTCGATCATCTCCGACCTGCCCGAAAAAGTTGAGTTGCGGGAATGGGTGGGCCTGACCCCGGAGCAGACCAGGCTCTATCGCACCACCGTCGATGAAACCCTTGAGGCGATCGCCCGCGCGCCCCTCGGCCAGAAGCACGGCCAGGTTCTTGGCCTGCTCACCAGGCTCAAGCAGATCTGCAACCACCCGGCCCTGGCTCTCAAGGAATCGGAAGTGGGTGAGGGTTTCGGAGCCCGCTCCGCCAAGTTGCAACGGCTCGATGAAATCGTCGAAGAGGTGATTGAAGCCGGTGATCGGGCCCTGCTGTTCACCCAGTTCGCCGAATGGGGACATCTGCTCCAGGCCCACCTGCAACAGCGCTTCCGTCAGGAGGTGCCCTTTCTCTACGGCAGCACCAGCAAGAACGAACGCCAGGCGATGGTGGATCGCTTCCAGGACGACCCGCGCGGCCCGCAGCTGTTCCTGCTCTCGCTGAAGGCCGGCGGTGTGGGCCTCAACCTCACCCGGGCCAGCCATGTGTTCCACATCGACCGCTGGTGGAATCCGGCCGTGGAGAACCAGGCCACCGATCGGGCCTACCGGATCGGCCAGACCAACCGGGTGCTGGTGCACAAGTTCATCACCAGCGGCTCGGTGGAGGAGAAGATCGACCGCATGATCCGCGAGAAGGCCCGTCTCGCCGAAGACATCGTGGGTTCAGGAGAGGAGTGGCTGGGCGGGCTCGACCCCGGTCAGCTCCGCGATCTGGTGGCGCTCGACGAGTGACCGGATAGCGACAGAGCCGCCCAGTGCTCTGTCGCTATCCAGCGCCGGCGCTGATCAGAGAAAAGCGGTGTGAGCCTGGACGTTGGTAACGACAGAATTGGCAACGTAGCTGTAATAGGAACTTCCGCCGCCGAGTTGAGCCAGAATCACTGATCCTGATCCAACCTGATGAAACTGTGTGAAAGACTGGATAGCTATTGGCACTATGATCAGTTCAGGTGTTCCGCCCACAGACCAGTCAGCGATATAATCAAACTCGTTGGCAACGATGTCGTTTCGCAAGTCGAAGAAATCAAGCCCATCTCCTCCGTAAAGAACATCATTTCCCTGGTTACCAATCAGAACGTCTGATCCCATGTCACCAAGCAGGATATCATTTCCCTGGTTACCGATCAATACATCTGATCCCTCTTGGCCGAGTAAGATATCATTTCCTTGGTTGCCAATCAGGTTGTCATCGCCGCTCCCCCCGAAAAAGCTAACTGCATTTTCGGTCGTGGAATAGAGAAGGTCGTTCCCATCTCCGCCAAATCCAAAGTCTTTGCCATTGGCAATGATCGTGTCATCACCGCCTTCACCGAAGGCACTCGATGAGGCGACTTCTGTCGATGGTGCTGTGCCTGCAAAGAAACTTGTGTATAGAAAGTCTTTCCCCTCTCCACCGAGGAGCCAGTCATTTCCTGTTCCCCCGAAGATCGAGTCGTCGCCAGAATTGCCAAGGATCAGGTCACTGCCGTTCCCACCAATGAGCTGGTCATTCCCGAGCCCTCCCAGTAACTGGTCGTCATCGTTGCCGCCATCCATCTGATCATTGCCAGCCCCACCCAGGAATTGATCACTACCGGCGCCACCGAAGAAGCTGTCATCGGCTGCAGTGCCGCTGAAGACATCAGATCCAGCCGTGGCTTCGTAGGTGGAACCTGTGAAGATTGTATCAGCAGTGAAGATTTGATTCTGAATTCTCTGGTCAAGATTCGCTGGCGTGTCAGCCTGGTCGAAGGCCGTGGCTGGACTGCCATATTCGGCGAGAAGATGGGTCTGAAAAGCCTTTTGCTCTCCCAGGATCGTTAGAGCGCTTTGACCAACCGTTGTGAATGTCGAGCTGGCTGTGAAATCGAGTGTCTCATCGATGGCAGAACTGATGGTGCCATCTGCCAGGAGATATCGGAAGTTATGACCGTTTGCCTTGATCGGGTAGCCATCGCCTCCATTGGCAAGGAAATTCAGTGTGACGACACTGATGCTGCTCGGCGCATCAATGCTGACTTCACCATTCTCAACGAGGCGGGCGATTACCGTGTCATCTGCAGCGATTGCAGCGATGCTGGTAATGCGCGATCCAGCGGCAAGGTCGGGGTCAAAGGAAAAGCTGATTCCACCGATCTGCGGGAAGCGGCCCTGGTTGCCGAGCACCGCAACACTGTGTTCGAGAATGGCCTTGAGGCCCGCCGCGTCGGTGTCGAACACGATCAGCAGGTTGTTGAATCGGAGCGAGTTCTCGATGTCAAGCTGCGAGATGCCGCCCTCCGTCTTGCCTGCACCGGGGTTCGCCAGAGGCGGGTTCTTGTCGCCCGAACCGACTTCCACAGAGCCGATTGCGGTTCGGATGCCGCCACCGTTCTTCAGCGAGGCCACGATCGTGCCCCCGACGAGGGCCGCTTCTGCTGCCGCTTTGTTGGCGTCGGCGCTGAGGTTGCCGAGGTTGGTCTCCTGGTTGCGCACGAGGTTGCGCTCACCTTCGAGATAGACGTCAGTGAAGCCGAAGAGGTTGCCGTCCTTCGCTTCAATCACTGCATGCACGGCCTCGGTGATTTCAGCCACCTGCTCACCTTTGGTTCCTTCGGCAAAGGCTGTCGTGGCGAGATCGGCGGCATCGACGCCCCAGGCCGCTGCCACGTTTTCAGTGGTCGAGGCATAGGCGCCGTTGATGTCCTTGTCGAGGCTTTCAACGATGATCTTGCCCGCCTCGTCGAAGTCCACGACGAGGCGGCCGAGATAGGTGTATTCGTTGTCCGTGTTGACGATCAACGTCGTACCTCCATCTGCGCCCGTGGCGACAATGGGATAGGTGTTCGCAAAATCCGCAGCATGGCCTGGGAAGAGCACGGCTTGATCAGTTTCGTCACCAAGCCGGGTGTTGGAGCCGGCTGCCAGGATGATGTCCACGCCGCGCAGAAGGGTGGCCAACTCCTGTTCGAGGGCGATCTGCTGGAGATGCGCCATCACGATGATCTTGTTGACACCCTGTGCGATCAGATCGTCGATCACAGGCTGAAGTTGCGCCGCGAGCAACACCATGTTGTTGGCCTCGGTTCCTTCCGCGAAGCCCTTCACCTCGACATTGCCTGTGGAGGAGATGGTCTCGATGATCTGTGTCGTGGCACCGACCAGGCCGATCTGCTCGCCGCCGGACGTCACCACAGTTGAGGGCACAATCTTGCTCGCGAGGCTTGCGGCTTCCTCGAGTCCACCCACGGCTACCGTCTCCTGGAAGCGGGCCACGATGTCTCTGTCACCCGTGAAGTCGAGGTTGGAGGAGAGATAGGGGAAGGCAGCGTCAGCGACGATATCGCTGAAGACGCGCGTGCCGAAATCAAACTCGTGGTTGCCGATGGTCGAGGCCTGCACACCGATGCGATTGTGGATTTCGATGTCGGCGGCGCCGGGGTTGTCGCCCCTGTTGTGTGTAGCTGAGACGGTCGGATCGGTACCGGCGGCGAAGAATGGGCCTGGAATGTAGTTGTCGCCGCCTGCCAGTATCAGCGTATTGACGTAATCGTCGTCGAATGCATCGACCAGTGCAGCCAGATTTGGTGCCGTCTCGGCAGCCAACAGCCCCGCCTCCCCATCGGCAAAGTGCAGGAGTTGCAGGCGGAAGTTTGGCGCCACGCTGAAGATGGAGAGTGTGTTGCTGACCTCGTTGCTGGTAACCAGCAAGGCAGAGCCGGTTGGGCTGTCCTCGGCGGCGATGACCAGCAGACCCTCTGGGCTGACATCACCGGGCCTCAATGCTGAGGCGGTATAGCTCACTTCATTGGGATTTGTTATATCAAAGGCAAGTGTGATGTTGGAGCGTTCGAGCCCGACGAAGGCGTAAGTTCTGTCGGCAATGGTTGCAATTTCGATGCCCTCTGGCTCGGGTCCCTTGTTATCGCTCCGAGCGTCGTCGAAGCTGCCGGGAAATTCGGTAGCGATGATTCGCTCAATCATGTCACCGCTATCGAATACTATTGCCCCATTTTCATCAAGGATCGAAAAGGATCGTGCGCCATAGGTAAGGATCTGATCGATGTCGCCGTCGTTGTCAAGATCGCCGCGAAGCCCAGGCGCATTCGACACTGTAAGGCGGCCCAGATCAGTGTTGGCTTTCAGTAAGGCCTCATCTGGAAAGATAGTGTCATCGAGATCGTAGCTGGAGTTGCCCAGGCGAATGGTTTCGTCCGGATTCAGAAAGTCGTCACGGTCATCGCCCTCGTTCGCGATCACGAAATAGCTTAAACTCCCAACCTGGTAACTATCGATTGCATCGGGCATGTAAAGGCCAGAGACTGGATTGCTGGATGTCAGATTGATCAGATTGCTATTTTCAGGCCCGTCACGATCGGAGAAATCAGTAAAGAGACCTGCGTAACTCTTGCTTCCCAGTGGCACGATTTCGGTGAAAGTGGCCGTCGTAATATCGAGGATCGCCACTGCATTAGCTTCCTGCAGGGTCACCATGGCCGTGCTTCCATCGGCCGAAATGGCGATGTACTCGGGCTCCACGTCGAGTGAAACTGATTGCCCGGCAAAGATGCGCACGCCCGCCGCTCGCAGAGCTGTTTCCTGACCGTTGAAGGCGGTGAAGTCGACGGTCACCTCAGTGGAGTTGGTGCCGTTCAGCGTGATGATCGAGACTGAGCCCGCACCGCCGGCCGTACCGTTGCTGAGGAATTCACCCTCATTGGCGACCAGCAGCTTGGTGCCATCCGGTGTGAAAGTCAGCATGTCTGGCAACGGGCCGACATCTACGCTGGTGATCAGGCTGCCATCTGTGGCATTCAGCAGCACGACCTGACCGTTTTCGCCCTTGTCCAACGCAGGCAGAGCCACGGCTACGATTCCCTCCTTCACTGCAACGGAAGTGATATCTGTACTGGCGAAGCCGAGTGTCGTGAAGTTGATCAGGGCAATCAAGTTGGGTGCGGTTGGATCGCTCAAGTCGACGACCTGAAGACCGCTGCTCGAGGTGACGAAGAGGCGATCGCTGCCAGGGTCGAAGGCAGAGATCTCGGCGCCTGCCAAGGCTGTCGTGCCAATCGGAAGTATGCGCAACGCATTCGTAGGGAGCACAACTGGGATGGCGGCAGTTGGCATGGTCAGAGTCGTTACAAGCTGGTTGGACCATGACATGCCTTTCAGCCATAGAGAACAAGAACCCGTTAAGTGGGCATTAAGTTCTTGTCAATCCTGCCTATCTATCTATGCTGTTGATCGAAGGATCTGTGCCTCGGCTTGCCTGTTCGTTTTCTGAGGTCCATGACGAACTCGTGGCTTATCAGAGGCCCCGGTGTCGGGCGCAATCATGAAGAGGATTCTTGGCCATCAAGATCAAGTGGGTTTTCGCCAGTTGGGTTTGCTGTCGACCTGGCTGTTACTTTTTGAGCGATGATCAACACTTCTTTCAGCGAGTCAATGGTCTTTCCCTGGACTGAAATATTAGTCGCTGCATCTGATATCAATGCCGGGCCATTGCTCTCTTCTGTTGCTGCCTGGATTGGTAACATTGATCATTGCCACTCGGTGGAGCCATCCATTGGTGGCGCCCCGACTGACCCATGCCAGCGGGCCGGTTGTGCTGAGCTTGAACCCCATCTGCTGATCAGTCTTCAGGGAGAAGATGATTGCCTGTGCGGGGCTTGGTACGCATTGCCTTTTTGAACCATTACCCAGCTGAGATGCGATTGGCTGTCAGCGAGTTGTCTCGGTTGAATCTGCCGGCAGAACCACCACTTTTCGGCTGCGGCCGACCGGTAAAGAGTCGGGAGCCGGCAGGGTCAGTAGCCCGAGGAGCCGGGTGGCGGAGCACTGGCCGGAAACCGCTTCAGGAAAGTGGCCACCTCGATCGGGCGGGGCTGGTCGTAGCCAACCGGCAACCAGATGTCGCCGGCAGCGGAGCCGAAGTGGATGTCCCAGTTGTAGAGCCCCACATAGGCCCTGGGGTCCTCCTGGATCAGGGAGGCGTAGGTGAGCACGGCGATGCCGTAGTTGTCGCTGTTGTTGTAGCCCCAGAGTCCCTTGCGGATGTCCTTGAGGCCTCCCCGGCGAACGAGGTAGCGCGCCGCGGCCTGGATGGCGTCGTGGGGATCGCGGATGCTCCCCTTGCCGATGCCCGCCTGGCTCCAGGTGGTGGGCAGAAACTGCATCGGCCCCTGGGCGTTGGCCACCGACACCCCATCGATGCGGCCCATCCCCGATTCCACCAGGTTCACCGCCGCCAGCACCTCCCAGGCGATGCCGGTGGCCGTCTCGGCTTTCTTGTAGTAGCCGATCAGGGCTTCGGCTGGCTCTGGTTGGATGATCCGCCAGGCCGGCAGGGTCGTGGGCTTGCGGCCCCGGCGATGCATGGCCAGAAAGGCCCGCCGCGCCACCAGATGCCGGTCGTAGGTGCTCAGCCAGGCGGCGGGAAGGAAGCGGCGCACCTGTTGCGAGCGGGTTTCCTGGTGTGAGAGAACCCGATAGATCACCTGCTGCTGATGGCCGAGGCCCGGCAGCTCGGCGGCGGGGGTCTGCGGCGAGCGCAGGGCCTCCTCCACGCCAGCCAGCAGGGTCGCCAGCTCGGCCGGATCGGTGGGAACAAGGGGGTACTGGCGGCCGCTGGCATCCCTGGGCCGGGCCGGATCAGCGGGCAGCAAAAATGCGGTGGCATCTTTAACCACAGCGGTCTTGGGGATGAACGGCGCTGGGCAGACGGCCAAGCCCATTGTCAGCATCAATGCCCCTCCTCCAAGGACAGCGCCTAACAACCTGGCGGAAGGCCTTCTCATCGTGATGAGGCGAACGAAAGTTATGGGATTAAATGGTACCCGTGCTAGAGCAAGTTCCGCTTATGCAGGGTCTCACTGTTGATGATCTTGAGGCCGCCACCATGCACTTCCTCAATGATGCCGCGTTGACGCAACTTGCTAAGGATGCGTGATGTGGTCTCTCGGGCCAAACCGGATAGGGACGCTAGCTCACGATGCGGAAGGGGAGGAATGACCGCTGTGGGGTCGGCGCCCTGGTGTGTCCGCACTGCGATGTCGCAGAGCGTGGCAAGCAGGCGGGTCGTGGCATCAGCTCCGCGCAAGGTGAAACGACGGTTGAGATCCTGCAACCGCCTGGCTTCAAGCCTGGCCAAGGCGAGGGAAAGCCTGGGTTCACTGTTCAGGAGTTCGCGAAAGGGACTGACCCGCAGGAAAACGGCTTCACATTGCGTGAGGCTGACGACATCGGCTGAGCGGCGGCCGTTGTTGAGAACAGCCATTTCCCCACACACATCACCCGGGCCGAGGAGGGAGAGCACGGCCTCCTCGCCATCGTTGTTGAGACGGCGGACCTTGGCGATGCCATTGCGCAGAAGGATCAGGCCCTGGGATTCATCCTGATCCAGCATCAGCATCTGGTCAGCGGCAAAGGTGACCCCCCGGTGTTGCTCCAACAGCCTTTGCCGTTGCTGTTCGCTGAGCAAGGCGAACAGGGGGATTTCGGCAAGATCAGAAGCTTTGGTGGGGCTTTGCGTAACCATCCGGCCCTCGCCTGGTGATTCAGGAACCAATCACTGTCCAGACATCAAAGCGGGTTGATCAATTCCTTCGGTGACATCGCCAGATGCGGGATGGAAGTTCAGGATTGGACCCTAAGATGGCATGTCCGCTCGATCTGTGATCTGGATCACAACGACCCCGACCGGGAGTTGCTCCAATGACCCAGGACATCGTTTCTTGGTCCAGTGATGCGTCTGAAGCAGACTGCTAAGGGCATCCGGGGAGTCGGACGATTCCAGATCGGGGTGGTCACCCTTTTGCTCTTCCCCCATGCAGCCATCGCCGACGTGGTCGGGGGGGGGCTGGGCACCCGGGTGAACGGTGCCACTGAAGGCCGTTGCAGCAGCGGTTTCTGCAGCGTTGGCGGCGGCACGGCGGCAGGCCCCAATCTGTTTCATCGCTTCCGCCAGTTCGACACCCGCGGCGGGATCAACGGGGTGGGGATCGATACCCAGGGACGCGCCAATGTAATCGTGGGGGTCAGCGACCGGCTCGGCACCTTTCTCGACAAGACGCTGAGTCTCTCGGCCCCGGCCAATCTGTTCTGGCTCTCACCCGGCGGCATCTGGCTGGGGCCTGGGGCCAAGGTGCAGAACACCACGAATCTGCTGCTCTCCACCTCCACAGGACTGAAGCTAGGTGCCAGTGGCTTTTTCGATGCCGTTGGTACCGATGCCACCGCGGCTGGTGCCCTGAGCGCACCGCCGGAGCTGAGCTGGCAGGCGCTCAAAACGAGTTTGGGAACCCTGGACAGCCTTGGGTTGGGGACAACCAATGGGTCGATCGTGTTGGCCGGTGGTCGGTTGACGGTGGACCGGTCCCTGATTCTGGAGGCCGGCAACGGTGCCATTCGCAGCGAGGCCGGCGGCAACAGCCTGCTCGCGGCGGGTTCCCTGCCTCGCACCGATGCCGGTCTCGATCGATTGCAGCTCGGCGCCCAGCAGATCGAGCTGAACGACATCCAGTTGACGTCCGGCCAGCCCGGCCAACGAGGGGCCATCGACCTCCAGGCGATCGATGCCCTTCAGTTGCAGCGTTCAATCCTGGAGGGCAAGCAATTGTTCCTGCGGGCCGGCACGGTTTCGGTGACTGAAAACAGCAGGCTGCTGGCGCCGAAGGGATTGATCCGCCTGGAAAGCCTCGACCCAGCCCAACCGTTATCCGTGGTAAACAGCAGCTTGGATGTGGGTGTTTACACACTCGAAGACCTAGTCTCTCCCATCACCTCCGTCGTATTCGATAGCGGGGCGACGCTTATCAAACCTGACCCTGACCCGCTGATCGGCCTGTTCTCCAAGGGCGACATCCTTGTTGATGGATCGTCTCTAAACGCTTCCCAAATTCTGACACCGCTCATGGAGCAGAATCCAGCTCTGCCGCGCAGCGCGATTCAACTCACAGACACCAGCGGCACTGTAGTGCTGGCTGCTGATGGTGGCATTGAGTTCGGCAGCAGTGTGGCCCGTGCCGACGCCTCGCACAATCTGGCGGGAAACGTTGCCTTCCAGTCCAAAGGCCTCGGAGGCCTCAACGTGTCCAACTCCCTGTTGAGCGCCAGTGGAGGGGCGGGATCAGGAGATCTGCGGTTGAGCAGCACTGCAGGCATTGATCTGATCAACAGCCAACTGATTGCCGAAAGCAACCATTTCCCAGCAGGCTCCGAAGGGAGAAACGGCTGGGAGACAATCAGTAACTTTGCAGGAGGGGAAATCACCCTCCTCAATAGCTCGACGGATCGAGGAATCGCCATTCGAGGCTCCACGTTGAATGCCCCGTATCACACGTCCGCCGGACCACTGGAGAACCGCACATTCGTGAATTCCCAGGAAAATGGTCCCATAGTGCGTTTCACTGACCGAACCGACGGCACAGACAATGCCGTTGATGGAGACACCGGATTTACTGTTTTGGGGGGAAAGATTCGCTTGATTTCACAAGCAGGTATTCATGTCACAGACCGCTCCACTCTGTATGTTGACAGCTCACCAAGCCTCGGTGGTCAGCTTGAAAGCTTCGGCGGCAGTATCCAGATCCTCACTCTCTCGAATGACAGCCAGAAAGGAGTAACCATCGACCAGGAATCAACGCTGACAGCACGCACCGGTGGAACCCTGTTCAACACCGCCAAGGATCTGAGAAATGATTTCTTCTTCGGCCGAGGGGGCCGGATCGACCTTTACAGCAATTCGAGTATCGCTTTGACCAACGCCACACTTGATGTGAGCAGTAGCAATACAATCACCCCAGATCTTGGATACCCGTTTCAGCCCGATCCGTTCGGCTTCCAAGGGGCGATTCGGGCCGACAGCCGTGGTCCGCAAACCATCAGCAACACCAGGTTCAACATCAGCGGTGATCAAGCCACCCTTGCTCCAGCCGGCCACGTGTCTCTCACAGGCCTTGGTGCGATTAACACCATCAACAGCTCCATCACGACTGGACGCACGGCATCAGCACTGGATCCTGCAGCAACCGGCTCCATCACGCTGCGATCGGCTGCGGCCCTGTCCGATGTCTCTGGCCTCCTGCAAACTCCTGGAGGATCCCTGCAGATCAGCATCGGCTCCCCTCAAGAGGTTGGCGGGGAAATCCAGGCAGGCTTTGACGAACGTCGGTACGCTCTTCAGGAAGTCCAAGGAGGCATTCAAGTCGATGGTGGTAGGGCGATCGATACCGTTCTGGACGGTACCGAAGGGCTTGTGAACAAGAGCCGTGAGACAGGCCTGGTCAATGGGTACACCATCGTTATTGAGCCTGGGGGGGGCACCAACAACCCAATCATTGTTGATCGGCCTGAACAAAAGATCACATTGATCACCACCACGCCGGATGAGAAACGCACCTCCACCTCGATCACGTCGGCATCCTCGAACACTCCGGCCTCACTGAATCCGGTGGACTTCCCATGGGAACCACCACCCCGTGACTGGTGGTTCCCCCCCGCGCCCTTCACGGCCGTTCCCCCTGTTGTGCAGCCTCCACTTGGCGGTGGAGCGATCACGATGAACATGCCAACACCTGAGGGTGCTGGGGGCTCGCTCAGCGAAGGGGCAAAGCTGGTTGCAGTGAGGATGCCAATCCCGTCTCAGGGGCCCTCGCCCCCACCGTTGAACACGGTGCGGCTGCTGAGTTTTCCCGAAGGGGCGGATAGCTTTGAGCGCGGAGAAAGCCTTGCTCTGAAGACAACCATTCAGGCTCTCGGCCTCGAAGCTGGTGAAAACACCGTGGTGCCAAGCGTGGCCAGGCTGCAGGAAAACCTGCGGGCGAGTGAGGCCGATCGGCGCCATCAGGCTCTTCCCCCTTTGGGGATGGAGGGTGGCCCCGGAACGCCCTATTCCCCAGCCATCCTGAGGTTCAACGCCTGGCCCCTGCCGACGGGTGAGGTGTTGATCGATGTGGTGTTGATCCCTCCCCACGGTCCGTTGCTGGGTTGGCAGCACCGCGTCAACCAGCAGGCCCTCCATCAACTGATTGGCAACGTGCAGCGACAGTTCAGCCGCATGGAATCGCTCGATCAGGCCGGGCAAACGCCAGATGGCCGTCAGCTCGCCTCACTCCTGCTGGCGGATGTTCTCCCCGTGTTGGAGAAGGAACGGATTACATCGGTTCTTCTTTCAGCGGATCGGAAGCTTCAGGCGATCCCCTTTGCCGCCCTTCCCCTCACGGAAACCAGCTTTTTCGGTCAGCGCTTTGCCCTCACCATCACTCCCTCCCTTGGCCTCACCGATCTCAGTACGCCATCCCCAGATCCAGGAGATGCTCCCCGGCGCATCCTGCTGGCCGGGGCGAGCTTTTTCCGTTCGGGCCTGGTTCCACTTCCCCTCGTCAAACAGGAACTTGGGGAGATCTCGACCGGTGAGCTCTCCGATCTACTTCTGGATGATGCGTTCAATGGGGCCGAGCTTCGTGCCCGGATCAACAACACCAACTACTCCCAGATCCACATCGCCACCCATGCGGAACTGAGCTCTGGCCCAGCAGGCCTCGGCATCCTCCACACCACCAATGGAACACTCAAGCTCGCTAGCTTTCAAGGGGGAAAACGTACACCGAATCGGCTGGATCTGGTCAGCCTCAGCGCCTGCCGAACAGCCTTGGGCGACGAGCGCAGTGAGCTTGGCCTGCTTGGAGCGGCCCTGACCTTCGGTGGCCATTCAGGGCTCGGCACTCTCTGGTCGGTGGACGACGTCGGCAACGCGGCCTTTTTCGTCCAGTTCTACCGCTACCTGCAAAGAGGTATGACCAAGGACGTGGCCCTGCAAGCCACGCGCCGGGCCTTTCAGCAAGGGGACATCAGGGTCTCCGGATCCGATTTGATCGGGCCTGGCGGTCACGTTCTGATCCGTGACCTCTCACGCAGTGATCAGGCGCGATTTTCCCAAGGCCTCACCCATCCGTATTACTGGGCAGGTGCCTTGCTTACCGGCAGGCCCTGGTAAAAATGCATGAGATGTATCCACTAGCACCTTTTTTAACTGCTCAGAGAATATAGTTTCACAATTTTATAGCATGAACCATCCCAACGCTCTCCCTCTGCCCTCCTTGATTCCAAGCTTGATCCGTTGCGGTATCACTCTGCTTGCTGCGATCGTGATCGCTTGGGTCATCCTGCCGGAACGGGCGTTGGCAGCCCAACCGAACAATGTCGTGATCTGCAAAACTTCGAATTTAGGCGATCCAAGCTGTAGGCAAAACCCACTAGGTCAACCGCCAAAAAATACTGTATTCTGGCATCCCCAGGATGCTCCTCCAACAAATCCTACTATCGGAATTTCTGGCAAGATTTCGAGACTTACCTTGGCTGGGAACCTCCCCTTGAATGGAACTGGTAACGGCAGTTCTACTGTCGGTCCGAATATAATGGTGGGCAACATTAGCTCAAACACCTTTGTTGGTGGTCGTCGATCCACTACCTATGTGCTGGGTAACTCTGCCCAAACAAACATCACCAGGCTGCCCTCTTGCGCCGCAACAGGCAGCATAGATTGCCTTGCCGTAAGTACAACCGGAATTGCAAGCGAACAAGATCGTGTTACGTTTGGATCCAGCACGAACGATGCCGTCTATATCAATCGAGCCATGGAGACTGGTACATGCCTAAGCGGCCTCTATTACTGGAATTCGAATGTGAGTAAATTCGTCATGGGAGCCACTACCTATGGCGGCGGCAATCTCAATTCAACAGGCGGTTGGATCGGTGGTGATTGTCCAATCACCCCTGTTCCCTGACCATCCCCTTCAAGCCATGAACAACACCATCGAACCATCTGTCGAGCCGCTCAACAGTTTCAGGCCCAAATTGCTGGCCCTATCCCTTGGGCTGCTTGCGGCTCTTCTGATTCTTGCCCTCCTGTTTTGGTCGCGCTGGCCAGGTCGCGTGGCCCCACTTGAACCCGTGCCCGGCGTCGCCAGGCTGGTGGGATTCTCACCTGCGGATTCTCTACTGGTCTTCGACCCGGATGATCAGCGGATGATGTTCAACGGCAAGCAATTGGAAGCAGGCAGCCAGACGATCTTCATTGCCCGGTTGCCTCAAAATAGCGAGGAGGGCCTTCAGCTCCCTAGCCAAGGTTCCCACATCCCTTTGGTTTACTTCCCCACCCGCGGGCTTCTGGCGAGCTTCAGCAACGACACCCAGGCCTACGGAAGTGAGGGCAATCCTGGAACCGTCATCGCCGAATTCACCGATCGCCGCGGCAGGCCGCTGGCCATTGAACCCGCTGATCCGTCCTTGAACGTCCTGGACACCTCATTCGTGCTGGTAGCAGAAACTGGGCCCTCTGAGAATTCCAAGGCCGAGCAGCCATCGCCTGAACCGGTTCCTGCACAGGAACCAACCGCCACCATCAAGCGTTGATCGCCCTGCAGCTGCTTGCCCAACTCGTCGCCCCGCCCCTTCAACCGGGGCCGGTGCGCTTGCCAGGTTCCGGCATCGTTCAGCCGCCTTTGGCACCGGGCCAGCAACTGCAGCCAATCCCGCAGCTTCAGCTGCCAAGCGAGGAGGTGGTGCCCAGCCTGCCAAGGGAGCCGCAGCCGGAGCCCCCCCATGGGAGCCAACCCGCTGAACCAGGTCCGCAGGTTCTGCCGCGGGTCGAAGGGCTGGACCGCTACAGCACCGATGAACTCAGGAGGATCCTGGCTCCCTGTGCCGCCATCGCCGATCCCGCCCAGAGGCTGAGCGCCTGTGCCGCCGCCCTCACCACCCGGCTGGTGCTGGATGGCTACGTCAACAGCAGGGTGTATCCACTGGCCACGCCCTTCCCAGGGGTGTTGGAAGTGGTCGAGGGGCGGATCGTCGAAATCACTATCACCAGCACCAGCCCACGCCTGACCCGAAGGCTGCAGAGGGTGTTGCTGCCGCTGCAGGGCACGGTTCTGCACCTGCCCAGCCTCGAGCTCACGATCCAACGGCTTCAACAACTCTCCGGTGTTGGCCAACTGGACGCCAAGCTCAACCGGCTCGGTGGCGACTCCACCCGGGCCGTGCTGGAGGTCAACGCCGAAGCCGCTGCAGAGCAACTGCAGGGAGAAGTCGCCCTCCGCAACGACGGCAATGGCGGCAGCGGCCAATTCCGGGGCCTGGCCACCCTGCTGAAGAACAATCTCGCCCTGGGCGGTGACACCCTGCTGGTGTTCGGTGAGCTCGACACCGATTCCAATCCCAGCCTGGGCTACACCATCGGCTCGATCAGCTACAGCCTGCCTCTGGGCGATCGCCTCGCCTTCACCACCGCCTTCGGCTTCAGTCGCCGCAATCTTGTCGAAGCCAGCCCGCCGTTCGATCAGCTCTCCTTTCGCCAGTTGCAACTGCTGGGGCAACTGGAGGTCACCCTTTGGGAAACCCTTTCCAGTCGCTGGTCCGCCTTCGCCGGCCTCAGCGTCAGCCGCAGCGACGCCTACCTGGCCGGAGCCAGCTTCCCCGCCATCGCCGGCGGGGGGAGCGAAGGCTGGCTTCGCACCGGCTTTCTGAGAGCGGGCATCAACGCCGAGGGCAGCGGTCCCGGTTTCGCCTGGAGCGGCGGTGTCTACGGGCTCCAGGGGATTTCCGGCCTCAGCACCACGGCCCAGCTGAACTCCCTGGCCTCGTTCGGGATCCAACCTGGAGAAGCCCGCAGCATCGGCGGCCAGCTCAACGCGGCCTGGGCCCTTGCCCCCCGCTGGCAGCTCCAACTCGGCGCCGCGGGCCAGCTTGCTTTCCAACCGCTCACCGGCCCGATGGGCTTTGCCCTTGGCAGCGATAACGGGCTGCGGGGCCTTCCTGGCCAGGTGATCAGCGGTGACAGTGGCCTGCTCGGAAGGGCCGAACTCAGTTGGAGCATCTGGAGCCAGGGCCAGAGCCTGCTTCAGCTGGTGCCGTTCATCGGCGCGGGCGCAATCCGCACCGAAACACCCGATGGAACCCTCACGGACAGCGCCGGGGCCGGGGGGCTCCTGCTGCGCTGGCTGAATCGATCGGGCTGGCTCGTCGAGTTGGGCTGGACCAACCAGTTCGGCACCGAACAGCGACCCTTCTTGGGAGATTGGCTGCTCGGAAGTGGGATCTACACCAAGCTGAGCTATCGCTTCTAGTTCCGCCCGACGTCATGGCCCCCAAGTGGATGGATCGGTCAATTCCGGGGCGCCCTGCCTGGAAGCGCCTGCGGCACCTGATTCCCTATGCCGCGGCCCTGGTGCTGCTGGTGTCGCTCCGTCAGAGTCACCTCAGCGAGAGCCTGAATCTCCTTCTCTACGACCTGGTCACCCAGTGGCGAGCCGCCCCCTCTGGTCGGGAAACGCCGATCGCCATCATCGGGATCGGGGAAGCGGATCTGAGGAAACTGGGCTGGCCCCTGGATGATGGTTTGTTGGCAGAGGCGATCGAGCGTCTGGATCGGGCCGGCGTCGGCGCCATCGGTCTTGATCTCTATCGGGATCTTGGTGTCGGCATTCATCAAGAACGCCTGCGCGCCTTGGCAGCCCGCCACGGCCGCCTGGTGTCGGTGTATAGCGCGGTGGACCGGATCGGTGCGATTCCGGGAACCCCGCCAGACCGACGTGCATACATCGATCTGACGATTGACCCGGATGGTGTCGTGCGCCGTGATCTGCTCCATGTGCGCGGACTGGGCCCAGAAGGGGTGAGCTTGCCGATGCGTCTGCTTGAGGTTGCCACTGGCAAAACCCTGTTGCGGCAGCGGATTGAGCGCGGCGATTCGAACCTTTCAGGCCTGGAGCAATCCGGCGGTGGCTACACCGACCTCGACAATGCCGGAGTGCAAAGAATGTTGGCCTTTCACCGGGCTGGAAGTTTCCCGACCTGGAGCCTGAGCCGGTTGCTCAGTGGAGGGGTGCCCACCGCCGAGCTGAGGGGGAAGATCGTGCTGATCGGCAATCTGGCGCCCTCGCTCCGAGACAGTTTCCGTGTCCCCTTCAGCCGATTCGGCGCTGCGCGGGGCCTTAGCAAGATGCCGGGGGTGGAAATACACGCCCATCGCACCGCGGCCCTGCTGGCCCAGGAGAACAGCCAATCCTTCGGCCTGATGGCGGCACCGGGCTGGGCGAATGGCCTTCTGGTGTTGGCAGGCCTGGGGCTTGGGATCGGCCTCGGAGAAGGGATCGGAAGCCTGCGCCGCAGCCTGGCGGCCGTCGGCGCCGTGGCTCTCCTGGCTGCCCTTGCCGGCGCGGTGGCGCTGGGCCAAGGGGCCTGGTTTGACGGCGCGCTGCCCCTGGCTGCCCTGGCGGCTTGCTCCGCCGCCGCCTGGACCCGCCGTGGCATGGAAGAGCAAAGGCAGGGCCTCGAACTGGAGCGCCTGCTGGGCCAAACCACCTCGGCTGCCATGGCCCACGAACTTCTCGACAAGCGGCAGGGGCTGCTGGAGGGCGGGCGATTCCCCGGTCGCCAAGTGTGCGTCACAGTGCTGTTCGCGGACATCGCTCAATTCAGCAGCCTGGCCGAACGCCTCGATCCAGATGCTTTGCTCATTTGGCTGAACCGGAGCATGGGCGTGATGGTGTCATCGGTTCACAAGCATGGTGGGCTCGTCAACAAGTTCACCGGCGATGGGCTGATGGCCGTGTTTGGGGCCCCCCTCAGCCAGGGAGTCGCCGAAGACGCGACCGCCGCCGTCAACTCGGCCTCCGCCATGCGTGAACAGCTCCGGCAATTGAATGGATTCCTGAAGCTGGAAGGCCAACCTTTGCTGCAACTGCGGGTCGGCTTGCACAGCGGTTGGGTCATTGCCGGGTCGGTCGGGAGCCCGGAACGATGGGAGTTCGGCCTGATCGGTGATGTGGTCAACTGCGCCTCCCGAATCGAATCCTTCGCCAAAACAACCATCACCCACCATTGCCAGGTGATGGTGTCATCCACCACCCATCGGTTGGTCGTTGATCGGGTTCAGGGTGCCTGGAAACCCCGGGGGATGGTGCCGCTTGGTGGGCGCTCGGAAGGGCTGGAAGCCTGGGAACTGATCGATGGGGCAAGCCCCGAGGCTCCTGACAACCCCTCGCAGGACACCGGGAGACGTGCTGGAAGTTGACCCATCAGGTGCTCATAGGAGAACACGGCCAGCAATCCGGCGGTGGCAATGGTCCCCCCGCAGGTTCGGCTGAGCAGTTGGATCTCCAGCACGGCCTCCTGATCATCAGCGCCTGGGAGCGGCTTCAGCAACGAACGGGCTGGCGGAGCGCCGGACAGCCCTTCAGGTTGGTCCGCATCCTGGCAACGGGGAAAGCTTTCCCAGAGCACCTCGCGATCGATGGACGGAATCGTCAGCAGCCGCACCCCGGCGGGCCTCGGCGGCAGCGTCCACAGTCCAAGCGATTCCAGGCGCACCATCAGGGGCCGAGGATCGGGACTTTGTCCTTCCAGGAGAGCGATTCTGCGGGCCTTGCCCGGAGCGAACCGGCTGTCTAAAGGCACCAGGTGGGCTACCTTCCGGGAAAGGCACAGATCCCGGCTGCCACCTGCCTCCCGATAGACGGGAAACTTGCGGCTGTTGTCTCCTGCTGTGGCCTTCGGCGCGACAAGAGACAAGACCGGCAGGATGGCGGCCAAAGCTGCCCGGATCGTGAGCCTTCCGACCCTGGGGGAAGAAGTTAGTGGAGATGCCATGGACCGGTCCCTCATCGGGTGCAACCCAGTCTGGTGATCGATCCTGCACTGAGACAGTGACCAAGCACAAGGACTGTTGTGATCCGACTCACAGGATGGGGCGCTTCACTCCTTCAAAGACCCCTGAGCGAACAGTCCTTCCGACTCAATCTGCGGATGGGAAGGAAGCCAGCGGGGAGTTGTCGACCCGCGGTTGGCTGGAAAATGGAGGTGATCGGGATCACCAGGTTTCAGGGCTGAGATCACTCTGAATCCCCAAGGACGCTTTCACGATGGAAACGTCGAGAAGGAAGATCCGGGCAATGACCACACTCCTATTCACTTCCAGATCCCGTCGTTACGTTGTAGGGACACATTGTTGGCCAGAAGTTGTCTCCGTGCTCCTCGGGTTGGGGAGATTGGATGTTGGTTCCGACCGTGAGGTCATGGCATCCATCGGAGTGATCTTGATCCTGTCCGTCGTGATTCGTACGGGTTGGAACGCTGCGGTTCTGCTGCACGGCTTGGGACATACGTTGCTGATTGCCGCGGTGGACAGAAACGGCAAGGCTCTGAACATTGACAACATTGCCGAACATCAGAATCTCCTAATGCTGGCCCGCTCATTGATGCCGTTTCAATGGATCGGTGGCCCATGGACTTGGGGACATGCCTTGCCGTGGGTCCACGTTGGAGACCCAGCGGCCTGGAAACTTCGCATCAAGGCGACTGGTGGCTTGGTGTTGAACGGCGTGGCTGTTGCCGCGGCACTTGCCGCGATCCAATCGCCAGAGTTCAACCTGGCGCAACACACCGGCCTCCTTCCATTCTGGCTTAGCAGCAGCATGGTGTGGAGCGTGCTGGCGAGCAACGGGATGCTGCTGGCTTGCTCAAGAACTGATTGGGCTGCCTTGCTCACAGGGCACGCTGATTGGTTCTACTGCGGCAATTTTGGCTTCATTGCCGAGCGAGACAATATCTCAGCCAACGAGTTGCTGTCACAACAGGGGATTGAGCGGTTCCGAACCATGGGCCACGAAACGGAAGTTCGTGGAGAGCAGGCTGGAGGGGGCCTCGTTCTTGCCTGTGACAGAGCGGGATACATCCGGTTTGTCGGGGAGAAGTTGGTCAACACCAAACGGCAAAATCTGACCCTCCACCTTGAATCGGCCTTTGCGCGAAAGCGGCGTCAGGCAGTTCGAGCGGGCTACAGGCCCTTGAACTCCTGCATTACGGCAGCTTGGCACTATCGCTTCGGGACCAGTGGACCGCCATCTGTTCTTGAAACCCATTGGCACGAATGGTGCCCGGCCCGAGTCGATCGAATTTGGGAGCAACACGATGGCCTCTGGTCGGTGACCGAAAAAAACATCAACCATCGGATCACTCACAACGGAGACTTCGAGGGTTTCAAGCTCTTCAACAGGGTTGTTGACTACGAAACCCTTGGATTGTGGCTGGAGAGAGTCCTCCACGTTGCCAACAAAACATTGGGAGATTCCCCTAAGATCGCAGGCATACTGGACCTCCTGATCTGCAAGGGAAACTGGTGTTCAGCTGTTAGGCTGGGCTATCAAATGGCGATTGCGCAAGACGTTTCAACTGCATTTGGCGGAAGAACTCCAGCAAGGACCGCGCCTCAAACGGCACCCTCCCGCTCGACTCTTGAGCACTGGGCATCCATCTTCGAAACATGCTTTGTAGACTTTGCCCAAACCTATTCAGAGCGGGGATGGAGCGATGACAAGCTCAGGCGGCAGCAGCTGCAACGCCGCATCCATGACAACCTAAGCCGCGATTCTCACTTGAGCATGAACGGGGCGGATCGCCTGTGGAACTTGATAGACGAGACGGTACATGCATTTCTTCACAATGATCCGGAGCAAGCCAGCCGTTTGTTTCTAACTCAGGCCAGAGGGAGCTTCGGCCTCATTACCCTTTCCACCCTTACACCTGATCAAGTCGTTCTGGGTTGTCTTGGACAACCACTATCAACTGGCTTTGATTCTGAAGACCGGGTGTCTTTCTATGCTTCAGAACCCGCTTCGATTGATGCAGCGTTGGCGTTGAGGCCGCAAGCGTTCAGGATTGATTTGAATCAGAATTCAGGCGAAGTCGCAGTCCTGACATCCACATGTCTAAGGGTTTACTCCCTATCAGACATGCGTAATCTTTCAGCCGATGAACTTCTGGACAGAAAGATTCTTTATAAAAAGCATCCCCACTTGCAGCCCAACCATCCATCCACAGAAGCAAGAAGGGATCCCGTAGCAGCTGACTTGCGCGACATTCCCTGGATGTTGCATGCCATCAAGGATGACTGGATCAATCCATCGTCTTTGAATCGCCAAAGTGCAGACTACTTCATCAACATTCTGATCGCCAAGGCCCATCATCTCCAGGATAAGCAGGCCCTGCTGAAAAAGGTTGGCCTGGATCCGTCGCTGGCCAAGTCCAGTCATGTGGACATTCTTGTGACTGGTGTGGAGAACAGTCTGTGGGTTGGCGCCCAGTTTGCCAAGGACCTGGCCTCTGTTTTCCCGTTGTTGACGATCAAGACACTTTCCTCCAACCAGGTCCTTCAGAGCCTTCAGTATGATTTTGATGGACTGGGTCTAGCCAGGCAAACGGTCGTGCTGGCAATCAGCCAGTCAGGTCAAACCTTCTGCACAAGGCAGGTCATGGAGGCCTGTGATCTGCTTGTCCGGGAAGATGTGATCCGTGAGGTGTTTGTGCTCACCGGCGAGCCAACGAGTTTTGTCGGCTCGTCAATGATGCAGTCAGCCTGTGCGGGTGAACCATTCTCGAGGCGATTGTTCAACAGTGGTGGTGGACGCCGTACGGCCGAACCAGCGACAGCCTCTGTTGCTGCGCTCCACCACACGCTGACTGAGCTGCTCTTCTGTCTCTGTCGACAGATCCAGTTGGCCTTTCCTGATCAGCACCCGCTTGGCATGACCCTGAGCTCCACGAGTCTGTTGGTGCTAGAAGGCATGGAAGATCATCTATTCCTGCAGTCTGTAGTCAACATCATTGGAGCTGACTGCAAACGAGAGAGAAAACCAACGCGACTTTACAGACAAATCGTCGCAGGGGGGAGACATTGGGGATTTCATGTCCTTGAACACCCAATAGCCTGGGCCATTCAGGCTCTCTATGTTGCGATCACAGTTGGTTGGGCCATTCCTTTTGGGCACACGATCCCGCTGATGCAGACCGTGTGGAATGCGCTGATCGACGCCTTCGGTCTGAATTCTGATTGGCTCCTGATTCAGGTGCTCTCAGGAGCATTGGCGATGGCTGATCTAGGGATTTACATCTTTGGACCCTGGATCTGGACAATTGGGCTTCGCTTGGCGCAGGGACGGCAATTGCTCGCCAGAGCCGGGAAACGAACCTTGGTCATTGGAGAAACCCCCTGGGTCCATCAGATTCTCAGCAACTTTGTCAGCAAACTGTTCTCGTTAAGTTATGGAGTGACGTCATTGGAGGTCCAGGCAGCCAACCCTCAGGACGATCTGGTTCACTCCTATGCCCATCGGATCGTGAGAGGCACGCTCCTCTTCCTGGGCATCCCTGATGGTCGCTGCAGTGAGCAGCAGCGCAGCGAAGAAACGGCAGCCCTGATGGCCGGCCGGCAGGCCCATGGGATTCAACATCTGAAGACAGGGCCGGAAATCTTGTTGGTTGGTTCAAATCCTTCGATTGGCACAAAAGGATTTGCCGAGGGCATTGTTCTGCCCAGTCCGGTTCACAAGGCTTGTGAGGAGTTCGGAACTGACCGCCAGGGGGACAAGATCATGGAGTCTTTACGTGAATCACGATTCGGCTCGTTCCGAAGGTTGCTGGCGAGTTACATCTTCTTCTGGTCAATGGCCCAGACCGTTGCCAGCCTTCCACTGCTGAAATACGAGTTCTGGAAATCCCAGAGCCGCACGAAAGTCATGACAACAGCCGCGCCTGTCTCTGCTGCCAAGTTGGATCGTCCTGAGCGGGATGAAGTGTCTGTCCTTCACTTGCCTGTCTATGCGAATCGCGATCAGAGTTAGGAAGAAGACGGATTACCTCTTGGCGGCAGGTGGTTCATGGGCTGGCTTGAGCCATGTGCAAGGCTTTCTGAACAATCATCTGCCCTCCTGTTCTCTCGGAAGTGGGGACAAGGCAGGCAGGGCTCCCTCAACATCCCAGCAGCAGTATCAAGGCGAAGGCGCTTCCGGGTGTCAACCTGAGTGGCCTGCCGACCCCCGTGCGTGGAGCCCGCCGCCCTGCTCGACCAGCTCCTGCCGGCCCTGCGCTCCCCGGCCGGGGCCGTCGCTTTCATTCCGCTGTATGCGCTCTGGGTAACCCTGCTGCTGCCGGGCGTCTGGGCCTCCATGCTGGCTGGCGCCCTCTACGGCACCTGGCTCGGCAGCGCCGTGGTGTTCGCGGGGGCGAGCAGCGGGGCGATCGTGGTGTTCCTGCTGGGCCGCAGCTGGCTGCGCGACTGGGCGCGGCGGCGGCTGGCGGCCACGCCCAAGCTGCTGGCGATCGAGCAGGCCGTCAGCCGCGAGGGGTTGATGCTGGTGCTGCTCACCCGCCTCTCGCCGGCCTTCCCGTTCAGCCTGCTCAACCTGGCCTATGGCCTCAGCGAGGTGAGCTTCCGTGATTACGTGGTCGGCCTGGTGGCGATCCTGCCGGGCACGATCCTGTTCTGCGGCCTCGGCGCCCTGGCCGGGGATGTGGCCCGTTTCGGCGCCGTGCTCTCCGGTGAGGCCGATGCCACCACCTGGTCCCTTCGGCTGCTGGGAATCGGCGCCACCTTGGGCTCGATCTGGCTGGCGGGGCGGGCGGCTCGCCGGGCCCTGGAGACGGGCACGGGGGGGCGTGATCAGGGCTGAGCCGGCAGCCGCCAATCCCGGATCGCCGCCACCAGCACGAACCAGGCCAGGCGCAGCCGGGCCAGCGGGCCCCGGCGAGCCGCCAGCTCGGCGTGCTTGGCCCGACCGCAGTCGGTTTTGATCCATCGGTGCGCAGCCGGCACGCCGGCGGGATCGCGGTTCATGGCGGCGGCTGGCTGGGAAGGACGATGCCGGGCGTTGGAACCTGCCCGGATTCAACGCTAGCCAGCGCTTCAAGCAAGTCCCGCAGTCCCGCCTCATCAAGCACGGCCACACCGAGCGCCTCGGCTTTGCCGAGCTTGCTGCCGGCCTCCTCGCCCGCCACCACATAGCTGGTTTTGCGGCTGACCGAACCGCTCACCTTGCCCCCGGCCGCCTCGATCAGGGCCTGGGCGGCACTGCGGCTCAGGCTCGGCAGGGTTCCGGTGAGCACGAAACTCAGGCCGGCCAGGGGGCCGCCACCTGGAGCCTGCCCGCCGCCGGCCGGATGGTCGCTCTGGCTGGCCGCGAGCGGGAGGCCCAGGCCCGCCAGTTCGGCCACAAGCGCCCGGTTGGCCGGAGTTCCGAACCATTGGCGCAGGGACTCGGCGATCTCGGCGCCGATGCCGAACACTGCCGTGATCGCCTCGGGGTGCTCGGCGGCGGCGGTGCCGAGCGCCGCCACTGAGGGGAAGACCCGCGCCAGTGCCTTGGCGTTCACAGCCCCGACATGGTGGATGCCGAGGCCATAGAGCTGCCGGTGCCAGGGCTGGGCCTTCGAGGCGGCCAGGGCCGCCACCAGGTTCTCGGCAGACTTCTCCCCCATCCGCTCCAGGCTGGCGAGCAGGGCTCGATCGAGGCGATAGAGATCGGCGATCGAGGCCACCAGGCCCCGGTCCACCAGTTGTTCAACAAGTTTGCCACCCAGGCCATCCACGTCGAGGGCTGCCTTGCTCACCCAGTGGCGCAGGGCGCCGCGCAGGATGGCCGGGCAGCTGCTGTTGACGCAGCGGGTCGCCGCCTCCCCCTCCTCCCGCACCAGCTCCGAGCTGCATTCGGGGCAATGGCTGGGCAGCTCCAGGGGCCTGGCGCCGGCTGGCCGCAGCTCGCTGAGCACCCGAACCACCTCCGGGATGATCTCACCGGCTTTGCGCACCACGATGGTGTCACCGGCGTGCAGGTTGAGCTCGGCCAGCCGGTCGGCGTTGTGGAGAGTGGCACGGCTGACGCTGGTGCCGGCCAGCTGGACCGGTTCGAATTCGGCGACCGGGGTCACGGTGCCGGTGCGACCCACCTGAGCCGCCAGGCGCAGCAGCCGGCTGGGGGCTTCCTCGGCGGGGTACTTGAGGGCGATCGCCCAGCGCGGGTGAGTTTCTGTGAAGCCGGCACTGTCCTGGAGCCGCAGGTCGTCGAGCTTCACCACCACCCCGTCGGTGGCGTAGGCCAGCTCGCTCCGCCTGGTTTCCCAGGCTGAGAAGAAGGTTTCCACCGCTGCCAGATCGGCGCAGCGCTCAGCGTTGGGGTTCACCCGGAAGCCCGCCGCCGCCAGCCACTGAAGCGAGTCCCATTGGCTGCTGGGCCGCGCCGGCCGCCAGTCGTCTGGCAGGTGCAGGGTGTAAGCGAAGAAATCCAGCCGACGGGAGGCCACCACCTGGGAATCGAGCTGGCGCAGGGTGCCGGCGCAGGCATTCCGTGGGTTGGCGAAGGGGGCCTCATTACGCCCCAGCCGCTCGGCGTTGATCTCGGCGAAGGTGTCGTCGCGGATCAGGGCCTCACCGCGCACCTCCACCCAGGGCGGTGGATCCTCCAGCTGCAGCCGCAGCGGCACCGCCTGGATCGTGCGCACGTTGGCGGTGATCTCCTCGCCGCGCTCCCCGTCGCCGCGGGTGGCGGCCCGCACCAGCAGGCCGTGCTCGTAGCTGAGGGCGAGGGCGTTGCCGTCGATCTTGAGCTCGCTGACCATCGTCAGGTCAGGCCTGGGCTCACCTGCAGTGGGAAGACGATCGAGTTCCCTGAGCAGGCGGGTGTACCAGGCCTCGAGTTCCACCCAATCCCAAACCTTCCCCTCCGAAGAATCTTTTGATTTGGCCTGAACGAAGCCGTTCTTCAGGCTGAACAGTGGAATTCGGTGCTCCACGCTGGAGAATCCTTGCGCCGGCGCCCCACCGACCCGCTGGGTGGGGCTGTCGGCGGTCACCAGTTCGGGATGCCGGCGTTCCAGCTCCTCCAGCTCCCGGTACAGCCGGTCGTAGACGGCGTCCTCCAGCTCAGGAGCGTCGAGCACGTAGTAGGCGTGGGCGGCGCGGGCCAGCAGCCGACGCAACTCGATGGCCCGGGTGTGCTGGACGGGGGTCGCCGCGGGCCGCTCGTCGTCGCTGAGTGAGAAGGCGGTCACGGGCGTCGGGGAGGACGTGGCGGCCTTCAGGCCGCAGCCAGCTTGCTGATCCGGTCCACCCGCCAGGCCTCATCCACCTTCACGAAGGTGAAATCAAGCGGCAGTTCGTCCTTGGCTTCCGATTTCAGCTTCACCGTCAGGATGACCTGACCGTCCTGAAGGCGGGGCCGCCCGGATTTGAGGTTGCGAAACTTGTTCAGCTGCAGCCCTGCCAGGAAGCGGATGAACTGCTGCCGGTTCACATGGGAGCGATAGTTCTTGGTGGTGAGCAGGTAGGCGCCGTCGATCTGCCCTGAAGCCACCTGGGTGAAGAACTGCTTGAGCAGGGGGTTAATGCCGCGGGCGCTGAGCACCAGCTTCACGGCCGTGTAGGTCCAGTAGAGCAGGAGGGCGCCGGCGGCACCCAGCAGCAGTTTGGTGCCGATCGTCTGGGCCAGACCCCAATCCATTGTGTGCGAAGGCGCTTTCAGGGTTCAGAGTCTGACCGACGATCCCACCAGACTGGTGAACGTCCAGGCACGAAGCCGAAGCGGCATGCCCCTTGAGCCCCTGCTTCCCCTGTTTCATCGCCTCGACCGGGAGCATTTCGAGGGTTCCCTGGCCCCCACCGGTCGCAGCCTGGTGGAGCTGCGCTGGAGTGATGGCCGCATGAGTCGCACCGCTGGCCTCTACCGCAGTGGCCGCCGCCCGGATGGCACGGACCTCTGCGAGATCGTGCTCTCCCGGCCGTTGCTGGAGCCCCTGCCACGCGAGGCGATGCTCGGCACCCTCTGCCACGAGATGATCCACGCCTGGATCGACCGGGTGCTGGGGGTGCGGGAAGTGCACGGTCCCCACTTCCGCGCCCGGATGGCGCGGATCAACGCGGAGCAGAGCCAGTTCCAGGTGAGCCTCCGCCACCGTTTCCCGCTGCCGCTCACCACAGCGCGCTGGCTGGCCCGCTGCCCCTGCTGCGGCGTCACCGCCCCCTATCGCCGGCGGGTGCGGGGGGTGGCCTGCCGCCTCTGCTGCGACCGCTTCCACGGTGGCCGCTGGAATGCCGCCTGCCTGCTTCGCTTCGAAGCCTCGGCCCCAGGAACCACTGCCACCTAAGGTTCCCGCTGCTGCAGGCCGCAGGCATGGATCTTTTCCTCTGGGTGCTCCAGGCTGGCGGCGTCTCGATCACGCTGGTCGGACTGGCCCGGGAGCGCTGGCTGCGGCAACGCGTCCGGCCGGGGCCCAGCCGTTAACGTTGGTTCAACACCAGTTTGCGCGCAGGTCAGGCAAGGCCATGAACGGTTCCGGTGATCCTCCACGCCGAGGCAGACGCCGCTCAGCCGGAGGCACCCTCGATCAGTGGATGACGGCGGGCCGGCAGCTCGTTGATGGGGTTTCCGGGGCTCGCCCCGGCTCCCGCTCCCAGGGGCGCTCCAGCAGCGGCCCCCCTTTGGGCAGCTCTGCGTCCAGCGGCGGCTTCCAGGGGCTCGGCCGCTGGGTGGAAGATCGCCTCGACTGGTTCATGGAAGAGGAGGACGACTGGCCCGAACCCTGGCAGGAGCGGATCCCCGAGCGGGAGGCTGCCCCTCGGTCCCTGTCTTCCACCCCACCGGCTTCCCCCTCGTTCCGAGCTCCTGGCCGCCCTGCCCAGGTTCCCCAGAATCGCCCCGAGCCCCCTGGCGGCGCGGCCCAGCCGCCACGGCGAGCCCTTGAGGCCATCTCCCGCCGCGCCGCCCCCCTGCTGCCGCCGGCCGCGGAGCAGGGGGAGTGGCCATCCCGCGAGAGCTACGACCTGCCGCGCTGGCAGCGGCCTGAACCCGCAAACCCGGTGCAGCCCGCTCCCCCCCCCCAGAGGCCCCTGCCCCGCTCAAGCCGGAGCCGTCCTTAACCCTCCAGCGGCCCCGGGGCCTCTAGGTTGAACAGGACATCCGACCCATGGACCGAGCTGGCATGAGCAACCTGATCGTGGTGGGCTTTCCCAAGGCAGAGGAGGCCGATTCGGTGCGGCGGGAACTGGTGAACATCCAGCAGGAGCATCTGATCTCCCTGGAGGATGCGGTGGTGGTCGAGCACGACGACAACGGCCAGGTGCAGTTGCGACAGGCCGTCAACCTCACGGCCGCCGGAGCTCTCGGTGGAGGCTTCTGGGGGTCGTTGGTGGGCCTGCTGTTTCTCAATCCCCTGCTCGGCGCGGCAGTCGGTGCCGGCGTCGGTGCCGCCTCCGGAGCCCTCAGCGACCTGGGCATCAACGACAACTTCCTGCGCGAAGTGGGGGAAACCCTGCCGAAGGGCAGCGCGGCCCTCTGCCTGCTGGTGCGCGATGCCACCCCCGACCGGGTGATCGAGCGCCTGCGCAGCTACGCCCCCCAGGCGAAGCTGCTGCGCACCAGCCTCAGCCACACCGACGAAGACCGCCTGCGGGAGCTGCTCGAGCAGAGCCGTAAGCAGGCCGAAGCCCTGCGGCTCGGCTGAACTGGGCCGCGATCACCCGGAGCACTGGCTGGGGCCAAGCCAGTGCTCCAGGGCCGGCGAGAACACCTCCCGGATCACGGTGAGCGGCTTGCCGCCCCGGAAGAAGCGGTAGTGACGGCTCCAGAACGGACCCTGCCGCTCGAAGCCTTGCTCCAGCCAGGCCGCCGACACCTGGGCAAGCCCATCCACTTCCCGGAACAACTCAGCCCGATCGGCGCTGAGGCTGCGCCAGATCGGCAGTTGACGGTCGCGAAGACTCTGATCCGCTTCGATCTGGTTCCACCAGCTCTCCGCCCAGGCCAGGGCCACCCCATCGCAACGCAGCCACACCTGACGTCGCAGCAGGGGGATGTTCAGCTCAGCCACCTCGACCGGCACCCGGTTATCGGCGGCCTGATCGGCTGCCATCGTGATCAGCTCCACTTCCACAGGCGCCCCTGTGAGCAGCTCCAGGTGGCGGGTGGGGCTGCCATCACCCAGCAGCAGCAGTCGCCAGGGGCCGCTGAGAAGCTGGCTGGTGCTGGCCTCGGCCAGCGCCCCGAAGGGTTTCTCCCAGATCGGCTCGGGTGAGGCGAACGCAGGGCCCGCCAGCGGTCTGCGCAGCCCTTGATCGGGGCCGGAGCAGGCCGATTCCGTCATCTCAGGGGGAGCCGCCGATGCTGACCCGCTGCTGCTGGCCATTGCGTTCGATCACCACGGAATCACCGGAGGTGGAGTGCAGCCGCCAACCGGTCGAGCCGATCGGTTCGCCAACCGCGGTGCTGGTGGCATTGCCCTCGAGGCTGAAGATGGCGGATCCACCCCTGCCATTGGCCTGGACCACCCCGACCAGCTCTGGCGCCGAGCCGATCGCCACCGCGCCGGCACCGGCGCCGAAAGCGGGGCTGACGGATTCCCCGACGCCGATCGGCCGGGCGTTGCCCAGCACGGGGGCCGCGGGCACCGGACGTTGCAGCGTTCCGCGCAGGGGCACCCGCAGCGGTCGGGCCTGGATCGCCTGGCCGCCACCTTCGAGCGAACCCAGCTCCTGCAGCCAGGGTTCCTGCGGCGGTGGCGGCGGCAAGCTGGGATCAACGGGCAGGCCTTCCGCCCCACCCAGGGCCGCGATGGCGGCGGGTGGGGCGATCGCAGATCCGCTGTCGGGGGGAGCGGCCCCGAGTGAGCGCAGCCGCTCCAGGAGTTGAAGGTTGCGTTCCTGAACCAGGGCCTGGTTGCTGATGCTCCACTGCTGCCAGAGCAGCAGGGTGGTGCCGATGCCCAGCAGGGAGAGCAACGCCAGCAAGGCCAGCACCAGGGGAGGCTGGCCGCGCTTCGGCTCCGGGCTGGTGGCGGCGACCCCGGCGGGCTGGGGCCGCCAGGGCGGTTCGTCCCGCACCACCACATCGATCGGCGCGGAGTCCACCGACCCGAGCGGCGCGGCCGCGGCCCGGATCGCCGGCGTCGACGCAGCGAACACCCGGTCCATCACCTGATCGGTCTTGAGTTCCCAGTAGGCGCGGGAACTGGTGATGCCGCGGGAAGTTGCCATCGAGGCCGCTGGGCTCAAACGTCGGGCGCGCCCACCGTAACGACAGTCCCGGTGCTTGACGAGGGGCCGGTCGCGGCCAGGGAGCGGCGCCGGTTGAGCTCGAGCCAGAGCAGCAGGGCCGTGACATCCGCAGGGCTCACCCCCGGGATCCTGGAGGCCTGGCCCAGGTTGCAGGGCTGCACGGCACTGAGCTTTTCGCGGGCTTCCTTGGAGAGGGTGGTGATGGCGTGGAAGTCGGTGTCGGGGGGAATGGGGCGATTCTGTTGCTTGCCGGTCTGGTCGATCTGCTGCTGCTGACGGGCCAGATAGCCGCTGTACTTCAGATCGATCTCGGCGGCTTCGCGCACCTCACGGGGCAGGGCGGGATCGGCCAGGCCATGGTGCACCAGGTCGGCGCTGTGGAAGCCGGAGCGCCGCAGCAGGTCGGCCAGGGTGATCGAGCCCCTGATCGCCGCGCCGGTCTGAGCCTCCACCGCCGGCGCCACCGGGTCGCTCGCCTTCAGACGTACCGTGGCCAGCCGCTGTTGCTCGGCCGTGATCGCCGCCTGCTTGCGTTCGAAGATCTGCCAGCGGCGCGCGTCGATCAGCCCCAGCTCGCGGCCCAGCGGTGTCAGGCGCCGGTCGGCGTTGTCGCCCCGCAGCACGAGCCGGTATTCGCTGCGGCTGGTCAGCACCCGGTAGGGCTCCTTGAGGTCCTTGGTGACCAGATCGTCGACCAGGGTGCCGATGTAGCTGCCCTCGCGGGGGAAATGCACGGCTTCCTGGCCGCGGATCCGGCGGGCGGCATTGAGGCCGGCCACCAGCCCCTGGGCGGCGGCCTCCTCGTAGCCGGTGGTGCCGTTGAGCTGGCCGGCTGTGAACAGGCCAGCCAGTCGCCTGGTTTCCAGGGAGGGCTTGAGCTGGGTGGCCGGGAGGTAGTCGTAGTCAACGGCGTAGGCGGGCCGGAGCATCACGCAGCGCTCCAGCCCCGGCAGGGTGCGCAGCAGCTCCAGCTGCAGCCGCTCCGGCAGGCCCGTGGAGAACCCCTGGACGTAGAGCTCAGGGGTGTCGCGGCCCTCGGGCTCCAGGAAGATCTGGTGGCTGTCCTTGTCGGCGAAGCGCACGATCTTGTCTTCGATCGAGGGGCAGTAACGCGGGCCCTTGCTGTCGATGAAACCGCCATGGACCGGCGTGAGGTGGAGGTTGTCGCGGATCAGCTGGTGGGTGGCCGCCGTGGTGCGGGTGAGGTGGCAGCTCATCGGTTCGCCGCTCACCCAGGCGGCGGGATCGAAGGAGAAGAACTGATCGGCTGCGTCGCTGGGTTGTTCCTCCAGCTGGTCCAGTGCCACGCTGCGCCGGTCCACCCGGGCGGGGGTGCCGGTCTTGAGACGGCCTGTCGTGAAGCCCAGCATCTGCAGCGCCTCGGTGAGCCCCTCGGAGGGCTGCTCCCCGGCCCGGCCCGCCGGCATCGACTGGTTCCCCACCCAGATGCGCCCTCCCAGGAAGGTGCCGGTGGTGAGGATCACGGCAGCGGCGGCGTAGGTGCTGCCGAAATAGGTGCGAACGCCGATCACCCGGCCGTCCCCAGCTGCGGGATCGCCCTCCACTTCCAGGTCGACCACCATCGCTTCGCGCAGGGAGAGATCGGGGGTGTGCTGCAGCAGCTGCAGCATCTGGCGGGCGTACTGGCGTTTGTCCGTCTGGGCGCGCAGGGCCCACACCGCAGGTCCGCGGCTGGCGTTGAGCACCCGTTTCTGCAGGGCGGTGGCATCGGCGAGCCGGCCGATTACCCCGCCGAGGGCATCCACCTCGTGCACCAGCTGGCTCTTGGCCGGTCCGCCCACGGCCGGATTGCAGGGCTGCCAGGCGATCCGATCGATGTTGAGCGAAAACAGGGCGGTGTTGATTCCCAGCCTCGCGGCGGTGAGCGCCGCCTCACAACCCGCGTGGCCGCCGCCGACCACGATCAGCTCGAAGGATTCGGTGGGGTCTGCGCTGAAGGCCATCACTTGAATTTATGGTGGACCAGGCGGAGATGGGGCAAGGTCTGGAGCAAACGCCCGGTGAATGGGCCCGATGGCTGAAGGGCACCTCGAAAAATCTACGTCGCTCCCTGACAGACTTTGAAATAAGCAATAGAATTGGTTCAGTTCAATACAGCTGAATGGGACAGCGTGGATTCTGGGATGAGGAGAAGCGCATCCACAGGCTTCAGCAGAAGAAGCCTACGTTAGCGACCCTATCCGAGACGATTCCTTGGGAAGCCTTCAGGCCCCTGCTGGAGCAGGGTTACAGCCATGAACGGAAGAGCAATGCTGGCAGGAAACGGATTGATCCGCTCATCCTCTTCAAGATGCTGGTGCTTCAGCAGCTGTTCAACCTCAGCGATGAAGAGCTGGAATTCCAGGTCAATGACAGACGCTCATTCGAGGAATTTGTCGGACTGGGAGTGATGAACACCATTCCTGATGCCACCACGATTGCCTTCTTCCGCGAGCGTCTCCGCAAGGCGGGCGTTATCGATGAGCTCTTTGACCGGTTCGAGGAGCACCTGCGGTCCGAGGGACTGGAGGCCCGTGGAGGGCAGATCATCGATGCGACACTGGTACCTGTTCCCAAACAGCGAAACTCAAGGGAGGAGAACAAGACCATTAAGAATGGATCCATCCCAGAGAAGTGGCTGAACAAGCCAAACCGACTGCGCCAGAAGGACACTGACGCCCGCTGGGTCAAGAAGAATGGCATCAGCCATTACGGATACAAGAACAGCATTTGCATTGATGCCACTCACGGCTTCATTCG